>NZ_NNRN01000044.1:0-333182 GCF_002252535.1 Brucella lupini
AGGCCGCAGGTTCAAATCCTGCCCCCGCAACCAAATTCCCACAAAAATACACGAAATCTCTCAAGCATAACCGATGTTCGTATCTTTGCGAGCTGGCTCCGGCTTCTCGCAGAAGACCGTTCGACCTAAAATCGATGCGCGGAAGCGATTTCTATACGCACGCACCGCAGCGCGCTCATAACCCCAAGGGTGGGCAGCTAGATGCTAGCGTAATTCTCAATCCACCGGAGCTGCATGGTGTAACCCCGGTGGATGTGTTGGCGCGGGTTAGGCTGATGAGTGTGGCTTCAAGATATTCCGGATGCCGAGCGGTTCAAATCAAGGTTGCCTGACGTCCAGCGGAAAGCGGTATCGGGAAATTCCAGATCGAAATGCGCGCGTTTTAGAAGCGCATTTGTGATGACAGCGCTTCTCCAGGCCATCAGGCTCAATTGTGGTTCTGCGATGCCATGGCAAAGCCTGCCTGCGTTGAGTACAAAAATCCGGCGGTCAGCAGGCCCGTTCCAGTCGAGAGCAAAATCTGCGCCGACACGCAAAGATCTGCCCTCTACAGCCGATAGTCGATCCTGGATTGCAGAGAGGCATTCAGGTAGTGAAAATTTGTAGCCCGTGGCAAAGATCAGATGATCGGCGCTGAGCATCTCGATCGTGCCATCGAAACCGTTGCGCATCACGATCGACAGGCTTGCGCCATCCTGCTTGAGGTCAAGAACTTCCCGGTATGGAAGCAAGGTCGCCCGTAGCGCATCGCCGTCCAGATGACGCTGTTCGTAGAGACGTCGATATATGGCCCTGATTGTCGACGCAGAAATACCGTCACTTGCGAGCTTTTGATGCTCGACGATCGCGTGCCGTCGCGGCTCGGCAAGCTGATGAAACTCGGCCACGTATTGCGGGGTGAAATGCTCGTCGGTGAACGGTGAGTCATCAAGCGGCTGAAAGTTCGGTCGCCTGCTGATCCAGCTGATCTCGTTGTCGGAATCTCTGCGTTCCAGCAGATGCTGGAATATCTCCGCGCCGCTTTGCCCTCCGCCGATAACTACAATCCTCTTGCCTTTCAGCGTGTCCAGTTTCTGTACGGCTTCGCTTGAATGGAATGCACGATCGCCAATCACCGATCTGGCCCATTCAGGTACATAGGGTTTCAACCC
Organism: Brucella lupini; assembly: GCF_002252535.1. Taxonomy (NCBI): domain Bacteria; kingdom Pseudomonadati; phylum Pseudomonadota; class Alphaproteobacteria; order Hyphomicrobiales; family Brucellaceae; genus Brucella; species Brucella lupini. The sequence continues at coordinate 1,152 of NZ_NNRN01000044.1, forward strand.
CACACCGAGGGACAGATTGCGGGCCGTTCGGACCTCATTATCGAAGGCCAGCTGGAAATGATTGCCGCTAAAAGTGATCTCGCGGATATTCTGACCAAAGTTCAGGCTCGGAATATTCCCTGCAGCCCAAGACAGATACCGCGCAAACTCCTTGCGGGGGATGGCGTCGTAGTCAGCGTTGAGAAACTCATAGAACCGCTTATGGGCGACCAGATAGGCTGCAAATGTCCACGGGCTCGTCGGATTAGTGGCTGTAACCAGATCCTTCATGAAGGAGGTCTGGAGTTCGGCACCGGGCAGCATCATGCCCGGGTGCCAGTCGAATTTGGGTTTGCGATCAAAAAATTGGACATTTACGCCGTTGATTGAATCCAGCTGCGCCGCCAGACTGAGATTGAATGGACCAACGCCAATTCCGCACAGATCAAGAATGGAATGTGTCATACTGAAACTCCTTCATTGATATAAGTTTGCGCCCTCTGGGAGGAGAAAGACGCCATTTCCGCGAGGTAAAGAGGATTGTTCAACTCGGTACCAAGAGCGGGAACAGGCCGCTCATTGGTGTCGCCATAGCCGATCGCAAGACGAACGCGATTAATCGCTATGCGCGGTATTTTCGGAAGAAACAGATCAAAAATTTTATATCGCTCGGCCAGTTCCGGATGGCTTTGCTGATAAAACCTCAACCGGGCTGAGAGGCTTGTGTAGAACGATAGTTCGGGATAGCTATCGTGAGCGACCAGTGCTTCGGAAAGAAACCGTAGTACGCTCGCAAAATGTCCTGTCTGGAGATGTTGCTGCAGATGGGGAGCCGGTCGACGTTTCAACGTCGCCTTTACATCTGCGGGGAGTGTTGCCAGCTCCGGAAACTCTTGGTCAATCAGATCGGTGTCACCTTGAAAATCCTTGATCGCCACACCGGCAGGAATGTCGCCGTCCAGAAGAAGCGTGATATTCTGGCCATGCGCAATGAAGCCAACTCCATAGCAGCATAAGAAATGGTAGAGCGGGACCGCGATTGCCTCGAAGAGACGTTCGAGCCATTGATCATGGGACAGGCCGGATCGTTCGATCAGGGCGCTTATAACAGGACGCCCCGCATTATCAGACTGCGCCAGTGCTCCCATCATCATGGGGCGCCAACCGTGCGGCAAGTGCTTTTCCGGACTCTCCCGCCAGATGGCCCCCAGCATCTCGCAAAACTGATAGGGCGCGCCTTTCAGTGTTGCGAAGTGCGGATGAGGGTAAAACGCACCGGCGACTTCCTGCAGAATCCGGACATTTTTCAGCACCGGGTCACTCTTGGTTGTTTCCGCGAGCCAGTGAGACAGCGCCGGTCCGATCCGCATATATTTTCCGGGAACGCCACGCCAGGCAGACGTATTCAGGACGGTAAGCGGCAATTTGACATGATGCGCGTATCCGCGAACCTGATTGGCAAGTGTTCGCAGGGACTGTTGCGCAATGTAGGTATCGCCGAAACAACCGAGCGGTACCAGTCGCCCGGCAGCAATCTCGCTGGCATATTGGCTGACAATCATCGATTGCCATTGCCAGGGATGGACGGGCAGCAGCATATGCGTGTCAAGGCTAATGCCCACGTCACTCATCGCAGCAAGCAGATTGTGTCGTTCTCCTGTGCCGAGGCATTCGGCTAGCAACGCAGGCTCTGTAAGATCGTGTGCAAGTGCAAGCTGACAATGGTTGCGCGCGGCGGCGAGCCAGAAAAGCTGGATCGGTGCATCGAATTGCGGTGCGTAGGTTTCGCTATCCTGCAATCCCCAACCCAGCCGTCCCTTGTTTGCCGGCGCCTTGGGATGACCGTCGAGGAGTGTTTGCAGTTCCGTGTCGGACAGGCCAGCCAGCTCGCTTGCATCGAAAGCGGCACGGCGTGCCACGATACGGGCGTCCGCCATCAGCGTGTTGTAAAGCTCCTTTGCATACGTGCAGAAAGTGGCTGGTGAAATGTCCAGAACATCACGCGCCTCGGCGAGGAAGCCGACTGCGTCATTTGCCACAGCTTCTTCTGTCGATGTCGCCCGCACGAGGCTTTTCGGATCGATATGCAGCTGTCCCCAGATGCGACGGCGTGCTTCAAAACGATAGGAAACAGCATCGCCAAGCGTCAGCGTCCACATCGTTTCAGCCTTGTTCAAGGCGACAGGCGCAAAGCCTTCCTCATACGACAGTTCCGAGATGGCTTTGGCAATAGCTGTTCGGTTCACTATTCCCCATATCTCGTCGTCAACCGCTTTGCGGCCCGGAAGCGGGCCAAGAAGAGCCCCGGAGACTGGTTGACGGTTCATAACGGCACCTCCTTGAAGAAGCGGTCCCGTTCACAACACACCAGAGCGGCGCGCTTGTGAGGAAAATCGAATTCCTTCACCTTGTCATAGGCCACGTCTGCGCAATAGCTGAGCATCTTCTGGTGGGATGCCCGTGGCTCGCCAACGATGCGTTGGGTTCGAGGCTCGTCAAGGAAAAGATAGTGGGTGACCGAGCGGAAAAGCGCGAGCGTTTTGGGGCGGCCGAGGTGCCGGGGATTGCCAATCAGGCCATGCCAGCCGCGATCGAAATCTTCGCTCTCATAATGTGGACCGAGACGGTCTTCACGTGCCCAATAGAATTCGAAATAGCCTGTCGGCTCGTTATCAAAATTCGCGATGACGCCAAAGATATGCGGGTCCTGCTCCTGATCTGCGAGGTAGGTCTCAAGTGCCTCTGGACTTTGCGCCAGCTCCCAGAAAAAGGAGACGCGTCCCTGATTCATCCAGCCGTAGAACAAGTCCAGATCCGTACGACGATCGATGGGGCGGAAGGAAACAGTCTTGTTCAGATCAGGTATCCAGCGTTCGTAAAATATGCCGGATGGACGGGGAGGACGAAGCAATGGCAGCCGGTCAGCGGGACCGAGTGCTGATCGGATGCTGGGATAAGGCATATGGGCAGCCTGTTTGCGCCACAGCAACGACAACTGGCGTAACACACAGCGATCCACTACGGCCAAACCTTCGACTTCCCGCAGAGCTAAGGCGCTGACTGGAGCAAGTTCGCTGGCTGGTGGTAGTGTCAAAGCCGCAATGTCGGGAAAACGCAGAAAGACGGCATCCAACACGGCAGCAAGCAGCATGGTCGCATCGCTATGCAAAGGATCGAGCCTCACATCTTGCAGTGCGATTGTCTGCCGGTCGAAGATGAGGCTTGCTTCGGCGCGAAACGCTCCGGCTTCTCCGAACAGGAATATACGTCCACTCTTGTCCAGCCTTGCCGCAAGCCGCTCGGAATTCGTCGCGCAATAATGCCAGGATAATTCACCACCTATTTCCGCGTGTGGCGGAAGGCGTTGATAGTCACTACTCTTCGTTTGAACATTCATGGCTTCACCGTGTCGAAAGGGGGTTGGGAAACTGGATGTAAGAGGCGAGGGGATCGGTCACGTCGGTGTTTTCATTGACGTTTCCAGCCGAGATCATGAAATTTCCCTTGGCTACCAGCGTGGGGCTGTAAAGGAGATAATCCAGCGCGGTCTTGTCCCGCACAGGCTGCTTGTGTAGCTGTTCCAGAAAGCGTTGCAGGGCCGCAAAAAGTTCATTTTCATCAATGAAACGCGCCGAGCCCAGCGCGGCGATAAGTGCGAAAACGCCGTTGATGAACAGATAGTATCCAATCAGTTGAGCAGCTTCGTCACTGCCGAAGACATGGTCGGTAGCAGCACCTGCCTCAGGCAGATGTTCGCGCAGAAACGGCAAGAACGAGCGGACGTAACCTGTCCCCTGGCAATCACGGAAATAGAGCGCATTCGGCCAACCGTCCTGGAGGCCAAGAACGAGATTCTGCTGATGAGCGCCAAAAAGCAGGCCGTAATCGCCTTGGGCAATCATGAAGGGCGCAATGGCAACATCCAGAAAGCGTTCGAACCAGCGCTTCGCTACATCAGTCTCTGGGGCTCCCTCCGACGCGGCGATCCGGCGTATGAGGTCTGCGACATGGCTGCCATTTCCATCCGGGTGACGTTCGCAAAGCGCTGCAAGGACGGCCGCGTGCGGTTGCTGCTCTCCGCGAAACGGATTCTCCCGGAAAACTGTAATTGTTTCATTGTCGATGGAGCCGTCCGGCAAACGCAGGGATATCCAGCCGGGTTCACCCATAATGTGAAAATCCGGAAAACGTTCTTTCAGGGCCTTGCCGATTGTTCCCGTTACGAGCCGATGGACGTTAATGCCCCGCAGGCATTCGCTTGGTTCTACGATGCGGCGCGAATTGGTAAGCCGGAGGCTGAGCGAAAATTTGAGCATCCAGTCGCTCTCGCGAGAATATATCGCGCGCAACGAGCTTGTCGCGCGCCAGTCAGGGCCGCTGCTGCCGAGATCGATCAACTTGCCCTGACGTTCCAGTTGCTGGATATCCGGGCGTAGCGACAGGCGAGACGCCTGCCATGGGTGCAACGGAATGAGCGGTCGCCCGGCCGCTTTTTCAATCAGTCGAGAATCCGACGCAATGGATACGATAGCTTCGGCAACGTCGAAGCCATCAGCCGCTCCCTGTGCCAGCAGTTCTGGTTCGACAGCCCACCACCGCAAAGCAAAGGCATTGCCATATTCCGGGCCAAACCGGCGGTTGTCTTCATCGGTGAACTCATCCCGGCTGCGTGGAAACGGATGTACCGCATGACCGAACCGCAACGCTTTTTCGGCCGTGATGAAATCAGGGTCTGATTCAACAAAAGGTCGTTCATCGGCGGTTTCCCGGAGGAGGTCGGTAATTGAGCGCGTGCTGTCCAGCACTCTTTGCTGGAAGAGTAGTTTCGCATTGGGTGAAACGCTGCCGCCGATCTCATTTTCTTTGAGAAGCAGGAGCGCGAGTTCTGGCAAACTTATAGGTTCCAACCGGTCGCCATTGGATTTCCACATAGGCGCGCCGAAGCAATGATATCCGGCGAGCGACCAGAAAGTCACAGGCACCCTGACCTCGATATCTGATGCCAGAAGCTTCAGAAGTAAGTATTTTTTTGTTGTACCTCCAGCAGGTGATGGGAGTCCCTCCAATATTTCCCAATTTTTCCATTCTCGTTTCAGAGAATTTATGAATATACTTTCCGATACAGCGAAGTAATTTGTATTAATTACTCTGTTCATTTCGCTTCTCCGAAATAGTTATGATTTTTTATTTACATACTATGCAGACATTGCTACCGATATCGAAAATTAAACATGCGGTGATTTCCATGGGTTTCAATGATACGGCGCTTAAAATGTCTTCTCGTCTTTCGGTTGCCGTTTCGACTATCGGTTTTAATCAGACAGCATTCATTGCGCTTGTCCCTCTCATCGCGACTGCGACGGGTCTGCAAACAGGTGAGATCGGTCTTACAGCGGGGCTTGGTGCCGTGGCCTTCGTTGCCAGCGCTCCCTTGTGTGGAATGCTCGGCGCTCGAATTGGAGCGCGTCGCGCTCTGTATTGGCTGGGGGTCGTACTTCTGCTGGCGCAACTCATCTTTCTGGCGCTGATGGTGGCGGGTCCACTGCCCTATGTGCCGGCTCTCGGTTTGCTCGTAGTATCGCGCCTCGTCTATGGGGCGGCATCCGCTGGAATTATGCCGATTGCTCAAGCCTGGATTTCCGGATTGTTGCCGCAAAAGGAGCGCACCGTTGCCTTGGCACGGCTCAGCGCCGGGCTCAGCATTGGCCGCATTCTGGGTTCGGCTGCGGCGGTGACCGCCAGTGTCATGCCGCTTCTGCCACTTATGCTGCTCGTTGCAAGTCCGCTCAGTCTCCTGCTGGCGCCTGCTGCAAACGACACTGTCGGCAAAGCTGGTCCGCGTTCCGATAGTCGGGCATATCTTTCTCCACTCGACGGACGCCTGCTGCCATTCCTCGGACTTGGATTTCTGGTCACGATGTCCTTCGGACATGTTCAGATGATCCTCGGGCCGCTGCTGCAACTGCATCTTGCCGTCGGTCCGGCCGAGGCGACCGCTGCTGCGGGGATCACGCTGATCGTCGTGGCGCTTGCGATGATCGCAACGCAGATACTGGTCATTCCCCGGTTGCGGCTCGACAATAGAACCTGCGTTATCCTCGGTACAGTTCTGCTGGCTGCTGGTGTCCTGCTCGTGGCGGTACCCCTCGCATATGTGAATCTCTGCGGACTGGTGATGGCCGGAGTAGGAATGGCGATTGCTACGCCCAACTATCTTGGATGGCTCACCGGACGGATGGAACAGGGAGAACAGGGGGCTGCGGCTGGTTGGCTTGCAAGTGCTCACGTACTTGGCCAGGGAGCGGGCGCGATCTCTGGCGGCTATCTTTTTACAGTCTCTGCGCAGGCACCGCTTTTTGTCAGCGCGATCCTTGCTGGCATGGCAGCGCTTCTCGCCTTCTCGATGAAGGCCCGAGATACATGAAGAACAAGAGGGATGCTGGATCATGACGGCCGCCTGCCAATGGCATCAACGCCTGTCCTCGGTAGTGTCTTGAGCATCCTAATTGTGGCGAGAACGGCCAGCCCTGAAAGCGCCGCGGCCAGAGCGAAGAGAAGACCGTAACCCATGCGATCGGCAAGAATGCCGGAAGCCATAGAACCGGCGAGATAGACAACAATCTGTGCGCAGGCGAGGATCGTAAAATCGGTTCCAGGCTGATCGGGCGATGTGACGCTCATGAAAAGGCTGTAGAGCGCAACGATCTCCATGTACCGGATGATCGTCTGAAATGCCGATGCCCCGTAAAGCGGCCAGATTCCACCCAGTGCGCCGAAAGCATGCAGGGTGAACAGTAGGAAGCAGATTGTTCTCAAGCTCCCCAGAAGCCCAAGCACTGCGGCGACACCATTGCGACGAAGAAGAACGGCGGCGATGGCAGAACCGGCAATGCCTGCGGTTGCGGCGGCGGCACCTGACAGATAGCCGATCACGTCGAGCGGAACGCCCGCATCCACCAGATAGGGTCCCTCCATGGCTTTCATCAGCCCTTCGCTTGCCCGATAGATCAGTGCAATCCACAGAATCTGCCGTGCTTCGGCGCGGCGTAGGAAATGCATGATCGAGGGACGTGAAAGAGCCCGCCCGTCGAGCAAAGGTGCGGGGTCGTTTTCCCGCATCGATAAGGCGGCGATCAAAGGAATGAGCGAAAGAAATGCGATCGTGCCAAGCATGATCGTCCAGCCTGCATGGTGATAAAGAACCAGTCCCAGCGTTCCGCCGATCAGCACGCCGAATGCAACCGCACCACCCTGGATGGCGTTGCCAAGAGGTCTGTCTGCCTCGTCGAGATATTTTGCAGCATAGCCATCGGTTGCGATGTCCTGTGTGGCGAGCAAAAGCGATGCAATGAAGCCGACAATGAAAATTCCGGTGACATTATCCGGACCTAGCGGGATGAGGCACACTATGGCCGCGATGATCCCGCTTTGCGTAAGCACAACCCAGCCAGCCCGGTGAGAACGTGCCCATGGCCTGAAACGGTCGACCAAAGGCGCCCATGCAAACTTCAGGACCATGGGCAGAAGCAGAATGGAAAACATGCCGATTGCGGTGCGTGACACATCCTGTTCCCGCAAGATGGGAGGCAGGGCGGCAGCAAACAGATAGGTCGGAATGCCTTGAGCCAGATAGAGCCCCGCAAGGACACAGAACAACCGTGTCCGTGATGAGGGGCGGGCGATGGAAGAGGGGGCAATCGTCATCATCGATTGCCCTTGTGAGAGTGTTGGCCTGCCAGGCAGGCCGTGGTGCTGAAAAGCATCTTCATCGCCCGGCTCTGCCTTAGAACGTCACTTTATAGGAAAGGAAAACGCTGCGCCCCAGCCCTACGACAGGTGCGTTACGCGTGGCTGTTGCCGTGGGGTTGATATAATAGGTGTCGAAGACGTTGCGGACGGCGAGGCTTGCTTCGCTGCCGTTCTCGAAGGTTTTCGAGAACGCCATATTCACCAATGTAGCGTCGTCTATCTGCTGACCCTTGATACGGTCGCGACCCGAGAAATATTCAACTTCCCCCCGGACCTTGTACCCGCCTTCGAACGACACCGTGGTATAGGCAAGCCCCTTCCATGTGGTTGGAATACGGTTATTGGGAAGGTATTCGTCCGAACCGATGCTGCCATCCCGGTTGGCGTCATATTTGCCTTCCTGATAGGCAACCAGACCGCCGATGGTGAACATCGAATTGATGTCGTAGTCGGCTCGTGCCTCCACGCCCCAGATACGTTCCTTCTGTTGGCTTACGCGGTTTGCCGCGATATCATAGTTCACACCATCCTTGGAGGTGGAAGTATAGCTGCTCACAGTGCTGCGAAGATCGCCCCAATCGCCGCGCAGACCCACTTCATAAGTGTTGACCAGCTGAGGCTTTGGCGCGATGTCGGCATAGCTGATCGTGTAGTCAGGCGTGCCGCGGCAGCCATAGATGGCAGCTATCGAGCCGTAGGCATCACAGATTTCTGCAAGTGAATTGACACCCGCGCGGCGTGTAAATGCGCCAATATCCGTTAGGCTGTAGCCTTGCGAGAAATTACCGAAGGCCTGCACCTCTTCCGTGACGTCGTACACGGCTCCAGCGTTAAAGGTCCATGCGTTGTAGTCAAACGAACCACCAAGAACGCTGATCGCCGGATAGATATTCGCCAGTGACCGCGCAGGCCAGGCAACTGCTGTAGGCCGCGTGAAATCATTCACATCGAGGTAGAACTGATCGAAACGCGCGCCGCCCTGCAAACGGAACCGTTCCGTGACGGGAACTTCGGCCTGCGCAAAAGCCGCGATGGAATTCTGCGTCATCGGGGCGATAGCATCTTCGTCGTTCAGCAGTGTCTGCGCCACCTTGTCGTAAGCGTAATCCACACCCCAGGTCAGCTTGCTGCCATTGGTGATGAAATCCATCGGTGTCGTGATGGTCATGTTCACGCCTGTCCGGTCGAAGTCATATTTCGACTGGTTGAACCATGCGGTCGGCTGTCGGGGATTTCCCGAATAATAGACCTGAGTGTTCACAGCCGAAAGTTCGGTGAACGGGGACTGTTTGAAGATCTTGTTATAGAAAGCCTTCACTTCAAGATTGCCGAGCGCAAAATCCTGATCGGTATATTTCGCAGTCAGATACTTGGAATCCTCGCGAAGTGGTTCGCCGGTATAGGCTGCACCGAATCTCGGTGAAACCGGGTTCGTCGTGTAGTTGGTGAACCATTCCGGCTTCTGCTTGGCGTAGGTCCAGTCAAAGCTGACTTCAAACCGGCGCGGACCGCTTTCATAGCCTACGACACCGAAGAAATTGCCGTTGACCGTCCTGTCGCCGCCACCTTGTCCAAGCATGGCGTCGGATGGCATTTCATTGCCATGTCCGTCATAGGTGCGGCGGGTCCAATCGCCGGTTCCGGAGAAGTAATAGTCGAGCTTGTCTTTTCGACCCTCAATGGAGATGCTCGTTTCCGGCGCGGTCGATTTGCCAAGGTTTTCCGTGTAGCCGGAAAGGCCGGTGCGTACCGTGACGGTCGGCTTATCGCTGGTGCCCCGCTTGGTGATGAAATTGATCGTTCCGCCTGTCCCGCCGGCACCGTAGAGGCTTGAAGCTCCGTTCACGACCTCAATGCGTTCAACAGAATTGAGATCGATCATCGACAGGATGCGTGACAGGTCGCGCAGTGGCGTGTTGCGGGGCACACCGTCCACCATGATCAGAACGCTACGACCACGAAATGTTTCCGACGCGCCGGATATGGTCTGGTTGCTTGGTGCGAAACCGGGAACCAGGCGCGAAATCAAGTCGCTGGCATTCGGCGAGATTCGCATCGCTTCTTCGACTTGTTCCCGATCAATCACCTGAACGGATTGAGCAACAGCGGCAATTGAGCTCTCATTGCGTCCGGCAGTGATGATAATCTGGTCCAGCCGCGTAACCCCTGCGTCGTTGCCTGCAGTTTCCTGTGCAAACGCTGCCGTCGTAAATCCGCAGCCTGAGAGCAGCAGAACTATGAATTGCCTGTTCATGTTTTTCCCCAAGTGAGAATAGTCAATGGAATCCGATGGATGGCCAATCCGTGGCGTCGGTTTTCCATCAATCTGTTACAGTCGCCCCTGGACGCAAAGGACATGGTGCCCGGTCATGAGGGTGATCCATGAAGGTCTCCTTTTGTCGTCCCGCCTTCATTCGACGGAGACAGGACTGGCCGTCTCCGCGAAAGTCGTTTAAACTAGATTATTATTGTCAACTTTATAGGGTGGCCTGTGCGTTCGGCTTGGTTCCTGGCGAAAATTGATAGGACCAGGACGAACTGACCGTTGGTCATTTACCCGTGTTGCAAGGATGCATCATGATTCCGTCTAAGCAGATCGAAACGATAGTTCCGCAGCACTTTCATATTGCCGATATCGGGAATGAAACCGACTGCAAACTCTGTGCTTCGGCGCTCACTGAGATTGTGGGAGATGTCTCGCTGGTCGTGGGCGCAACTGCACAGGGTGCTGTCCGGGGTATTTACTGCTCGGTAGATCCGCTCCGGATCATGACCTGCTATTTTCCGAGTTGCGAGATATTGATCCGGGGTAAAGGCGGATGCTCGGCCGATCAATTGCTTATGGTGCGAAGCATGGAAGGAGCGCTTCGCATCCGACAATCCGGTGAGACATTGAACCTGTTGCCGGGTGACGTAGTTTTTCTGTCGCCGGACAAGGCGTATGAATGGTGGCTCCCTGAAGGCGGACGTGTCGATTGTGGACGTTTGCCTGTGAGCTATTTTCCGGTCTCAAAACAGGCCGTGAAAAACTTTTTGATGCGCCCAATACCGAAGGCCTATCCACCATTAAAGCTCCTTATTACGCATGGTGCCTATCTGCTTATGCGAGGCACGCACGCGCCCGGCGAAGCCGAGATGATCGCGGCGCACTTCCGACAGGTGTTGCCAATGGTTCTGGAGTTTCTCCGGGACGATCACCGTAAACATCGCTCAGGTCTGAACCTTTCGCAGATCAAAGCTTTCATCGAGACTGGTCTGTCGGATGCAACCTTCGATCTTGGTACGGTTACCGCAAGGTTTGGCGTTACTGCCCGTCAGGTCCAAAAGCTTTTTCAGGCTGAGAATACGACGTTCTCCCGTTACGTGCTTGAGCGTCGACTGGATATGGCCCGACTGCGTGTTTCACGACAGAACAATCGCTCGATCAGTTCAATTGCTTACGAGGTTGGCTTTGGCGATCTTTCCTATTTCAATCGGGTGTTTCGCCAGCACTTCGGCATGACCCCATCGGCGATGCGAGACCAATCGCATGCCGTGGTGAGCCAGATTCAAGCTCTTGGTTCGTCCAGACTAAAGGTCACAGGGGCCACCCGTTTATAGCTGCTGTTTGACGGTCTGAACGCCTGCGCCGTTACACCTGTTCGAGCCTCGCCTATCAATAGAACGCTGGCCGACCGGATGGGTCTTTATCGATACATATCCATATCTTCCGGAGCCTGTGCGCCAAAATTACGGGCGTAATAATGGCCGCTATAGACCGCAGCTGCGATGATAGATGGTGCGTAACAGTCGCCAATCGCTGTGACGGATATCACGCCCGCATCTTGCCAGTCATTTTTGCGGGCTTCCAAAGCAGCTTGCAGCGTGTTGTTGGGATGGCGGCTGGTCACTGGTACCAGTGTGCTGCATGGAACCTCGGTTTCCCTGCCGGAATAGACACATGCGACCGACAGACTGTCCGATGTTTGTCTTGCGAGATTATGCAGCGGGATTATCCTGACACCCAGTTCTATCAATCTTGTTTGAATTTTTGATTGTTCAAGCGTGTGTTCCGTCCAGGGAGCCACGATCGGCGCTGGCGTGACCAATGTCGTATCAATACCGCGGCTCACGGCCAGCTCGGCCAGAACCGATCCGAGGTAGTAACGATCATCATCAAATATCACCAGAGGTCCGTGGCACGCATCGAGTGATGTTTTGTCTTTCAGGATAGCGTCGACGCTCAGCGTGCGTCCTTCCAGTGTTTCCAGAGGTTGCCGATGCGAGCGACCGACTGCATCCGCGCGCCAGTGCGCTCCGGTGGCCAGCACCACATGCGGGATTCCGTAAGTCAGAATCTCGTCGGCATCGAGTTGGCTGTCGAGATACATCTCCACATTGGTCGCGCGCTGCAATTGCATCATGCGCCAATCGCGAACACGCGCCCAGCTTGCCAGTCCGGGGAGGGCAGCTTCCTCCGTGACGCGCCCACCCCAATGGGTATGCTTTTCGGCTATGATGACTTCTGCACCGCGTTCGGCCATGGCGCGAGCGGCTTCCAGACCGGCTGGTCCTCCGCCGACCACCAAAACTTTCTCGGTGGCCTGCAACCTGCTGATTTTCTCCGGATGCCAGTCCTTGCGCGCTTCTTCGCCAATCGTCGGGTTTTGCGTGCATCGCAATGGTGCAACGGTGTTGTCGCTGGCCGTGCATATATTGCAGCCAATGCATTCGCGAATGTCGTCGATGCGACCGCTCCGGATTTTCTCGGGCAGAAATGGATCGGCGATTGACGGACGGGCTGCGCCGATGAGGTCCAGAACACCGGAGCGGATGGCCTGTACCATGGTATCCGGTGAGGTATAGCGACCAACACCCACGACCGGTTTGCTGGTGAGTGATTTTACAAATGAGATGTAAGGCTCCTGAAAGCCCTCCTGCGAAAAGCGCGACGTCTGGCTGTCGTTGGACCAGCCGGACAGGTTTACATCCCAAAGATCGGGTTCATCGGCGAGAGCGGCAATGACGTCCCGACCTTCACCATTGTACTGGATGCCCTGGTCGCCCAGAAACTCCTCAACCGCAAAGCGGACTGCGATCGCGCATTTGTCGCCGACAGCATCGCGCGTATCGGCCAGAACCTCGCGGAACAATCGCAAGCGGTTTTCGAACGACCCGCCATATTCATCCGTGCGGGTATTGTAGCGCTGCAGCAGAAAATGCTGCAGCAAGGTCATGTCGTGACCTGCATAGACATAAATAATATCGAAACCGGCCCGTTTGGCGCGAAGTGCGGCATCGCGATGCCATTTGCGAAACCGGGCGATATCGGCCTTGTCCATGGCTCTTGCCTGAACTGGGTCCTCCACATCGACAATCATGTCCATGGGACCGAGCGGCGCCAGTCTGGTCAAACGGTTGGAGACGTGGATACCATTATGCACAAGCTGGATTGCAGCGAGACTACCATGCTGGTGGACGGCCTCAGTCAGCTTCTGGAGACGGTCGGCGTCTTTCTCGTCCCATATGCGGCCCTGATTGGATGGCGTGATATCTGACGTCGGATGGATTTCGGTTTCCTGTGTGGAAACGACACCCCAGCCGCCCTCCGCTTTCATTTCACGCAGCCGCAGATCGTGCTCGGGATAACGATGACCCATGCCGCTACAATGTGGAACCTGATAAAAGCGGTTCTTCGTCGTAACAGGGCCAATCTTGATCGGCTCGAACAGAATTTCGTGACGCTTGTCCATGGTCGCTCTGCTTGTCATTTATCAGCATGTCCCCCTTATCGGGCGACTCAATGAGAAGTGGATTTCCATCGCGCTTAACGCGCGATGGAACGCTTGAAGCGAGCTTCGAGTTTGGCCTGAGCATATTCCAGAACGATGGACAGGGCCCAATAGATCATCGATGCGGTGATGAGCATTTCGATGTGCCGGAACTCGGTCTGACCTTGGGTGCGGGCAAGATACATGAGTTCCCAAACGCCGATGACGGAGACCAGGGACGAGTCCTTGAGCATCGCGATGAACTGGTTGCCGGTTGGCGGAATAATGATGCGCATCGCTTGAGGAAGGGTGACCAGCCACATGGTTTGCGAGGGCCCAAGGCCCAACGCATATGCACCCTCCTGCTGCCCGCGGGGAATGCTCTCGATGCCTGCGCGGAAGATTTCCGTCATATAGGCGCCGTAGCATAAGGACAGCGCCAGAATGCCGGCGGGAATAGGTCCGATGACATAGCCCACCTGCGGCAGTCCAAGGTAGATAATGTAGATCTGCATCAACAATGGCAGGCCACGAAAAAGCGAAGTGTAGAACGTCGCCAGACCGTAGATGAGGCCATTCTTAGAAAGCTTGGCCACCGCACCGATCAGAGCCAGAATGGTTGCGAAGAATATCGAGGCTGCGGAAATATAAAGCGTCGTGACGACACCCTGGCTGATCAGAAATCCGATCTTTCTTGCGATAAAATCAAATGAGAGATCGAATGAATAGAAGAAGATCATCAGCAGCAGGAACAGTTCCAGCCATATTGCCGTGATCTGCGCCCAACGCGGAAAAAGTCTCAGGAAGCTCCAATTCGCGAAGATGACGATACTAAGCAGTATCGAGGAGATTAGCGTCGCCTTGGTGAAGCCGGCTTTTGCGACTTTCGGGTCGATGCCAAGCCAGTTTGTTATGCCGGAGAACCGGATATTCATGAAACAGAAGAGTGCTGTCAGGATAACAAAGAGCGCTATCTGGACAGTACGTTTAGCGGCCTCGGGCCGCGTCAGAAAAAACCTCCCGAGCATGTTCTCTCCCCTGTCAGCTTGCCTTTCGCTCCGCAAGCCAATCCTGCATCTGCAGTTTCCAATAGGTTAGCTGGGCGGCTGCAAGACCTGCAGCGCCTCCGGCCCAGACCAGCCCGAATTTTTCGAAGAGTTTGTAGCGGTCACTCTGTTCGCAAATGGCTTCGGCCACGATCTTTCCGCCGATCGCGGTTGTGTTCAGCCCGTGCCCCCCGAAGGCTGTGCAGTACCATGTGGTGCGGTCCAATTGACCGATCTGGGGCATCAAGTGTCTGGCGTAGGACATCAGGCCCGACCATGCCAACTCTGTCTTCAGTGAAGCAAGCTGCGGATAGGTTCCAACCATTTCGTTGCGCAATTCACGGACTACACCGGGCGTATCGGCTGCTCTCGTCGTGATGCGTCCGCCCCATAAAAGCCTGCGACCACCATCGATTACACGGTAGTAGTCACCGGCACGACGGTTATCACCAATCGCGGCCGTGGTGCGGATCGCCGACGCGATCAGTTCGGGCGCTTCTTCGCTCACCATCACATAGGTGGCAATGGGCAGATAGGCCCGTCTGATCCGGCTGACGAGCCCATCGGTGTAGCCACCTGTGGTGATCAGTATTTTGCCCGCTTTGACCTGCCCACGGGCTGTTTTTATAAGCTTGCCATCATTGTGGTCGAGCAATTGGAGTAGGCGGCTGTTCTCGAATATCCGTCCGCCGAGCCGCTCTATCTCGCAACCGAGCGCCCGTAAATAGTTCAGCGGATGGATATGAAACGCATTGGGATCATAGACCGATTGGAAATAGCGTTTGGAATTCAGAATATTGCGCGTTTCAGCTGTCGGGTGAAAATCTATTCTGTAGCCATAATCGCGTTGAAGCGCTTCGGCATAATGTTTCAGGCTTTCACCGTCGTCATACCGGCGCACGCTCATAATGCCGGGAATGAGTTGGGCTTCTTCAATCTTCAGCGTGTCAATGTTCTGTCGAACAAATTCGACGCCTTCAATCGATAATTCATGAAGTGTTTTGGCAATCGTCTTGCCCGTGCGGGCAGCAATGTCATCGCCACCGGACGCGAAGCCGGGGCTGACAAATCCACCATTGCGTCCGGATGCGCCAAAGCCGATGCTTTCAGCTTCCAGGACAACGACTTTCTTGCCAGCTCGCGACATCTGCAACGCGGCCGACAAACCTGCAAGTCCGCCGCCAATCACTGCGACATCTGCTGTTGTTTCGCGTTCAAGCGTTGGACGCGCGAAATCGTCCGCCTTTGTTTGGCTGTAATAAGTGGCCGGATAAGTCATCGCAACACCAGGAAAAGCATATCGGATGAGCCATCGTCACGATGGCTCATTTCAATATTGATGTAAGGGTAATATCAGTCGGCGCTGTAGTCTTTGCCGTACCACTTTGCAGTGAGTGTCGCCAAAGTACCGTCAGACTTCATCTGCTTGATGATTTCGCCAATCTTGGCTGTCCAGTCTGGATCGTTTTTTTCGGCAATAACCACCAACGGCTCACGGAAAGCGTATTCACCTTCGATAATCTTTACGGGGTAGCCATTCTTGATGGCGTTCTGTGCCGTTTGCTCTGGAGCGATGATTGCATCGATGCGGACGCCATCACCCAGTCTCAGATCGTCGAATGGCAGCATGGAATCTGCGAAAGTGCGAATTTCGCCTGGTTCGAGCTTGTACTCAATCGGGGGAAGGCCGGGGGCATCGATTTCCAACTGCCGACGAGCGTAATCTTCTGAAGTCGTTGCGGTCTCGACACCGATGATTTTGCCTTTCAGGTCGGCGACAGATTTTGCCGCGCTGTCCTTATGAACGACATAGACATAGGGACTGTAGTAGTAGATGCCAGCAAAATCGATGACGTTAGCGCGGGCTTTGGTTGGCGTGACCGATCCGACGCCAACGTCATAACGACCCTGCCAACGACCACCTGTCAATGTTGCCCAGTCTGGTGTTTCGAAGGAAACGGTGACGCCAAGACGCTTGCCGATCTCGTTGGCCACGTCCACGTCGAAGCCTACCAACTTGTTGGAATCATCCAGAAAGCTCTGGGGCGGCCAGCCAGCATTGGTCGCGACAACCATGGCCTTTTTTTCCATGACGCGATCCAGCGTCTCTCCCGCATAGGCAGAGAATCCGGTAGCCAGAATAGCGCCTGCGATACCCATTATTGTTATGATTTTTTTCATTTTATCGAACCCCTCCTCTGGTTTGATGCATGAGCATTGCATAAACCCGGAAGCAACGGCTAGGCAGCCCAAAGAAGTAGGTTATGAAATTAGTGCATGATGATATGCAATTCTTGCAGAATGTGCGCTGAAGCCTGCTTGAGCTCGGGGTCGCTCGTGCGCGACGCTCGGATATGCTGAACGAAACCGTCTGATCGTCCGCTCCGTAACTTATTGATTGCGCACGGCCATTGCCGTGACTTCGACCCGCATTTCAGGCGTGGCGAGCCCGGCGACGCCGACCGCGCAACGAACCGGAAAAGGCTTTTTGAAAAAGCGCAGATAAACTTCGTTGAAGGCGGGGCGTTCATTGATGTCAGTCAGATAGATCGTCAGGTGAATGACATTCGCCAGACTGCTGCCAGCCTTTTCGAGCGATGCTTTGAGGCTGTTCAGCGTGCATTCGCTTTGGACTGTTATGTCGCCGGTTTCCATGGAACCGTCTGCCCGGATGGGGATATGGGTGGTCACCAGAAAATTGCCGATGCCTGCGACATCGGAAGAGATTTCGCTTTCGTCCGTATCCTCCAGAAAATAGGGCGTTGTGCTGTTTGTCATGGTCATTCTCCAAGAGGTTAGGCGTTTCTGCAAAGTGTGAAACGGTTTTCCGATAAGTTGTGCGCTAAAACAAGCAGGTAGAACATTTCCGTCGATTGAGCGAACCCGATCCAAGTGAGGTAGCAACAATGTGTACTGGTCGGGACGGGCATCCTATTGCGGTGGTGATCGGGCAGGTCTAAGAAACAGGTCGGAGGCGAGGAGGCTTCCATCAACGACGACCGGTTCTGGTCTGAAGGCAATCCATGACAGAAAAACATTCTCATCGCGGGCTTGTAGTTGCCGCGATTATGGCAAGCATGGCCATGATCGCCGTCGAGGCAACGATTGTGTCGACGGCAATGCCGCAGATCGCGGCGCAGCTGGGCCAGCTCAATCTCTACTCCTGGGTTTTCTCGTCATTTCTTTTGACACAGACAGCAACGACAGTCGTGTTTGGCAAACTGGCCGACATTTACGGGCGCAAGCCGGTGCTTGTTTTTGGTATTGCGCTGTTCCTGACGGCTTCGGTGCTGGCCGGTTTCGCGTGGTCGATGCCTTCAATGATTGTTTTCCGGCTGTTGCAGGGCATCGGGGCGGGGGCAATCCAGCCTGCGGCCATGACCGTGGTGGCCGATCTTTTCCCCGGAGCGCAGCGCAGCAAGGTTCAGGGATATCTTGCCAGCGTCTGGGCATTGTCAGCCGTTGTCGGTCCGTTGCTTGGCAGTCTCATCATTCACAATTTGAGCTGGGCCTGGGTATTCTGGATTAATGTGCCGGTCGGTATTCTGGCGGCGTCGGGGTTTCTTCTCTTTCTTCATGAGGAGAAGCGGACAAAGCCGGTATCGATCGATGTGCTCGGCGCAGCACTTTTCGCCGTCTCCATCTCCTCCCTGATGATTGCGCTCACCCTGATGGAGAGCGCGGTTTCGCTCGAAGGAATTCTGGCGTTCATTCTCTTTGCTCTTTCACTGATTGCGTTCATCTGGCAGGAACGTCGCGCGAAGGAGCCTATGGTCGCACCGGACCTGTGGCTGAAACGTCCTATCGCTTTCTCCAATCTGGCGGTTTTTCTGGCCAGTATGTCGATCATGGGGCTGACGACATTCCTGCCGATGTATGTACAGACAGTTCTCGACCGTTCTCCTGTGGTCGCGGGCTTTGCCCTGACCATGTTGTTGCTGGGCTGGCCGTGCGGTGCCACGATCGCATCACGGCAGTTCACGCGGTTCGGATTACGCCCGATCATGATCGCCGGAAGCATCTGCATTCCGATTGGCACCTCCCTGCTTGTCATGCTGACTCCATCAAGTTCAGCCACACTGGCTGGAACCGGTTCTCTGATCATGGGTTTCGGCATGGGGCTGCTCAACATTGGGGCACTCATCCTGACACAGGATAGTGTGAGTTGGTCGGAGCGCGGCAGCGCCACGGCATCGAACGTCTTCTCGCGCAATTTGGGCAGTACGCTTGGAGCGGCCATTCTTGGTGCGGTGCTGACCTATGGTCTTGCCAATGCCAATCATGGCGAAGCGATTACGTCAGACCAACTTCGGGATCTGTTGAACGGCGCGGAGATGTTGATTGATCAACAGGAGCTTCGGCTGGCGCTTCAACATGCCCTGCACGCAACTTTTGTAGCGATGATGCTTATCGCCGTTCTGATCGTGCCAGCCTGCCTTTGTGTGCCGGGGGTGAAAAAGACTTACGAAGAAAACGTGGTGACCTGACACGCTGCACTTTTAGCAAATTAAGGGTTCAGCTGGCGATTGGTTCCAAGTCGGCTGAACTCGCGATCCTGCGGTAATCCGCACTGGCAAACCGTGGAACTTAGCTGACGCAAAATACGCCTTAAAAGCAAAAATCCCGGAAAGCCGGGATTTTGTTGCTTATCTGATCGGAAAACTGGAGCGGGCGAAGGGATTCGAACCCTCGACCCCAACCTTGGCAAGGTTGTTATCTACCCACTCTGCTATATCCAGCACTTGTCTAAGGTACGTTAATATAAGGCAAAACCAGAATTTAGATCGCCGTCTGTCGCCGTTTCATGCCTGCTGATTTCCCTGTGTTGCTTACAATTTGCTTACAAAGCCGAAGGCGTCGTGCTATTGTAAGCAAACTTCGATGATGCAGTTAGGGGAGGTCCTTATGGCCAAACTTACCAAAAGGGCGCTTGAGGCGATGGACCCGCCGGCAAAAGGCAAGCAGTCTTTTCTATGGGACAGCGAATTGCGTGGCTTCGGGGTACGCCTGCTCCCCTCAGGTCTGCAAACATTCATTTTGCAGTACCGCAACACTGCCAACAAAGAGCGGCGTATCAACCTTGGTCGTTTCGGCGTGATTACCGTCGAACAAGCAAGAGACAAGGCGAGGATCAAGCTTGGCGCCATTGCCGCTGGAGAGGATCCGGCCGACACGGATGATGATCCCCACCATCAGGCAACTGTTGCGATGCTCTGCGACTGGTACCTTACAGAGGCGGAAGCGGGACGCATCCTTGGACGCCGCAATCGACCGATCAAGAAGTCGACACTTGGCATGGACAAGAGTCGCATCGAAACGCACATCAAGCCGCTCTTGGGCGATCGCCTGGCTCACACCCTGAAGGTCGCCGACATCGAAGGCATGCAATCCGACATCGTTGCCGGAAAGACAGCCAAATCGAGAGGCAAAGGCCGCGGCGGCGTTGCCGCCGGCGGGCCTGGCGTTGCGTCTCGGGCAGTCGGGACACTTCAGGCTATCCTTGGTCATGCTGCCCGTCTCGGCAAGATCGAGAATCATCCAAGCCGTGGTGCGCGAAAGCTCGCGGGCAAAAGGAAGACCCGACGCCTGAGTGTGGCTGAGATCAAGAAGCTTGGCATGGCAATGCGGCATGCGGAGCGCAATGGCGAACATCCTGTTGGCCTCGCAATCGTCCGGCTTCTTTTGCTCACGGGTTTTCGTATTTCCGAAGGCCAAGCGATGCAGCGCGCCTGGATTCACGCGGATGCAGGCTACATTAGTTTTCCCGATACCAAGGGGGACGCACAGGTCCGCGCGATCGGACCTGCTGCAGCGAAGCTAATTGCCAGCCAGCCGGTGCAACAGAACTGTCCCTATGTCTTCCCGTCTGATGTCGGCGACGGCCATTTCACAGCTAGTAAGGCATGCTTAGCTAGACTTTGTGCAAGCGTTGGAATTGAGGGCGTAACACCCCATACTCTACGACACACGTTCGGAAGCGTTGCGGGAGATCTTGGATTCTCCGAATTGACGATCCGGGCGTTGCTCGGCCATGCGGCCCAGAGTGTAACTCAGGGCTATGTTCATATCGATGAGGCGCTGAAACTCGCGGTCACGCGCACATGTGACGAGATCGCGTCGCTGTTGGACAGTTCGGAGGAGAAGGCGTTCCTAAACGCTGAAGAGTTTCAAGCCGCGTGAGGCCAGGCCAGAGTGAATTGAGGTGGTGCCGGCTGGTGAGACAGTCTGGCGGCTTGGCTCAGGTGGATCGGGTTCGTTTCTCCCCGCTAATCGCTCCGTCATTTGTGCCGTAGCATAGACCTCGTCGGGCGTCTTGCCGCCGAAGGTCGAGTGTGAGCGTCGCTGGTTAGCCGTGTCCGTCAATTCGGCGAGATGATAGACGGTGGTCTCGATGACTCCAGACATTATGTTTGCCTCCCTCCCAAGCGGTGGGAAGCCATCCGTGTGCCTAGATCCAGTCGACCGTCTCGCTGGTGGCAAGATCGAGCACATGAAACAGGGGGCTGAATCTATGATGCTACAGCCTTCACCGGGACGGCACTTTTCAGTTTGCGCGCTGAAGGTACCCCGACTCGCAGTCTTCGATCCAAAAGTGATAGAGTGCCGCCCAGCATCATAACCGCACCGCCAAGCCAGATAAGCAAAATCAGCGGTTTCCACCATGCGCGCACCACTAGACCGCCGCCGGGTGTGACGTCGCCTATTGATACGTAGAGCTGGCTAAAGCCACGCGTAGCAATTCCAGCCTCGGTGGTCGGCATTTGGCGCGCAGTGTAGAGCCTCTTTGATGAGGTGATTTCACCCCGGAGGCGACCAGCCTTATCGAAGTATTCAAACTGAGCTCGATCCTCGGAAAAATTCGGCCCCTGATAGGGCGAAATGCCTTTGTAACTGAGTGTATAGGCCGCGATCGTCAATGTATCGCCGGGACGCATGACGACAATCCGCTCGATTTCCAACGATGTGACGGCGACGATGCCCAGCACCGTAACGCCCAGCCCGAGATGTGCTAAGGCCGTCCCATAGATCGAGCGCGTCAAACCCTTTAAGCGTCTCCAGACGACTGAGAGTCTGAGGTTTCCTATGCCAGATTTGAGTGCGATGTCGGTAAGCGACCCGAACATCAACCAGAATGCGAGCCCCACTCCAAAGGCGGCCAACGCGTTGGTTCCATCAACCATGAAGAAGCCTATGAGTGCCGCCAGCAGCGCTGCTCCCAAGGCAACGTACAAGCGTTGCGAGACGGCATAGAGATCGCCACGCTTCCAGGCAAGAAGAGGGCCGAGCGGGACCACAAGCAACAACGGAACCACCAGCGGGACAAAGGTTAGATTGAAGAAGGGGGCGCCAACTGAAATCTTTTCGCCGGTTACCACCTCGAGCGCGAGCGGATAGAGCGTCCCGATCAGGACCGTCGCGGCTGCGGTTGCCAGAAAAAGGTTGTTGAAAACCAGGGCTCCCTCGCGCGAAATCGGATGAAACAGCCCGCCGGGCGCCAACCTATTGGCGCGCAGCGCGAATAGGGATAGCGCACCTCCAATAAACATTATGAGGATCATCAGGATAAAGACGCCTCGTGCAGGATCGCTGGCGAAAGCATGAACCGACGTCAAAACCCCCGATCGGACGAGAAAGGTTCCCAGCAACGAAAGCGAGAAGGTGAGAATAGACAGCAAGAGCGTCCAGATTCTCAGGGCCGAGCGCTTTTCCATCACCACTGCGGAATGCAGCAATGCGGTACCCGCCAACCAAGGCAGGAAAGATGCGTTTTCCACGGGATCCCAGAACCACCAACCTCCCCAACCAAGTTCGTAATACGCCCAGTAAGAGCCCATCGAGATCCCGCCGGTTAGGAATATCCAGGCAGTGAGCGTCCATGGCCGAACCCAGCGCGCCCACGCAGCGTCGATCTTTCCCTCAACGAGAGCAGCAACGGCAAAGCTGAAGCAAACCGAGAAGCCAACATAACCCAAGTAAAGAAGTGGCGGATGTATCGCGAGGCCGATGTCCTGAAGTATCGGATTGAGATCTCGCCCCTCGACAGGCGCGGGATTAATCCGAATGAAAGGATTCGACGTCGTCAGGATGAAGAGCAGAAACGCCGCTGCAATCAACCCTTGCACCGAAAGCACATTCGCCCGAAGCGTCGGTGGCAGATTATTGCTAAACCAAGCCACTAACGCACCGAATAATGTAAGAATCAGGACCCATAAAAGCATCGATCCCTCGTGATTTCCCCACACACCTGTGATTTTAAATAGCATTGGCTTTGCAGAATGCGAATTCGCCCAAACATTTGCTACCGAGAAATCTGACTGAACGTAGGCGGACGTCAGTGCGACAAATGACAGCGTAGTGAGTAGGAAACACATCGTCGCAGCCGGGCCTGCAACGGCTGCCAATCTGGAATCACCAAACTGAGTACCGGCAAGCGGAACGGCGAATTGTATGGCGGCCAACGAGAAGGCCAGCACCAGCGCAAAATGCCCAAGCTCAACAATCATACCGTCGCTCCCGCAGGACATCTTCCAGCCCCTCGCTTCATGAGAGGCGAGCAAATCAAAAATACTTGACGAAACAAGCAGTGGCCGGGAACGGTAGCATCTCGAGTTGGATGAGGTTCAAGTCCCCTGCCGAGAATAATTCCCTACCGGGATCGCTAATCCAGAAATCGCGGTAGAGCACCGACTCGAGGCAACAAGGGGCCGTGGTCTCGTGATGGTGTGTCCGACCGCCTCGAACGCTTCCACTACCCTGAGACATCACCATGGATGCGGTTCTATCGCGCAGCTCTGACGAATAGGAGCATCAAAAAATCCCGCGCCACCTGCGCGTTCGCAAGCGGCATCAGGACGCGCTTCAGAAGTTCGTCATTACCTCGACACTTCCGATGCCGAAGCTAGCTCAATGGTTCCGCGCTTTGTCGGCTCAGAAAATACTATTATCGCCTGCAATCCTGAGGTTCTCATCGCGGCACGTCGTAGCCAGCACCTTTGACAGCCTCGAAAATAACACCTTGGGACACCTTGCCACCGTCGTGTTTTACGAGTGCGCTTTGGTCGATCAGCGAAACCTTCACAGCGTCGATGTTGAACAACTGCCGCACTGCTCTCTCGATGGTAAAGGCGCAGTTGGGCATATGGATCAGCCATGATATCGCGACGTGCAGTCGCACTGGTGTTAACTTTCTATCAAGGTTAACACTCGATTCTTTTCCGCGTGTGGGCATTCGGAGGAATGAGATTTTGCGGTCGAAATCGAAGGTCGCTGCCCAGCGACGATCATTGGGTGGTCGCCAGCGGGTGCTTGCAGTTCTCTGCGCGAGTTGGCTGGTATTCGGTTTTGCGTCGCCCACCGGGATCCGGGACGCTAAATCCGAACGTGAGATCGGTCCGACCGCAGATCGGTGGGCGGCCTATGTCGAGCGATCCGACAACTGTTCCCATTTGCAGGAGCTCCGCCTGCGCAACGCAAATATTCCCGGTGACGTCGGAAATCTGGATCTGGTAGTCCCGAGCCAGCGCATTAATTTGCCTGTAGAACGAGAACTCTCCCTCACATCTCAGCGAGTGGTCGAAGAAACAAAGAAGCCGCGCCTCCTTAGCGTGGCATCCCGAACAAGCCCGGAGGTTCGGTTCGCCAGGCAGACGTTGGCCGCCCGCCTGTTCGCATCGGAAACTGACACGGCTTATCTTCTAAGAGGATTTGCAAACCAATCTGATCCTGAAATCGCGGCTAGTCAATCGACTTTTCATAGCCCGTCGGACGATCGTCTCGTCGGAATACCACAGGTTCTTGCTGAACTGGTCAACAACGATGGCGCAGACATCCTGGCCACAGCTTATACCCCAAAGGACGGGTTCCATGCTTCATCCGGTGCCTTCGCAGTACTGCTGGGGACCGATGAGGAAGCCGGTCGCTTCGTCCCGCCCACGACGGAAGGTGACCACGATTGGATGAAGCAGCCCCTACCGAAATCCGTCTTTTCAAGCGCCGAGCAAAAGTGCCTTGCAACCGCGATCTATTTCGAGGCTAGGGGCGAGGAGGTTAAGGGCCAGGCCGCGGTCGCGCAGGTCATTCTCAATCGTGTGCGTAACCCTGCATATCCAGCAAGCGTCTGCAACGTAGTTTATCAAAACGACAGCTGGGTCAACAGATGCCAGTTTTCCTTTGCCTGCGACGGCATTCCAGATGTCATTGCAGATCGACGCGCGTATGGTCTGGCAAAGGATGTGGCGATGGCAGTCACCGGTGGGAAGATCTTCTTACCCGAAGTCGCGTCATCGACCCATTACAATGCCACCTACGTTAGCCCGCGTTGGGCTCGCTCCATGGAGCGCATGACCCAAATCGGATCGCATATTTTTTATCGCACCTTTGGTGGTGGCTGGAGCTAGATAACTGTTGAAGTCGATGCATGCGAAGTCGCCGGTCGAGCGAAAAAGAACCTTGGTTACCTGGCTGTTGGCTCCAGCGTGGCTGACCATGCTCATTGCAACTCAGCCGGAAGGTTTTGAAACACTTGGCTACAGCCTGGTCGAGTTTCTTGGTTTCTTTCTGGTCTTTGCGGCAGTCCTTGGCCGGCTCTGGTGCACCTTATACATCGGTGGACGAAAGGATCTGGATTTATGCCAAAGCGGTCCGTATTCGCTCAGCAGAAATCCGCTCTATTTTTTCTCCTTCCTTGGGCTGATTGGAGTATGCCTTGCGGCACAGAATATTTCTTTGGCGGTGATAAGCGCCGTCGTGTTTTTTGGTTACTACAGATCTGTGATCAAGAATGAAGAGAAGAGGCTCCTTAGCCTGTTTGGGACGGATTATATTTTGTACATGGCCCGCGTCCCGCGTTTCTTTCCGCGCCGCTATATTCCGGAAAATGAGGATATTCTTCTTGTCCAGTCCCAAGCATTCATTCGGTCGCTAAAAGACGTCAGCTGGTTCCTCGCCGGTATCGTCGGCATTGAAGTGATTGAAGAGCTGCGACAGGCGGCTGTGATTTCTGGTTGGCAGCTCCCATTGTAGAGCAAGCTCTTGCACGCCGCCCTCATCTGCCACCGCTTCTTTCCTCGTTTTGTCCTCGAAGGGCCCGCCTTGGAGAAGGCTGAGTTGCTCGGAGGCCTTGTGCCTAGTGGCCTTGGATCGATGATCCTGATTAAGCATCTGTTGTAGGTGTAACGGACTGCAAATTGAGCCGGTGTCCAAACGCCGGCAGCAGCGCTGTCGTGTTTGAGCAGCATATTGCGACATTTGCACACTTGAACCTCAACCTGCTGGAGGTCTTACGTTATGGCAACTGGGTGCTCTGGTCGCCCGCACAAGCTTGCCAGGAGACAACGAATGCTAGAAACTTCCCAGGGAGTCGGTGAGAAAGGCCACGGCCTTCTTTGCCCACTTTGCAGGGTCGACCTCGTCATGAGCGAGAGACAAGCCATTGAGATCGACTATTGCCCAAAATGTCGGGGGGTATGGCTGGATCGAGGGGAACTCGACAAAATCATCGAGCGCAGCGCGGCTGAAGATGCTCCGTATCCTCAGCAACAGCTAGATCGCGGGCGTATACAAACGCCTGCACGCAATGCATCCAGTGACTGCCGCGAAGATCATCGCCGCGACTATAGCGACCATGACCGCCATGGCTATGGCGGTCACCACGGCCGAAGGCATGGCTCATTCCTCGGCCGATTGTTCGACTAACACCGAGGGGGGATGAATCATGAAGGTTGCGCGTATGGACCGGCTGAGCTGCTTCGCTTTCGCGATGCTGTTAGCGTCCTCGCCAGCGTTCGCTCAAACAGTCGATCGCGGCGAGGTCGAAAAGATCGTCCGCGAATACATCTTGCAAAATCCCGAGATCATCGAGGAAGCGCTTGGGGAGCTTGAAAAGCGGAACCAAGCGGCCCAAGCCCAAGCCAGGTCACAGACTGTACAGGCGGAAGCAGATCCGCTGCTCCGCTCAGGCGATGACGTAATCCTAGGAAATCTGGATGGGGACGCAACGCTGGTCGAATTCTTCGACTTTAACTGCGGCTACTGCAAGCGGGCAGCCCCAGACGTCAAAGCACTCGTGGACGAGGATCCCAAACTGCGGGTCGTACTCAAGAATTTTCCGATTCTTGGGCCGGGTTCGGTCGAGGCAGCGAAGGTGGCGCTTTCCGTAAGCCGCTTGAAAGGCAACTCTGTCGCTGCCGATTTCCATGTCAAACTGATGGATATGCAGGGACAAATAAACGGTGACCGTGCGTTGGGTCTGGCAGAGGAGATGGGCCTTGATCGCAAACAGTTATCTGAAGAGATGGCCAAGCCTGCGGTGGAGAGCATCATCTCCGATAACATCGCACTTGCGCAACGCCTTGGGCTGACGGGTACGCCTTCGTTCATTGCCGGTGAGCAGATCATCGAGGGGGCAGTCGGAAAGAAACCCCTTGCTGATGCAATCGAAACGGCTCGCCAAAAGTGAGCTTTGGAAGCGGGTATGCCGCCGGTTGGATATGACCAATAAGCGGACTGAGTTTTAGCGTTTCAATTTGAGCACGCTCCGACACGACCATTCTAGTAATACGCGAGGCGGCTCGTTTATGTCTGCAGCCATTAAGATTTCGGATAGATGTTTCATGCACTGCAGCATTTGATTTTCCTGCGCCAGCGGGCACTCAATCCCCTATATGTGGGAACTATCTTTTCCTTCGGCACCGCTAGGCTCAGGACTTTGGTAACGGGGCCGTCCCAGTCAAGCGATTTTGGGCGAGCGTAATTGTCCGCCCGCAGGCGGACGTGGCGGCGGCTTGATGCTGAGCGGCGCAGTGTGTGCTTAATCGGCATGGCCTTCAAGGCGCCCTTGACCTGCCGAGTTTCCATCAAAACGACGTCCAGACCTGCCTCGGACAATCCGCGATGAAGCCATTGCGACAAGGGGCCGGCCTCGAGGCCGATGGCGACGATGCTTCCATTCTGCTCTCCGATCCAACTCGCGAGCGTCTCGGGCTCACTGGCGACCTGTGGCTCCTTCACGATCTTCCCGTGTTCGCTGACCACGCAGATCGCGGTCTTCGCCAACGACACATCTAACCCGACAAACAGTCTCATCCCGCAGTCCTCCTTCTGGATCCGATACGGGAACAGCGACAGCTTATCCGTGCCATCTGGCGCTCGTTTAGCAGAAACAAATCACTCATCACGGCCTTCTTCAACGGAACCGTGAATCACATCGGATTGGTTGAGGAAAAAGAGAGCCGATAACAAAATATGGATACCCTTTGTCCAAGACATCTAGTTGCAAACAATGATTGCAATTCAGGGAAAGTAGATTATTTTGTGTAATTTCAGAGATTCAGGCAAAGTATTGTGTGCTCAATTTCTTTCATTTTGATTTGATGTCTGCTAAATATTTTTCGAATGCAGTGAGAGTTTGATTTGACACGTGATGTTCGATGCCTTCGCCGTCAATCTCCGCTGTTTCCTCTGGCACTCCAAGGGCGACGAGGAATTGAACGACGATGAGGTGGCGTGACCGTACACGGTCCGCGAGCTGCTTGCCTTCGTCGGTCAGGAATATCCCGCGATAGGGCCTTGACGTTGCCAGACCCTGGCGTTTCAGTCTTGCGACAGCCTTGGTTGCGGTAGGTTGCGCCACGCCCATTCGCGCGGCGATGTCTGCAACTCTTGCCTCTCCATTGATTTCAATAAGGTCGCCGATCATCTCGACATAGTCTTCGATGAGAGCGCTTGCTTGACATTCCCGGACATGTGCGAAGCGACGCGCGTGCTGGGCGGGGCGAGGCGGTGAGTTATTTGACTTTGTCATCAGTAGCTGTTGGTCACCTAGTTGGAGAGATGAGCCCATGGCTCAAATTTAGCCAAGGGTAAAATTGTTTCCGAAAATAGGCAAACTCGAGGTTTTCATCATGCATGAAGCTTATTAGATTGCCCTATTGAACTAAATATAGCATAGGCTATAACGCCACGCGCAACGGCATTTGGATACCGTCATGTACGATACAGAGCGCACGCGTAACGGGATGGCTGAAGTGCTTTCCGGCCAACGTCGCGGCTTTACCAGCCGCCTCCTTTTTGTCGGACCGGCAGTGATCGCCTCAATCGCCTATGTTGATCCGGGCAATTTCGCAACCAACATCCAGGCCGGCGCAGGCTATGGGTACCAGTTACTCTGGGTCGTGCTTCTCGCAAACCTTATCGCCATGCTTTTCCAGGCACTGTCCGCCCGCCTTGGCATCGTGACGGGGAAGAACCTTGCTGAAATGTCCCGGGACCGGTTCCCCGCACCAGTGGTCTGGGTGATGTGGGTGGTCAGCGAAGTGGCGGCCATGGCGACGGATCTGGCCGAGTTTCTCGGTGGTGCGATCGGTCTGGCGCTGCTCTTCGACCTTCCCATATTCTGGGGCATGTCGGTTACGGCCATAGTGACGTATGGCATACTGATATTTGAGAAACATGGTTTCAGGCCGATGGAGCTTATCATCGGCTCGATGGTCGCGATCATTGGCCTTTGTTACCTCATCGAATTGGTGATAGCCCCTGTCGACTGGACAGAGGCCGCTACAGGTCTGATTACGCCGCAGCTTCCGGACGCGGCCGCATTGACCATCGCAGTGGGAATCATTGGCGCTACGGTGATGCCGCACGCCATCTACCTGCATTCGAGCCTCACTCAGTCCCGCGTCCAGATCCGGAACGAGAATGATCGCCGCAAGGTACTGCGTTACTCCAACATTGAGGTTGTGGTTGCCCTCGCCATCGCAGGCATGGTGAATATGGCGATGGTTATCATGGCCGCAAGCGCCTTTCATCAAGGCAACAGCGACGTTGCCGAGATCGAGACTGCCTACCATATGCTGACACCGCTGCTCGGTACGGCAGCCGCTTCCGTGTTTCTCGTTTCCCTGATTACCTCGGGCGTTTCAAGTTCCGTGGTCGGCACCATGGCGGGTCAAACAATCATGCAGGGCTTTCTGCATTTCCATGTCCCGATATGGCTCCGACGCCTCGTGACAATGCTGCCTGCCTTCGTGGTCGTTGCCATGGGCGTCAACCCGACCCAGGCCTTGGTGATGAGCCAGGTCGTTTTGTCGATTGCCCTACCCGTGCCGATGATCGCTTTGATCATTTTCACCTCGCGACGGGATGTGATGGGTAGTTACGCCATGCGGCCGGCCACGAAATGGCTTGCGTTCGTCGGAGCCACGATCGTTCTCGCACTTAATTTTACATTGCTTGCGAGTGTTTTTGGCATCCGCGTTCCGTTTATGGCGATCTAAGAGACCGCATAGAATTCAGTAGGACGAGTCCGTGCGCGGAACGTTCGCGTTAGATACAGTTCAGATGACTATCATCCTCGGTTGAAGCCGAATTTAATTTCCAACCGGAAGTGAGACCCTGGAGGGGACCTAGAGAATGAATTCGCAAATCCACGGGCCGAATGATGGGCATGATCACGGAACGGCGGTGACAGCCGGCAATGAGCGGCGTATTCGGCTCGTCTTCATCTTCACTGCCGGTTACGCCGCTGTGCAGGCAATCGGCGGTTGGCTCTCCGGTTCGCTCGCACTGATCGCGGACTCCGGTCACATGGTGTCGGACGCGGCAGCACTACTTCTTGCGCTGATCGCCTATCGGGTAGCTCGCCGGCCTGCGGACAATAGCCGGACATACGGATTCCACCGCGTGCGCGTCCTTGCCGCGCTGGCAAACGGGGCGAGCCTGCTTCTTCTGGTCGCATGGATCGCGTGGGAAGCTGTTGGCCGGATCAACCAGCCAGTGGAGATTCTGGCGGGTCCCATGCTCATTGTCGCGACTATAGGATTACTGGTCAATCTGGGGGGAGCCTGGATTCTCATGCGCGGCTCCCAGGGTGATAGCAACCTTCGTGGAGCCCTTCTCCATGTCGTCGGCGATCTACTGGGATCGGTCGGAGCCATCGCTGCCGCCATCGGCATTATGCTGACGGGTTGGACGGTGCTTGATCCGATCCTTTCGGTTCTGGTGGCGCTGCTTGTCGTTCGCTCGGCTTGGACGCTTGTGAGCGAATCGATCCGTGTGCTTCTGCAGGCGGTGCCGCGGGGGCTGGATGCCAGCAACGTCGAACTGGAACTGAGCAAATTGCCGCAGGTAGAGGAGGCTGGGCATTTTCACGCGTGGACGCTGACGGATGACACTGTGGTCGCCACGGTTCATGTCACGCCGGCAATGGACGGCGATCCGCTTCAGTTGCCGTCTGTAATCACGGCCTGGCTGAAGGAGCGCTACGCGATCGATCATGTAACCGTTCAGGTCGATCCCCGCGGCGCCCTTCGTCGATCCGGTCCTTTATAAAAATTTCAGGGTTCAGCCGATCGACCCGAAAACCGGAAACTTCTCCAGCAGCCAGAATGCGAACCAGGTCATGTAGCCGCTCACCATGGCAAGGCCCATAACAATCATGATGACGCCTGCGGTCACCTGCAACGCTCGACCAGTTTTACGTAGGCCGGGAAGGAATGCGATCAACCGATCTGTGAAAAGCGCGGCCAGAAAGAAGGGTATTCCCAGCCCGAGGGAGTAGAGAGCCAAGAGCGCTACACCATCCAGTGCCGTTGCCGACACAGCGCTGACTGTCAGTATCGCTCCAAGAATCGGGCCAATGCAAGGCGTCCAGCCGAACGCAAATGCCAGACCAAGCAGATATGCGCCCGTCGGCCCGCCTGTTAACAGGCTACCGTGGTAGCGGACATCCCTTTGCAGCATGGGGAGACGCAGAACTCCGGTGGTGAAAAGGCCGAAGATGATGACAATGACACCACCGATGATGCCCGCTTCGTAACTGTAGGCGCGAAGCGACTGACCAAGGGTTGTGGCTCCCGCTCCGAGTATGACGAACACCGTTGAGAAACCGAGGATGAAACATAGGCTCAGCCAGGCGACAGACAGCTTGTCGCGATCCGGATCGCTGCGTTTATCCTGAGTGGCGGTGCCGGCTATGAAGGACACATAGCCGGGCACCAGCGGAAGCACGCACGGCGACAGGAAGGAAACGGCGCCGGCAGCGATTGCCGCCACCACGCCGATATTTGAGATCTCAAAACCCATACCCGCGTATACAACCTCACCCCGCTGGAGGTTCAATGCCCTGCAACAGCGACATCTTGACCCTCTAGCCGGATGAGCTTCTACGAAACGGTTCCGCCGAAAGGAGAATCGATATCGTAATGATAGCCCGTGTTTATATGGTCGATGCGTGGCGCGGTCTGGCAATCGCGGGCGTCGTGCTGTTCCACTTCGTATGGGATCTGGAATTTACTGGCTTCATCTCGGGCGTCGCATACCATCCGCTCTGGCTAGGCTTCGGGCGTCTTCTGGCCGGAAGCTTCATGATGCTGGTCGGGATCAGCCTAGCCTTGTCCTCTCGCTCACGGTTCCGGCCGAGTGCCTATCTGCTTCGCCTTGCGAAAATTGGCGTCGCAGCCGCGGCCATTACGCTGGTGACATGGTATGTTTTTCCGGCGACGTTCATTTACTTCGGCATCTTGCATGCGATCGCTGTTGCGACGTTAGTTGGTACATTATTCCAGCGTACACCTTGGTGGCTAAGTCTTGCTTCTGGCGTTGGCATGCTGGTGGTTCCTTCCTTATGGCAGTCGGAACTCTTTGACACACGTTGGCTTGCCTGGATTGGATTTGCGCAAAATGCACCGCCGAGCAACGATTTCGTACCGATCTTCCCGTGGGTTGGCATTACCCTCATCGGGATTTCTGGAACAAAAGTGCTGGTCGACAAGGGAAAGGTAGGCGCAGTCGATCGTTTCCTTCCAGCCGGTCAGCTAGCCAATGCGCTGATTTGGATGGGGCAGCACAGCCTGGTGATCTACTTGCTGCACCAGCCGATCATGCTAGCGCTCATTATACCGCTTTCTAGGGCCCTCTAGGTCACGGGTTCTAGTTGAGCACATATTCTCTTACAGCGGCCGGCAGGACTTGATCGGTGCCGACGAGGATGATTAGTCAAGGCGATGCATCCTTTTTCTCATTGTCCTCCATCAGCTCGTACCACATGGCGTTAAGGACGGCGAAGGCGGCGGCGAGCGGCAATCCGAGCAGCCAAGCGAAATACCACATGATGGTTCTCCTTTCTTTTGCTTGCACATAGGGCCGAAAAACGGTTTGCCGCTTTTCGGCCCCATGCGCCTCAATAGGCGTGGCCGGAGCCGTCGCTGATCTGCTTTTCGTCCACCTTGCCCCACAGCACGCGGTAGACCCACGTGGTGTAGAGCGCGATGATCGGCAGGAAGATTCCCGTTGAGACCAGCATGATGAATAGCGTCAGGTGGCTGGACGAGGCGTCCCAGACAGTGAGGCTGGAGCGTGGGTCAATCGAGGAGGGCAGGATGAAGGGGAACATCGCCAGACCGACAGTGGCGATGATTCCGAGCACCGACAGGCCGCTCGACAGAAGCGTCATCACCTCGAGGCGCAGGGCCAGGAATGCGAACGCCAGCAGCGCGCCGCCAAACCCCAGGGCGGGCGCGGCGATCATCCATGGATGGGCGGTGTAATTGGTGAACCAGAAACCGGCGCCCTGCTCGACCGTCTTGTAAAGCGGATTGGACGGGCCGTCAGTGACGATCTCCGAGACGAATCGAAAGCCGTCGATGCCGGTCCAGACCCAGAGGCCGCCGAGCGCGAACAGGATGATGGTTCCCATCGCGGCGATTGTGCCGAAGCGGCGCGCGCGGTCGGCGACCGGGCCGCTGGTCTTGAGCACCAGCCACGACGCGCCGTGCATCATCAGCATGACGACGGAGAGCAAGCCGCACAGCAGCGCGAACGGGTTGAGTAGCTCGAACAGGGTGGTGCCGTCGTAGAAGATGCGCAGGTCCGGCCCGAGCCGGAAGGGCACGCCCTGAAGCACGTTGCCGACGGCGACGCCGAAGATCAACGCCGGCACGATCCCGCCTACGAAGAGCGCCCAATCCCAGCCGTTGCGCCAGCGCTGGCTGTCGCGCTTCGACCGGTACTTGAAGCCGACCGGGCGCAGGATGAGGGCCGCAAGGATGGCGAACATCGCGAGATAGAAGCCGGAAAACGACACGGCATAGAGCGGCGGCCAAGCGGCGAAGATCGCGCCACCGCCGAGGATGAGCCAGACCTGATTGCCTTCCCAGACCGGGCCGACGGCGTTGATGACGACGCGGCGCTCGAGATCGGTGCGGGCCACGAAGGGCAGCAGCGTCTGAGTGCCGAGGTCGAAGCCGTCCATCACAGCAAAGCCGATGATGAGGATGCCCAGCAGCAGCCACCAGATCAGGCGCAGGGTCTCGTAGTCGATGAGTTCATGCAGGATCATGACGGTCACTCCGCGGGTTCGAGCGCGTCGGGCAGGAGCTTCTGCTCCGGCTCGTGGTCTTCTTCGGGGCCTTTGCGGATCGCGGCGAGCATCAGCGTCATCTCGATGATGAACAGCACGGTGTAGATGGCCGCGAAGCCGGCAATGGTGAAAAGCACCGTCGTCGCGCCTAGATCGGAGACGGCGGCGGCGGTTGGCAGAACGCCCTCGATCACCCATGGCTGGCGCCCGACCTCGGCGACGATCCAGCCCGCCTCGGCTGCAATCCACGGCAGCGGGATCGAGAACACAGCGACTTTCAACAGCCACGGATAGCGGTCGAGCTGGTGGCGCGCCGACAGGTAGAAGAAGGTGGCCGTCAGCAGGATGAAGAATATCCCGAGCCCGACCATGATCCGGAAGGACCAGAACAACGTCGGAACATTGGGAACCGTATCCCACGCAGCCTGGGTGATCTGTTCATCCGTCGCCTCGCGCGGGTCATCGAGGTAGGGCCGCAACAGCAGCGCGTAGCCGAGATAGTGGCCGGTATCCTCGAAGCGGTCAGCGACGTCGGCCGGTATGGCCGCGCTGCTGCCGGCCTCGCGGATCGACTGGAGCGCATCAAAGGCCATGATGCCCTGCCGGATCCGCGTCTCGGCCAGTTTGACTAGTTCGTGGATACCGGGAATTTCCGTTGTCAGCGAGCGGGTGCCAATCAGGCCCATGACCCATGGAACCTGGACGGAGTAGTGAGTCTTACGCTCGGCCTGATCGGGCAGGCCGACGATGGTGAACGCGGCCGGGGCCGGCTCGGTGTGCCACATCGCTTCGATGGCCGCGAGCTTCATCTTCTGGTGTTCGGTGGAGAGATATCCGCTTTCGTCGCCCAGCACCACGACCGATAACGACGAGGCCAGTCCGAACGAAGCCGCGACGGTCATCGAGCGCTTCGCGAGCGCGATGTGCCGTCCTTTGAGCAGATACCACGCCGAGACACCTAGTACGAAGATCGAGGCCACCACGTAGCCCGCCGACACGGTGTGAACGAACTTGGCCTGCGCAACGGGGTTGAAAAGAACGGCGTAGAAGTCCTCCACCTCCATGCGCATGGTCTGCGGGTTGAAGACGGAGCCGACCGGGTTCTGCATCCAGCCATTGGCGATGAGAATCCACAGCGCCGAGAAGTTGGAGCCGAGCGCCACGGCCCATGTCGCGGCAAGGTGTCCGAGCTTCGACAGCTTGTCCCATCCGAAGAAGAACAGACCGACAAAGGTGGCTTCGAGGAAGAAGGCCATCAGGCCCTCGATGGCCAGCGGCGCGCCGAATATATCGCCGACATAGTGGCTGTAATAGCTCCAGTTCATGCCGAACTGGAACTCCATCACGATGCCGGTGGCGACACCGAGCACGAAGTTGATACCGAACAGGGTGCCCCAGAACTTTGTCATCTGGCGCCAGATGTCGCGGCCGGTCATGACATAGACCGTTTCCATGATCGCCATCAGGATCGAAAGTCCGATGGTGAGCGGCACGAAGAGAAAGTGGTACAGTGCGGTGAGTGCGAATTGCAGCCGCGACAGGTCGACAATGTTCAGTTCCATGACTGGCTCCGGCAGGTCATTTTCAATCGGGCCTCAATTGGCTAAGTTCTGCATTGAATTCGGTTGTGCCGCGCGCAATGTCGGCCACCATATGGCCGTTGCGCATCACGAGGATGCGATCGGCCAGGTCCGCTTCGCGGCGTATATGAGTTGCGATGAGCACAGTGCGGCCCCTTGCGCAGGCGTGCAGGCGTGCCAGCAGATCACGCGCCGTTTCGCCATCGAGCGCCTCGCTCGGCTCGTCGAGCAGCCATAGCGGGGGATCGAGCAGCAGAAGTCGCGCCAGTGCAAGCCGCCGCGCCTGCCCGGCCGACAGGCCCGCGCCACCTTCGCCGAGCATCGTATCGAGCCCGGTCGAGAGAGACGCGACATGGTCGGCAAGGCCGGCCTGCCTCAGAGCCTCGAGCATCTCTTCATCGGTTGCGCTGGCCCGGGCTATCGCAAGATTGCCGCGCAGCGTGTCACGAAACAGCTCGGTGCGCTGGGTGAGCATGGACAGCGGACAGGCAAGCACGACGCCTTTTACCGGCGTCAATTCGCCGGCAAGCAGGGATAGAAATGATGACTTTCCCGCTCCGCTGGCGCCGACGAGCGCAACCCTTTCGCCGGCACGAATGGTAAGAGTGACGCCTGACAGGACTGGCAGATCGGCGCCGCGATGGCGTATCTCGACATCGTCGAGCCGGATCGCAATGCCAGTCGCCATGGCTGGCTGGTTCTTCTGGACGGCATCGGGCGCCAGCCGGGGGGCCAGCCGTGCCGCGGCCTGCAATGTGCGGCCGAATTCCACCGCGCCGCGGCGCAGCAGGCCGAAAGGCTCCAGACTGGCGAGCACCAGCAGCACCGCGAATGCCGCAACGGCCGCGCCAATGGTGCCAGCTTCGGCGAGGAAGGCAGTTGCGACAAGGACGCCGGAAAGCAGCATGGCCGAGAGCACGCTGAGACCGAAGCCCGCGTCTGCTTCCGCGCGGTTCAGTGCACGGTCAGCGCCACCCAGACGGATGTCAGCGGCCTCGATTGCACGCAGATGCGCGCCGAGGCGGCCCGCCATGGCCAGATCGGCCTGACCGCGTACAAGATCGATGGCGCGTGAGCGCAGCACCTCGAGCGCGTAGGCACGGCGTCGGGACGATGTGACAGCGTGACGAGACACGAGGAAAGGAATCCCCAGACCGCCAGTTATGAGCGCGACACCAACGGCAAGGCCGAGCAGCGGACGTACGAAGGCAAGAGCGACCGCAACGAAAATCGCCGCGATACCGGCGGCCATAACGGGCGCGATCACGCGCAGATAAAGGGAATCGAGTGCGTCAATATCGATTGTCAGGCGAAAGAGCATGCGCGACGGATTGGCTGCCAGACTGCGCGCCGCCCTTGCACCGGCATAGCCACGAAACACGGTCTCCCGCAGCCGCGCCAGAACGCGCAGTGTCGCATCGTGGGTGGTGAGCCGTTCGCCGTAACGGGAGGCGGTGCGGCCGATCGCCAGCAGCCGGATGCCCGCCGACGGCATGAAGACGTCGAAGGCGAGCGCCGTGGCCGATGTCGCCCCGGCAATTGATGTTGCGACGATGAACCAGCCTGACAGGCCGAGCAGTGCTATGCCGGCGAGCGCGGTGGATAGCGACAGAAGCACGCCGTAAACGAGCATGCGTCGATCGCCCCCCCAGAACAGGGCAATGACAGGACGAAGGCTGGAGAGCCGGCTCATGCGGGCACCTGTTCTATCGGTGCGGCGATGGTGGGAAGCAAGACGACACGATCCATGCGCGCGGCGAGCGCGGGGTCGTGCGTTGCCACGACAAGCGTTGTGCCCTGCGCCACGGCGATCAGTCGCTCGGTGAGTTCGTCAGCGGTTTCGCGGTCGAGATGTGCGGTCGGCTCATCGACAAGAATGAGCCCGGGGCGCGGGCCGGCCGCCGCGCGCGCCAGCGCCAGACGCAGGGCTTCGCCGCCGGAGAGGCCCTCGCCATTTTCACCAATGGGGGTAGAGCCACGCCGCGCGGCCACCTCGCCAAGCCGCGCGACTTCCAGCGCCCGGCCGATCTCGGCCTTGCCAAGCTGCGGTCTGCCGAGAGCGATATTGCCGGCAAGCGTGCCGGAAAAGATATGTGGCGGCTGGCCGAGCCATGCGATTTTGCTGCGCAGCCGGGCGGCGTTCTCATGGTTCAAAGCTTCGCCACCGATCCGGATCGTGCCGGCATCAGGCGATGCAAGGCCCGCGACAAGCGCCAGCAGGGTGGATTTTCCGCCGCCGCTGGGCGCCATCACCGCAACGTGTTCGCCGGGACGGATGGACAGGGCGAAATCGGCGAAAATGTCGAGGGTCGATCCGGCATGGCTAAAGGCAAGGCCATCGATTTCGACTGAAAGCGGGCCTGAATATCCGTCGGCCGAGCTTTCGGCATTGCCGACGATTTGCGTGCCGCCGCGCGTGTTGCGCTCAAGAGCTTCCAGTCCGGCTTGCCCGGCGGCGCGGTCGTGCCAGGCCGCCGACAGATCGCGCAGCGGCTCGAAGAAGGCCGGTGCGAGCAGCAGGATGAACAAGCCCTGCGCCAGCGTGAGTTTCTCTCCCCACGCACCGAAATTCAGCTCGCCAAGGAAATGGAAGCCGATATAGACGGCGACCAGCGCCACGCCGAGCGCAGCGAACAGTTCCAGAACCGCCGATGACAGGAACGCGACGCGTAGTACCGCCATGGTGGAGGTTCGCAGGCCTTCGGCATTGGCGCGCAACTGCAGCGCGGTAGCATCCACCGCCTCGAAGGCACGGATGGTAGCAAGCCCGCGCAGCCGGTCGAGCAGAAAGGCATTCATGTCGCCCAGGCGGGCGAGCTGCCTTTCGCTGACCGCCTTTGCCTGCCAGCCGATCAGCGCCATGAAGATCGGGATGACAGGCGCGGCCACCAGCAGCACGAGGGCGGCTACCCATGACAAGGCGAAGACGAAGCCGAAAATGACCAGCGGCACCACGGCGGCGCGGATGCGCAGCGGCTGGAACCTTGCCAGATAGGGCACGATGGCGTCGGCCTGCTCGGTAAGCGTGCTGGCGACGAGGCCGGACGAAGGCCGGGAGGCATCGAGTGGGGAACGGGTTGCAACAGCGGCGGCGGCGCGGGCGCGCAGGGTGGAGAGGTGGGCGCGGGCGGCATCATAGGCGCGGGTGGTGCCTGCGCGCTCAAGCGCTGCGCGCGCAACACCAAGAACTAGGACGCAGAGAGCCGGCAGTATCGCCGCGCGTGCGGAAGCGGCATTGGCCACGTTGCCGATGGCGAAGGCGATGGCCGCTGCCTGCGGAATCCACAGCAGCGACGCCGAGAGCTGGAGGAATGTGGCGAAACGGGGAAGACTGGCCGTCGCCGCGATTGCGTCCGGGTCGTCTCTGTGCAAGGGCGTCTCATCCGCACCAGCGGCGGCGCGTGCGGTTGCCGTGGAGTGCCCGTTCAGGGTTCGCGAACCGCTCATCAATTATCCACCTTTCGGCGGCCGCGTCCTATCGAGATGATCCTGTCGCGCGCATCGAGAAACCGCGTGACCTTCGAGCCCAGCGACAGCAGCGACGCGAGCCGTCCGGTATCGAGTTTCTTGACGTCGTCATACCAGTTGGTGACCTGTTCGATCAGGCCGTGCATCTCTGACAGGCGCGCGCGGGCATAACGCTCGTCGTCATTGACGGGTTCAAGCATCAGAAGATCGCGCAGCACCGACAGGGTCGGATCGACCTCGCGCTTCTTGCGCTCTTCGGCCAGCGTACGGAAAATCTGCCAGACATCCTCGGGTGCGGTGAAGAAATCACGCCGGTCGCCAGGCACGTGGCGGAGAACGACGAGGTTCCACGCCTGAAGCTCGCGCAGGCTCATCGAGACGTTGGATCGCGAGATTCCGAGCGCCTCAACTATGGCATCCGCGCAGAGCGGTTTCGGCGAAACATAAAGCAGGGCGTAAATCTGCCCGACCGTGCGGTTGATGCCCCAGCGGCTGCCCATCTCACCGAAATGAAGGACGAACGACTGGATGGTCGGGGAAAGGTTCATGGCTCTCTACTTCACAACTTTCAGAAATTTCTGAAAATATTGAAGCAGAGTGGCGCGGCGGGATCAATCGCGGGGAGCTGCGCGAGACGGTTTGTCACGGATGCAGCACTCTGCCGAGATTGTAGGAGCCTATCGTCGGGAACCCGCGCACTTGTGCGGTGCGGACGTTTTCAACAATTCATTCTTATCGTAGATTTGACGTCAATTACGTCAGGGAACGACAGGCATGTCCTCATGCCCGTTAGTGATCAGCCGCCAGTTTTCTGATCACTGACGCGGCGTCGGGCCACGCGCCCATGATCAGAGCGGAAGAGCGACTGCGCTGCCATGGCCTCCCTACGAAGTAGAGGCCCTTAACCGGAGACACGCCTTCTGTGTGGAGGAAGCCGGTCTTGGCATCAACCGCGCCTTTGATGTCGACCCAATCTGTTTCATCCCGATAGCCCACCGCCCAGATCACCGTGCGGATCTGAACGACTTTTCCGTCAGAAAACTTCACGACATCTGCTTCAGCCCCTACGAGTCGACTCATGAGCCTGACGCCACGTTTCTGTAACACCTCGTCCCGCAGATTTCTGTCCGGGAAAGCGTCGGTTTTCCTCACCATTCGGCCGCGGAAAGATGTCGCTGGTGCTTCCAATGCGCCAACAAGGTTGAGCCACCACCAGATCGACTTTCCCAGAATATGTTCTGGCAACAGCTTTCTTGGCTTGCCAACGGAGAGAAGGACGGGTTGGCGCTTCCTGGATTCGATCGCAATGTCGCGTCCGCTTGCTCCATCTCCGACTACCAGGACGGGCCCGTCAGGCAACTGATTGCAGTTACGGAATGTTCCTGCTGTCAGCTGCAGCACCTCGTAGCCCAACTCGGCTGAAATTGGAGGAACAATCGGAACCTGAAATGATCCGGTGGCGATTAGTACTTCGGATGCAGCAATGATCTCGCCATTTGAGAGGTTCGCTTCAAAACCATCGGCAGATTTGGCCAGGCGCGATACGTACGATCCCAGTTTGACCGGAAGCTCAAAGTGCCGGGCATAGGCTTCAAGATACTCAGCGAAATCGTCGCGATTGGCATAGCCGTCGCGGTTGCCCGGAATCTGCAATCCCGGCAACGTACTGAACTGGCGTGTGGTGAACAAAGTGAGGCTGTCATATCGGTTACGCCACACGTCGCCAACATGGTTGCTTCCCTCAACGATGATGAAAGGAAGGCCGGCCCTGCGCAGATGGAAGCCTGCGGCAAGACCGGCCTGGCCCGCCCCGATGACGAGGACGTATCGATCCATCAGACCACCACGACGCGCGTCCCGATGGGCGTCAGCTCATAGAGTTCCCGGACGTGATCATTGAGCATACGGATGCATCCGTTCGACACCGCCTTGCCGATCGTCCATGGCTCGTTGGTACCATGTATGCGGTAGTAGGTGTCGCGTCCGTCTCGATAGAGGTAGAGCGCGCGCGCCCCGAGGGGGTTGTTCGGACCACCTGGAACGCCGCCTGCGTGTTTTGCATAGCGTTGCGGGTCTCGCTTGATCATATTTTGCGTGGGGCGCCATGAGGGCCATTTGGCTTTGCGCTCGATAATAGCGCTGCCCTTGAACGCCAACCCGGCTTTACCGACCCCTATTCCATAACGGCGTGCCAGCGTTGGGCTTTCCAGGAGGTACAGAAACCGCTCACGCGGCGCGACGATGATGGTCCCGACAGGCTCCATGAATGTGTGTCTGACTC
This sequence comes from Brucella lupini, assembly GCF_002252535.1. Taxonomy (NCBI): domain Bacteria; kingdom Pseudomonadati; phylum Pseudomonadota; class Alphaproteobacteria; order Hyphomicrobiales; family Brucellaceae; genus Brucella; species Brucella lupini. The sequence continues at coordinate 42,359 of NZ_NNRN01000044.1, forward strand.
GTTGCGGAAGGAAACGCGACTCAATTTTGACAGGGCGACCATTTGCGAGCGCGCTGACCGGCGTGAGAGAACCGGCAGCGGCAGCCAGAAGGCCAAAGCCAAACGCCCGACGGTCAATGGTCATGGCCATCATCCTCCTGCGGAGGCGTGACATCCGGCACGAGCTTTTCGACCGTGGCGGTAGCCCGCAACTCACCTGAAATCCGACGCTCTTCGGCAGCCTTGAGAGATTGACGAATTTGTGGTTCGACCAACTCAAAGGCGGGTGGCGGCCTGTCGCGGCTCTCCTCGAGCTTGATGACGTGAAACCCGAATGGAGACCGCACCGGCTCGTTGGTGTAGTCGCCTGTCTTCAGCCTCATGGCCGCCTCATCGACTTCCGGGACTGTCTGCCCCTCGGGGACGAAGCCCAGATCCCCGCCGTTTACTTTCGATACCGCATCGAGGGAGCTCTTGGCGGCAAGGTCGGCGAAGGAGGTACCTTCTCCGAGAGCAGTGATGATCTGCTTCGCCTCGTCTTCAGATGCCACCAGGATATGGCGCAGCCGCCGCTCGGTAACCACCGGTATCGAAGCGACCTGCTGATCGTAGATCTGGCGGATAGCGTCGTCGGTAACGGCTTCAGCGGCCTTCTGCTCCATGAAATTGGCCCGCAGTGTCTGCTGTTCAAAGAACTGCATCTGGCGCTTGTATTCGTCCTGATCTGCGATACCTGCTTTCTTCGCTGCGTCAGAGATGATCCGCATTTCGATAAGTGTATCGACGATAACAGAGAGTTTGGCATCGTCTGGCATGGTCCCGAGTTGGGAACCATACATTTCCTCAGCCACAGCGACGTCTGCACCTGTTATGTCGCTACCGTTCACGCGGGCGACAACGTCTTCCGGCTGTGCGAATGCCGAACTGCATGCTGTGGTCATCAGAAGGGCCAGGGCGATCCGACGCAGGCTTCTTGACGAGTTGGAGAATAAGATTGTCATCTGATGGCGTCCCTACTGGCCCGACGCTGCAAGCAGCGGATCGATGGTGTCGCTGAACTGCGCGACGCTTAGAGCACCCTTGTACATTTTCCCATTGACGAAGAACGTAGGGGTGGAATCGACGCCAAAGCCGCGCCCAGCTTCTGCAACCGCTTGCACCTGCTGCATCAGCTCCTCATTTTGAAGACATGCTTCGAACGCGGCTTCGTCCATGCCGGTCATGCCCATGACAGATTTCATGGCGCCCGTTCCGTCTGAGACGCGGGCCCATGTCTCCTGGGTTCGATAAAGAAGATCGAGGGTTGGATACCACTTTTCGTCGCCCGCGCACCGCGCCAGCATGAAGCCGGCGGTGGAGCGCGGGTCGAACGGGAATTCGCGCATGATGAAGCGCACCTTTCCGGTATCGACATATTTCTCCTTCAGGCCGGGCCAGACGTCGATATGGAATGTTCTGCAATGCGGGCAAGTCAGAGATGCGTATTCGATGATAGTTACAGGTGCATCGTCGGCGCCGAATGTCTTGTCCGGCAGGGCTCCTGGCTCGAGAAGCTCCTGCTCGGTTGACTGTGCAAATGCCAGTGGCGATGCAGCGCAAGCCAGCGCCATGGCTGAAGTGCCGATGAGAAAATTGCGACGTTTCATGGGTGAATCCTTTTGAAAGCCGGAGGCTACAAGCTCTGCCCGCTAGAGGTTCAAGTGATTTTTCATGCTGACGGCTAAGCGGTCGAACTGCCACGGACGATCACCGGCGCTGGCGTCGAAACACGATTATAGAGGTCGATGACGTCCTGGTTGATCAGCCGGACGCATCCGCTCGATACGGCTTTGCCGATGGTCCAGTATTCCGGCGAGCCGTGAATTCGATAAAGAGTGTCCACGCCGTCCTGAAAGATATAAAGCGCACGTGCACCAAGCGGGTTATTAAGCCCTGGATCCATGCCGCCATTGGCTGCGCTGTATTTTTCCAGTTCAGGTTGTCGCGCAATCATTTCCTCAGGAGGTGTCCACCGCGGCCAGCGCCGCTTGTATTGAACGACACCAGCCCCTGACCATGTAAAACCCTGACGCCCCAACCCCACGCCGTAGCGCATCGCCTTCCCATCGGGCAGCACGAGGTAGAGATGGAATGCGGAGGTGTCGACTACAATCGTCCCAGGCCGTTCGCCTGTCGGATCGTTGACGAGCTGACGATAGAAGCGACGTTTCACCTTGCTTAAATCGACAGCAGGGATGGGATAGTCTTCTTCCGGCATCGCGCCGTACATCCGGGCATATCCGACATCTACGGTCGGTTTTTCGGGTTCGGGAGTGGCTGGCGCATCCTGGATTGTCGCACAGCCCGGCAGAACCACAGTTGCGGTCGCGGCCGCAGCCACAGTGAAAAGTTTGCGACGTGATAGCATCACGTCTTGATAATTCGAGCTCAAATCTTCGCTCCTTATAGCTGACAATATCGCCGCGATTTGCGGTCGTACTGAAGGGCGAAATGCGATACATTGCTCGACGGACAAAGACTCGCCCGCCGTCGTATTCACACCCCTTGCGCCTTGCTATCGGGGAGGTCGGAGCAAGCCGGATACGCCGGCTGATTCCAAGCGGAACTGGCCAAAATCGCTGCGTAGTTCAACAGTTGATGGGGCCGAGGGATATGCGGTGTAGACCATCAGTTTGGCGCAATGATCATGACAGGATGACGGGAGGGGTACCGGTGCGGGATTGTTGTCGTCGACCGCAGAGATTTCCGAGCTGTCTCCAGTATCTATGAAGAGATCTGATGAAACCAGGCTGCGACCGTCTGTCGCCGGCGCCGCAATGGACGTGGCAGCGCTCAAATGCAGGGTTAGCAACAGAGCGGCCAGCAATGACAGAAAACCACGCAACATATCCGTCACTCGTTCGGAGAGTGAGGATCCGCGAGCGCTGCGGCGGGCCGGCTGACGGGCACAGAAGAACGGGGTGAGGTTCGCTTAGCCAGCGCATCCTGACCGTTCCGCTCCAGCAGACGGCGAAAGCTTGGATGCATGCCGCCGTCTACATAAGAATGCGCGGACAACGCGCTACCGCTTGAAACCAGCAGGTCCGCCTGCCGTAAGTCAGTCTGTGTGCGGCCGGCTATCGCAGGATGAGACTGGTTGATGGCCGGAGGGCAAGCGGCCAGAGGGCTGCGTGGCTCACCGCCCTCAAAATCTGTATCCACGACATATCGGCCACCGCAATACGAGATCTTGGGTTGGCGACGGGTGACCTCGAAGCTGTCATAGCCGCGCTTCAGGTCGGTCCAGAATTCGAAGTTGGGATCCTCTCGATGCTTGGCCATATTCTGCGGCGTCATGCGGAATGGAAAAGCCTGAACCTGGAAGGATTGTTGACTGCCCTTCAGGGCTTCGCGCGCGACTGCATAAATCTCGGCGACCCCATCATCCGTTAGCGCATAGCACCCCGAGGAGGTGCAGGCGCCATGAACCATCAGGGCGTCGCCTGAATACCCCAATGCCGCTTCGAGCCGGTTCGGGTAACCCAGATTGAACGACAGGTAATATTGGGACGTGGGATTCAGCATTCCCGCATTGACGTGATAAAATCCTTCCGGTGCCTGACGGTCGCCTTCGCGGGTTTTCGGACCGAGCTTTCCCGACCATCGGCACATGGGATACATCTTCAGGAGGGCATATTTTCCGGTACGATCCTGTTTCCATATTTCCAGTTCGCTCTCCTGCTTGAAGATACGAACAAGGATCGGCGATGCGGGAGACATCGACTTTCTTGACATCTCGGCAACCAGCGAGGCGGGAATTGGCTGGGAAGCCTTATTGTCGACATCCAGCACACTCGAGACGCAACCGCTGAGCGACATGACAACAAGGCCGACAGAAATTGCTTTGAGCGCATACAGCATGAAACAGAACCAGACCCGATCCGCCAAGCGACGGAGAACACCATCCGTATTCTGTAGCTATCATAGTTAATGACCCGTTGCGCCTGACAAATCCGCGAGCGACACATCACCGCAGCGGCCCGCCTGTTACTCGCATCGGACGAGGTTTAAAGGGAAAAACTCCGCTTGGGGAGTTTCTTAACAATTTGGAACGGTTAAGATTTTGGAACAACTGAGTAGTGAAGAAACGCAGCGACTCACTCGCCGCCGATCAAAAATGAACATGGTCGTGCTTCTCGGGCTCGTCCTTTTCATCGCCGCTGTGTTCAGCTTCAGCCTGTATCACATACGAGTCGAGACACGTCCTCCTGTAGCGGTGTCGACGCAGGGGTAACATCTGGATCACCCAGCTTTGAATGGTCGGTTCCATTCTCCCGTGAAACAATGGACCGCAGTCTTGGGAGACATGCGGTCCAGTTAATGCTGCTTTATGTATTTTCGTTCTTTGCTGCGGGTGTCGCCGCTTACGGCGCTCTGACACTGGTGTTTGCTCTGGCGTGTCTGGTTCTCGGTCACAATTCCATGGAGATGATATACGGAGATTTCGCCGTTTACTTCTTCACATTTGTCGCAGCTGTGGAAGGCGCCTGGCTGTTGCCGGACGATATAAGGAGTTCCTCGTCGGTGCGCAGGCTCACCCACTGGTTGAGGTTGCGCTGAGACTGGCGCTTGAGGAAGTAGATCTTCGCGTCGCTCCACAGCAGAACTTTCTGTTCAAGATTGTCGAGGATGAAGTCTCCCAGCGAAGTGACGACGGTGAGTACAGCGTGACCGCCGCCTCTGGCATCTCGTGCAGTCGTCAGCAGCAGCGCGCCCAGCGGATAGCCCATTTCGTTCAGTCGCTGGCGTTTGAGAAGGGCGTAGTCTTCACAATCCGCTGCGCTGGTCGGGTATTCCCAGAATTCCTCTACGCCGTAGATTTCCATGTCCGTGAAGGCGGGAATGCTGTTCACTTCAGCATTGATGCGAACGATGTCGCTCCATGCGGGTCGCGTCAGTTCGATCATCGTGCCGCCCGCCCGGCGTGCGCAGCGATCACTGTAACGCTGACAGTAGTCATAGTAGCCGTACGGTACCGAGGTTACCCCAAACGTCGTCATGTTATTGCGACCGGATTGCGTGGGATTGTAATGCGCTGCGCTTGCCAGCGCTGCTGAGCAAAGCATGAGAAAAACAATTGCTGCGCCCCAGATAATCCTCATTGCTCGGCCTCTCCGATTGTTGACGGAGACAACCTATGCGAAAGCGGGAAAAATCAAATAAAATCAATATGATAAATTAGATTCAAATGTCTTGAAAATCTATCTGCGCTTTTTAGCGTTGCATTTACCGACCGATTACGGTCATCGCGCATCACTTGAACGGGGTATCTTGTTCGCCATGACGATGGTGGGTCAGGTCTCCTTTGTCCTGCACAATTTTGGCATTCATCGTGATGGAGCCGCCGCCTTCGAAGCGTAATGTGATTGGAATGGTATTTGGCCGGAGTGGATTGGCGACAAATCCGTCAAGCGCCAGATGAATTCCCGGTTCCACCATCTTCAGCTCGGCATGGCCGGGGATCGTCAGAACGTTGCTTATTCGCTCACGCCGGCCGAAGGTGTTTCTGGAAACCCTAAAGCCGGTGAAGCTGTCGCTTTCGACACTGACAAGATTTTCGGAGGATGTCGTTCCGTTCCATATCGTCAGATACATCGTCGACGACGAAGTATCTGCGGAGGAGATGAGCACCTCTGCATGCTCGATCTGAAGCACTTGCGATGAACTCTCGTGCGATACTTGAATTTCCCGAGCACCGGCGTCAGCTGTAAAACCGGGAACCAAAGCTACGGTCAGGAGGAGGTGGTACAGGTTTGGCTTCATGATTGCCCAATCGGAGGATTGCCCAAGATACAGGTCTGCGTTCACTGACGATGATCACAAATAGTTCAGCGCGTCGGACAATATGCCCTGTTGCAGAGCGGCGGGGAGGACATGAGTCTGGGCTGAGAATGAAAAAGGAGACAATGTTTGCTGACCATTGGAGAGCTGTCAAAGCAGACAGGGGTGAAGGTCCCGACCATAAGGTACTATGAGGAAATGGGCTTGATGAAGCCCGCAGACCGGACGGAGGGTAATCAGCGCCGTTTTGAACCGTCGGACGGGGAACGCCTGGCGTTCATCAAGCATGCACGTGATCTCGGCTTCACTATTGAGGCTATCCGTGAACTCCTCGATCTTAGCGCTCATCCCGAGCGCCCGTGTAAGGATGCCGATCAGATTGCCGTACGCCAACTGAATATGGTTCGTGACAAGATCGACCGACTGGCGCGACTCGAGCACGAACTCGCCCGGATGGTCGGCACGTGTCACGATGGCCATATGAAGGATTGCTATGTCATCAGATCGCTCGCGAACCACGATCTCTGCACAACCGAACACTGACCATCAGGTTTGCGTGTCCGCATCGAAGCTGCAGTAATACGTAACTCGGTCCGTTTCGGCCGCACTCATGGGAACGCCATATAGCGTAATGGCAAGCACCGACCCGTCGCCGCTCTGCCTGATCGATCCCCTTATGATTTCCGCGGGATGTTCGTCGGGTATCAGGTCAAAGGTGGTCTCATCGCCTTTCGTTTGCAGATTGCGAAGCTCGCCCGTGTCGTAGTCGCCTTCGGCCGAAAACGTCGTTTCCATCCTTGTTTGACTCAGGAACATGTAGAACTCCAAATCCGAGCCGAACGGCGCGCGTCCCCAGTACCACGCCTCAGCTTTTTCCACGGAGGGCCGGACACGCACAGTAAGACTGCGGCATTCGTCTGCGCTAGGAGCCGTGGCACCAGGATGGAACAGAAAGACGCCGGTCGGCATGGCATTTGCGGCAATAGTAACTGCAATGGTGGAAGCGGTACCGGCCAGCAGAGACAACAATATTCGCGAGCGCACGAGATTTTTCCTGGCAACCGTTTGATCAAGCGAAACAGGACCCAAATTTAGGGGAGAGAAAGCCGCGCGATAACCGGAAGATGGTTCGATTGAAAGCGCGGTCCGAGATTGAGGCTGACAAGCCCCATATTAGGCGAGATGACAATCCTGTCGATCGGTGTGCCCAGCGCGGGTATGTTGCCGAAGCGGGTGCTAAATCGCGTAGGTGCTGGCCACCACGCGGATTCCGTAGTGCGGTAGCCAGTTTCTGCGAGAAAGTCCTGAAAAAAGAGCGACCAGGGTGGCATATTCCAGTCTCCAGCGATCATGACAGCTGCATCACCATCTTCGTACTGTAGCGCTTGTGTCAGATCGCGAAAATACGCGGCCCGCTCTCGCCACATCGATGGCCTCCGCGGAGTTTGCGCGTGAACAGCATAGAGAACCACCGGCCTGCCTTCGATCAGGAGCTCGAGCCTGAGCGGGTGCCGGCCTCCCGTGTCACGGCTTGCTGGTGAGACAACCTCCTCGCTGACGATCGGAAAGCGGCTGAACACCTTCATGTCGGTATTTGCCCGAAGGTCGCGGTTGCTTTCGTAGCGCCATAATCCGCTGTCGACCAGCGCGTCCTGCCAGACGGGACGCACTTCCTGAAGCACGATGATATCGCTCGAAGCGACTTCCGCGATGGCGAGAAACGGTCGTGGGTTGCGATTGTCCGAGAGGACATTAGCGGAAACAATCGTGAACCGAACGCCGTCGCTTTCGCTGGCCGGGGCGGGCAGGAAGACGAACGGAAAAATAGCAGCAAGACATGAGATCACAGCGCCCACCCGCGTTAGCCGGGATGGCAACAGCAGGCCAGTTGCAAACAGCCCTATTCCCGCAGCGAGAAGGTGTGGCCGAACAAAGTTCGCCATGTCCGCTGCCCACAAATCACGGGCAAGCAGGTGCGAACCGAGCTGGGCTCCAAAATAGATAACCTGCGCCAGAGCGACCAATGGAATGAAGAAGTCGGCCAGACGACGACGGCAAACAGACAAAATGCCCCCACGCTTTCTCTATTAAATCTGCCAATTCACGGACCTGTCGGTAAAAGTCAACAAGCCGCACCAAATCGATAATTGTGCTTGACCCTCCAGCCACCTGAGGTTTTATAAATTTGCTCCTGTATGACAGGAGACCAGCCATGAGTGCTGCTGAACGCCAGACCCGCTTCAGGGTCGAGGGCATGGATTGCGCAAGCTGCGCCACGAAGATCGACACTGCTGTACGTCGCCTCAACGACGTCGCAGACGTCAAGGTTTCGGTTGTGGCCGGAACAATGACCGTGACCCATGGCGACCGCATTGACATAGACGCACTCGCCAAAAAGATTGGTAGCCTCGGATACAAGACCGTCCCGATTACCGCGACGGATTCTCCCGTCGCAATGGAAGGCGCGGTGCATCGTCACGGCCCCGATTGCGACCATGATCATGCCGAGGGAACTCACAATCATTCGAGTGAGAGCACCGGCCAGTCGGACGCTCTCGCGGGCCTGCACGGGCACGATCACGGACCTTCTGACGGGCCATGGTGGAAATCCTCCAAGGCGCGACTGACCATATTATGCGGGGCCGCGCTGGCGATCGCTTTCGGCCTTGCACAGCTTTACCCCCAGACGCAGCCTTGGGGTTTCGTCGTTGCCATGGCGGTCGGGCTCGTCCCCATCGCCCGGCGTGCCCTGTTCGGCGCGTTGAACGGCAGCCCGTTCACGATCGAGACATTGATGACGGTAGCGGCCGTAGGCGCCGTGATCATCGATGCGTCCGAGGAGGCGGCGGTTGTCGTTTTCCTGTTCCTCGTGGGTGAGCTTCTCGAAGGCATTGCAACCGGGCGCGCGCGAGCATCCATTCGCGCTCTTGCAACACTGATGCCTAAAACGGCCCTGCTCGAGATAGACGGTGCGACGAAGACCGTCCCGGCCGAGAGCCTTACGGTCGACGCTATCGTGTTGGTGCGTCCCGGCGATCGTGTGCCGGCTGACGGCGTGGTGTTGTCGGGTGAGAGTGCTGTCGACGAGGCGCCGGTTACGGGCGAGTCGGTGCCTAAGCGCAAGGAAGAAGGCGACAACGTATTCGCCGGTACCGTCAATCAGGAAGGCGTGCTTCGGGTGCGGGTTACGGCCGCTGCTGCCGACAACACGATTGCCCGTATCATCACTCTCGTAGAGGAAGCGCAGGAGACCAAGGCCCCGACCGAGCGCTTCATCGACCGCTTCTCCAGATATTACACGCCCGGCGTGATGGTGGTGGCTGCGCTGATCGCAATCATTCCCCCGTTAGTCGTTGGCGCGGAATGGGCCACGTGGATCTATCGCGGCCTTGCGGTCCTGCTGATCGGTTGCCCGTGTGCGCTGGTCATCTCGACACCGGCGGCAATCGCCGCCGCACTCTCAGCGGGCGCGCGACGTGGCTTGCTGATGAAGGGCGGCTCGGTGCTGGAGAATCTCGGCAAGGTAAACCGGGTCGCCTTTGACAAGACCGGAACCCTGACGGAAGGCAAACCGAAGGTGACCGACATCATCGGTGTCGCAAGGGATGAACGGGAGACCCTGCGTCTCGCGGCGGCGCTCGAGGTGGGATCGAGCCATCCTCTTGCCGTCGCCATCCTTGCAAAAGCTGACAGCGAAGGCGTGCCGCTGACCACTGCGTCGGAGGCCGGTGCGGTTGGCGGGAAAGGAGTGGTTGGCACGCTCAACGGCGAAAAGCTGTTTCTTGCATCGCCCCGTGCGGCCGCAGAGGAGGTTCAGATCGATGCCGCGCTTGCCGCCCGGATCGCCTCGCTCAACGATGAAGGCAAGACAGTTTCCGTGCTTCTTGCCGGCAAAGAGATTGCCGGTCTGGTCGCTATGCGCGACGAACCGCGCGAGGACGCAAAAGAGGGTATCGCGCTTCTGCGCGAACTCGGGGCGGACTCTGTCATGCTCACCGGCGACAACACTCGTACCGCGAAAGCCATCGCCGCTTCGCTTGGAATGGAAGCTCGCGCTGAGCTGATGCCGCAGGACAAGCAGCGGATGATCGGCGAAATGCGGCGGGAAGGCCGTTTTGTAGCCAAGGTAGGCGATGGCATCAACGACGCGCCCGCGCTTGCCGCCGCCGACATCGGCATTGCCATGGGCGGTGGAACCGACGTTGCGCTCGAAACGGCGGATGCTGCGATCTTGCATGGCCGGGTGAAAGACGTCGCGAACATGGTGTCCCTGTCGCGGCTGACGATGAGCAACATCTGGCAGAACATCGTTATCTCGCTTGGGCTGAAAGCCGTTTTCCTCGTAACGACCGTGCTCGGGATTACTGGGCTCTGGCCCGCGATCCTTGCTGATACCGGCGCAACCGTTCTCGTCACCGCCAATGCGATGCGCCTTCTCGCATGGCGGGGAATCCGAACATAGGCAGCGCTCGATAGTGTTTCAGAGGTCGCAATATCTGACGTTTCTTCGCCGTTGGGTCGCTGATCCGCTGACGGTAGGCGCGGTCATGCCTTCCAGCCCGGTTCTGGCCGGGCTTATGGCAAATGCAGTCGGTTACACCGACGGAAGGGTCCTTGAGCTTGGACCAGGCACAGGTGTCTTTACAGAGGCCCTATTGGCGCGGGGGCTTGTTCGGGACCAACTAACCCTGGTCGAACTGGATGAATGTTTCGCAGATTTGCTCTCTGAACGTTTCCCCGGCATCAGGATCGTTCGAGGCAACGCCGCGCGCCTGTCGGCGGCAGGGGTCGATAAGGATGCAAAATACGATGCCATCGTAAGCGGTCTGCCACTTCTGTCGATGTCTGCCCGGAGCATCTACCGGATCGTCCGGAGCGCGGCGCTCAGGCTTGAGCCGAGCGGCCACATGTTTCAGTTCACCTATGGCATACGCTGCCCTGTTCCTGCAGGCATCCTTCTTAAATGCGGATTGAAAGCTGAATTGCTCGGAAGCGTCATCCGAAACATTCCGCCCGCATCGGTCTATCGCATCTCGCATTCGCTAACGCCGAGAGAGCAGGACGTCCCTCGCCCGTTAACCGATGCAAAAATCGCAAACAACCTGACCGAAAGGAGTCAGGCAAGGGGAACGAGTTCACCGCTAACAACATCAAGGAGTTTGATATGCTGACAAGACGCGAGATACTCGCAGGTGCAACTGCGCTTACGGTCGTGTCTGGGTTGTCTGCGCGCGCACAGTCCGGAACCAATCACAAGGTCCAGATGCTGAACAAGGGAAAGAAAGGTCCCATGGTGTATGAACCCGACTTTGTTCGGGCAGCTCCCGGCGACACGGTGACATTCGTTCCTACAGATAAGTCTCACAACGCAGTTAGCATCAAGGAGATGCTTCCCGAAGGAGCTCAGGCGTTTGCAGGAAAACTCAATGAGGAAATCACCATCACTATCGAAAAGGAAGGAGTTTATGGTGTGAAATGCGCACCTCACTACGGAATGGGAATGGTGATGCTCATTTCTGTTGGAGCTCCCGTCAATCTGGAAGACGCCAGAGCAGCCAAACACCCTCCTAAAGCAAAGAAGCTATTTGACGAACTTCTGAATGCCGTTCCGGCGGCCTGAACCTGTCTGACAAATCAATACTGGATGGCAGCGCAAAGCCTGAACCAAAGGAAGGTGCTGCCATCCCGCTGCATGAAAGCTCTATAATCCTTTAGAGATCTTGTTCCATGCGACGCTCATTATGTCGTTTCATTCCGAGTTGCCGCCGATTGAGTGTTGCGACATGTCACATCGACGGTATTGACGGGGCCAGTTAAGCTTTTAGCCATGCAACTTGCACGCGGAATAAGAAGTGGATGCTGGATAACCGGTCTCGCCGTCGGCTTGCTTGCTTACCTCATTTTGCTTCAGGGCCTGGCATCGGCTTACGCCAAGACGGTTATGATTATCAGCCCGTCTGCACCAGTGTTCGTCATCTGTGCGCCGTCCGGCAACAAATATAGCAGCCCGGATAACCCGCTCGGATTTCTCGGTAAGGACTGTTGCGCGGCACTTTGCAAGTCTGCCGCTTCATCAGGGCCGACGGTGCCTCCGGTATGGTTAGATCTGCTTGCGCTGATACCGCATGGTTCGCCCGGAGAGCGCATGCAGCCGCTCGAAAAGGGTGATCCGCCGGACATACTCGTCGTCCCGTCCCTCGGAGCGCGGGCGCCACCTTCATTCTTCATCTGACAGAAAATCGATCCGGCGCGTTCCTGCGCTCGTTTTGTTGCATGGAGAAATCAATGCTCAAGTATATCCGTATCCTCGCGGCAACTGCCGCCTTCGTCTCTGCATCCACAGCGTTCGCGCATGATTTTCGTGTTGGCGACATCGTGATTAATCATCCCTGGACACGTGCTACGTCTCCGGCAGCAAAGGTTGGCGGCGGATATTTCGACGCGGTCAACAATGGGGCCGTGACTGACAGGCTCGTGGGGGCCAGCTCTACCGCGGCATCACGCGTCGAAATCCACAAAATGGAAATGAGCGACGGCATTATGAAAATGCGCCCGGTGCCTGACGGGATGGTCATTTCCGCCGGTGGCAAGATTGAGCTCGCCCCAGGCGGATACCATCTCATGCTGATCGACCTCGTCAAGCCGATCAAAGAAGGGGACATGGTGCCAGTCACTCTTCAGTTTGAGTTGGCCGGTTCGGTAGAGGTTGAGTTCGCGGCCGGGGCCCTCGGCCAGGCGCAGTCGGATCATCAGGGTGGCTCTGCGTCATCGCATGATGGAGAAAACTGATGCGAGGGAGAACGATCGGACTACTTTCGGCTGCGGTGCTTGCAGTCGGCATGGCCCTCGCAGCCGTTACTATCATCTCCAAGGAGCGACAACCGAATATTCAGTTCCGAAGCACTGGTGTCGCCACTGTAGGCGGGCCGTTCCAATTGGTTGGAACCGAAGGCCAGACAGTGACGGAGAAAGATCTGCTAGGCAAGCCGAGCGCAGTCTTCTTCGGCTTCACATACTGCCCGGATGTGTGCCCGACCACGTTGTTCGAACTGACAACATTAGCAAAGCAGCTCGGTCCGGATGCGGACAAGCTCAATTTCGTGTTCGTCTCTGTTGATTCAGAGCGCGATGGGCCTGAGGAGATGAAGCAGTATCTCGAGGCGTTCGATGACCGCATCATCGGGCTTACCGGCACCGCCGAACAGATCGATTCCGTCGCAAAGGCATACAAGATCTACCATGCGAAGGTCCCGCTCGAGGGTGGTGATTATACGATGGATCACACGGCCAGCGTTATCCTCATGGATGCGGACGGAAGGTTTTTCGGCACCATGGACTACGAGGAAGAAGCGAGTGTCATGCTTTCGAAGTTGAAGCGCCTGATCCGTCAACGGGATGGATAAATACTGATCAGCGCTCGTGGCGTAATGGCGAATCAATAATCGGGAGGTTGCTACAAATGGCAAAAGACAACGCCGGGCCGTCTACCGGTGTCTGGATAGTTTTAGCTATGGTTGCTGGAATGTTGGCCGGACTGGGTGGCATTTTGGTATCAGGCGGCTTTTCCGATGAAAGGCAAAAGAGCGTCGCTGAAGCCGCGGTATCGGATAGTTGCTCAGTTTCGCCAGATCAGTTGACGGCGATAAGGAGTGCCTCAAAGGGCGCGGTCGCGGCAATGCTTACGACAGAAAAGCCGCGATCTATGCGTGGAATGACATTCAGTGGGCCGGACGGATCACCAGTAAGCGTCGGCGACTTCGAGGGAAAAACGCTGCTGATTAATCTGTGGGCGACATGGTGCGCTCCCTGTCGTGAGGAGATGCCGGCGCTCGACGCACTTCAAAATGAAGTGGGAGGCGAAAAATTCGAGGTTATTGCCGTAAACCTCGATACCGGCGGAAATGACAAACCGCTGGCTTTTCTCAAGGAAATCGGGATCGACAATCTTAGATACTATAGCGAACAGACACTCTCCCTATTCAACGGCCTTAAGAAGCAGGGCTTAGCGCTGGGCCTGCCGGTTACGCTGTTGGTTAATGGAGAGGGGTGTCTTCTCGCCCATATGAACGGTCCGGCCGAATGGGCGAGCGAGGATGCTGTCTCATTTATAAGGACTGCGATGGGAGCGGCCAACGAGGAAACCTAGCGCGAACGAAGGGAGAGGGACACGAGGGAGGATGGCCGGCGATGGAGAAATCGAACGCGCCACGTTGGGAGCGGCCTGTACGTTGGCCTTCGGACGGACTTCCATTTGATATGAGGGCGTTGCGCTATGTCCTCGCCGCTGCCGAGCAGATGAGTTTTTCCGGTGCCGCCGGCGCCCTTGGAATGAAAGTGTCCAGCGTCAGCCGTCAGGTACGCAATTTCGAGGATGCTATCGGCATCTCCCTGTTTGAGCGCTCCACCTCCGGGGTGCGCCTCACCGATGCCGGCAGCCAGCTGCTCGATGACATCATTCCTGTTCTCCAGATGGCGGAGGCCGTCCTGCAACGCGCCGGCGCCGCAGGCAGGGTCGAAGAGGGCACGGTCAAAGTCGGGATTATCACCACACTTGGTGGCGGATTCCTTCGCGAACTGATCGCGACCTATCGTCAAAGCTATCCGGGTGTCAGGCTCGTTATATTCGATGGCGGGCGACAGGATCATCTGCGCGCAATCCGTGCGCGGCAGCTGGATGTCGCGTTCTTTACCGGCAACGCGCCGCTTGCCGGTTGTGATGTCGAGGAGTTCTGGCGCGAGCGGGTCCATGTGGCCATGAGCGCCGAGCATCCGCTCGCGGACAGCAATGCCGTGGACTGGCCGCAACTGCGGCAGGAGCAGTTCATCGTCTCGAGTATGGAGCCCGGTCCGGAGGTCCATGACTATATCGTGCGCCGCATCGCCGATTACAGCACCTATCCTGATGTGAGCTATCGTCAGGTCACGGTCGAGACGCTGATGCACATGGTCGCCATTGGCGAGGGCATCACGCTGGTTTCCCAGGGCTGGACCAGCATGTCCCATGCTGATCTGACCCTGCGTCCGTTGACCGCGAACGAGGACATCGTGCCGTTCAGCGCCGTCTGGTCACCCTCAAGCGACAATCCGGCCCTGCGGCGCTTCCTGAGCTTCGCGCGGGAACTGGCCGTCAAGCAGCAAGGCCGGCGTGCTCAATGATCGGTGTCGGCCGGATTCGTCCGGCCGACCGCGCCAGGCTGGCCTCCGGTCGTGGGTCGTGATTTACCAACAGCCTTGGCCTTGCGGCTCCGCCAGCCGCGATCCGACCGCAGGAAGGATTCGAGCATGTGGGGGATCAGGGTTGCGGTATCGACCTCGCCATAGAGCCGGCCATATTCGGCGGCGTAGAGGTCGAGTTCCTCCTTCAGTGGCTCCGGCAGCGAGACGGTGATGCGCACCACGCCGAGTCTGGGCAATGGACCGAGTTTGAGATTGCTCATCAATGCGCTCCATAGGGCTCGAGGACCAAATCGCGGGCGACGATCACGCGGACCGGAAAGCCGGGGCGAATGGTGAGCGTTGGGGCGACCTGAAGCTGCCGTTGGACGATTTGCTGGCCGGCCTGGTTCACCGTGTCCTGCGCCCCTTCGCGGATGGCGCGGACAAGACGGTCCTCATCGCTCGTGGCCAGCTCCGCACCGACGGCAAGAAGCGTCGAGAGGCCCGCCGCCTTCATCAGATCCCACCAATGGTAGTCCACTCCATCTTCCAGGCCCGCATAGCCCGACGCATCGGCACCGCGCTGGCGCTCCAGCACGATGGACCGGCCGTTGGGCAGGATGAGACGATTCCACACCAAGAGGACGCGGCGCTGGCCGAAGGTCACGCCGGCGTCGTATTCGCCGATGAGGCGGCTTCCTTGTGGGATGAGCAGGAGCGCGCCGGTCGGGCTGTCATAGACGTTCTGCGTCACCTGGGCTGTGATCTGTCCCGGCAGATCCGAACGGATGCCGGTGATTAGCGCGGCAGGGATCACCGCGCCGGCCTGAAGAATGTAAGGCGACGCGGGTCCCATGACACGATCCGTCGCGACGGTGCGTCGATCCACCTCGGCATTGAGGAAGGCAAGGTGCCTGTCCTGCGTTGCGGCGCCCGCCAGGCCGGACATGCCCGGAACGGCCGGGATCGACGGCGAGCCAGTGTTTTGGCCTGCCCTGATCTGGAAGAAGATCTCGCTGGTGCGGGCCGCTTCCAGCTCGGCGAGGCGGCGCTGCTCCTCGGGATCGGCCGCGGGAACCGGCATCGGGGTCGCGGGGATGGGCTGGCCTTCCTCGCGGGCGCGCAGCACCGGCCCGCCGAGATCTCCGGGCAGCGGCGGGCCGAGGACCGGCACGTCACCATAGCTGCCGGGAAGCCCCTGCAAGCCGTCTGCGGTCTGGCGGCGATCGGTTGAGATCAGCTCCTCGGGCTGCCCGCCGCGATCGACGCCTTGAAGCGCATAGATCAACGCGCCGCCGATGCCGATACCGGCAACCAGGCCCGCGCCCATGAGAACCTTGCGCGAGATGCGCGTGACGCGCGGCGCTTCGGCGCGCAGGCGCATGGAGCCCGCCTTGTCGTTGGCCGCTCCGGCCAGCTCCATCCCTTCCTCCTTCCGGCCTTCGGTCTCGCTCATGACGGCGACCCTCCCGTTGCCGTGCCTTGTCTGCTGGTCGCGGCGGCGGTCTGGCCGGGCTGAACGCGGACGATCCTGACGGTCTGTTGCCGGTTGCCGGAGCCCAGCCGCAGTTCGGCCGCGCCGAAGAGGCGATCGACGATGAGGACGTTCTGATAGATGCGGCTATTAACGATCTCGGGTTCGCCGCCCGATCCGATGACAAACAGGGGCGGCATCTCTCCCTGGATGATGCCGCGTGGGAACACGACATAGACCCGGCGCCCATCGTCGAAGACGGAGATCGGCCGCCAGGGCGGGTTGTCGCCGGAGAGGCCGTAGCGGTAGTTCCGCGCAGTCTCGGCCGGAATGATCGGAGCGGGGGGCGTGGTCATGCGCTGGGTGGCGGGCGGCGCAGGATAGGCCCATGCGACCGCAGGCATCCACGTCTCGTCGCTCGCGCGCAACTCTATGAGGTATGTTCGGCGATCTGTTGTGATGACCAGATTGGTCGAGATGCCGGCGCGGGTCGGCTTGACCAGCACATGGACGCGCCGCGTCGTTCCCGAACCGCTTTCAGTGTCGCCGATGATCCAGCGCGCGGTATCGCCCGCAGCGATCGGGCCAGCGCCGGTCAGGCTTTCGCCGGGCTCCAGCGCTATGGTGGTGATCTGTCCGACAGCGGCATAGACCTGAAACAGCGCGCCTTCCGACCAGGGATAGATCTGGATCGCATTGTAATAGCCCTCGCGGCGCGGCTCGACACGCGCAGCCGCATTGGCGTTGCCCACCTGTCCTGTTGGTGTGCCCGCTGCAGCTCCGCCCCGCGCGACCCTCCAGGCCGGAGGGGTATGGAGCGGCCTTGGGGTGTCGTTGGTCGCCGAGGTTCGCACCACGGGCAATGGGGGCACGTTATCGTCGTAGCTGAACTGCGGCGTGCGGTTGGTGGCGCATCCGGCGAGCGCTGTTGCTGCAAGCAGGCAAGCCGCCATTGCGGGTTTACGGAAAGCCGGATGTCCGGCCTTTGCTGAATTTCTGGTCATTGACTCATCTCCCGCGACCACGAGATCGCGTTGACAAAGATTCCAAGGGGGTTTGCACGGAGACGCTCGGCGGTGCGGGGCTGCTGGAGGACGATGGTGAGGATCGCTGTCCAGCGTTCGGTGGCGGCAAGTTGCCCGTTTTCGTAACGCTGCTCGGTCCAGGCGATGCGGAAGGAGTCTGGCGAGGCGCGGATGACGCTGGAGACCTCCACGGAGACCTGCTCGCGGCCAACGCGGGTGAATGGATCGTTCGCCCGCGCATAGTCGTTGAGCGCTACTGCGCCACGATCGGTCGTAAACTCATAGGCCCGAAGCCAATTCTGGCGGACGATGATCGGGTCGGATGGCAGGCTGCGCACCTGTTCGATGAAGCGGGCGAGGTGCCAGGCGACCTGAGGGTCGGTGGGCCGATAGTCGGCGATGGCGGATTCGACGGCGCGGGCCTCGCCGTGGCGGTCGATTTCGACCACCCATGGAACGACGGTGCCTCGGGCCGATTGCCAGACAAGCGCCGAGGCGAAGCCGGCCGACAATATCAGGCAGCCAAAGGCCATGAAGCGCCAGTTGCGGGCCTGCACGCGCGCCGAGCCAATGCGCTCATCCCAGATTTGGGCTGCCTTCTGATAGGGCGTGACGGGTTCCGGCGTCTTGCCGAAATGGGTGGTGGGGCGTTTGAAGATGTTCATGTGCGGTCGCTTTCGGAAAGGCTGATGGAGGCGCCGCCGCCGTGACTGTCACCGGATCGGACGGCATGGGCGGCGGCCGAGGCGCCGTGACTCAGAGCTTGGCTGCGGCGCATGCGTTGCGCCCAGGCTGGCGCTCCATCGGAAGACGGAGTGCTCGCCGGGCTCGACGAGATGCCACCACCGATGGTTCCCATGGAAGAACTGCCGCCGGTCTTCTCGAATCCAGCTTTGACGCCGGCGTCATGGCTGGATTTGAGGCTGTCAGCGGCTCGGGAAGCCGCGCGTTTCAGGGGAGAGACGGCGGCGGTTACACCGGCACGCGCAACACCGCCGATACCGGCCGCAACGCTGGCCGCGCCGGTATCGCCCATCGAGGAGAGTGTATAGGCAGAGGATGCTGCGCCGGCGGCCGTTGCGCCGCCACGCGCCAGTGCCGCACCACCGGAAAGAGCGGCGGCTCCACCGCGCGCGGCCAACATGGTGGCGCCACCCGCCGCGACGGCAGCGCCGCCGACAGCGAGGCCGGTTCCGACCGCAGCACCGGCGCTGAGCTGCGGGCCGCCGGAAACGAGGCCGGTTGCGATGCCCGGCCCGAAGATGCCGAGGCCGAGAAGGGAAAGGGCCGCCAGGACGATTGCCATGGCATCGTCGATTGTTGGCGTCGCGCCGCCGAAGCCGGCGGTGAATTGTCCAAAGAGGGTGGAGCCGATGCCGATGATGACCGCCAGGACCAGCACCTTGATGCCGGAGGAGATCACGTTGCCCAGCACGCGCTCGGCCATGAACGCGGTTTTGCCGAACAGGCCGAAAGGAATGAGGACGAATCCCGCCAAGGTCGTGAGCTTGAACTCGATCAGGGTGACGAAGAGTTGGATCGCCAGGATGAAGAAGGCGAGGATCACCAGCGCCCAGGCGAAGAACAGGCAAAGGATCTGCACGAGGTTCTCGAAGACCGCGATCCAGCCCATAAGGTCCGAGATGGATTCGAGCAGCGGCCGGCCGGCATCGAGGCCGGTCTGGGCGACGCGGCCGGGACGCAACAGATCGGCGGTAGAGAATCCGGTGCCGGACGCCATGAGGCCGAGGCCGGCGAACGACTCGAAGACGATGCGCGCGAGGTTGTTCCAATTGGAAATGATGTAGGCGAACACCCCGACAAAGAGGGTCTTCTTGACCAAACGCGCGATGATGTCGTCATCCGCGCCCCACGCCCAGAACAGGGCGGCGAGCGTCACGTCGATCACGATCAAGGTGCTGGCGATGAAGGCCACCTCACCGCCGAGGAGGCCGAACCCGCTGTCGATGTAGCTGGTGAAGATGCCGAGAAAGTTGTCGATTACTCCGGTGCCGCCCATGCGCTCACCGCCCTTCGTTCGGGGCAGGAGCTGCCGGTGCGGGCGAGCGGCCGAGGAAGCGATCGCGGGTCTCGGCCCAGACGCGCAGGCAAGCGGCGTCATTTGCGGCGGCTTCACCCAGCTCCTGGCAACGACGCTGTTCCAGCCGCAGCGGATCGGCTGCAGGCTGAAGCGCAGGCGTGGCCGGCGCCGGCCCGGTCTTTTCCTCGCGGGTCATTTCGATGATCGTCGCCGTGATGGCGACGGCGACGAATATGATGGCCGCGATCCGGGCCAGCACCTTGCCGTCCATGATGTCCCCCTTCCGGCCTGTCAGTTGTTGAACATGCTTGCATTGCCCGGCTGGTAGCCGGAGCCGGGCGTCAGGAAGCGTTCGCGCTGGATGCGGCCCTGCTCGGCCGCCGTGGCGCGTTCAGCCTCGGACAAGGCATCCGCCCGGCCATTGGCCGAGATCACGGCAATGAGGTCGGAGAGTTGCTGGCTTTGCAGGGCGAGGAGCTGGTTGCCGGCCTGGGTTGCCTGAAGCGCGCCGGTCGCACCCTGGCTCTCGCCGACGAGGGCCGACATCTGCGAGCGGTTGGTGTCGATGTTGCCGACCACCCCGGCCTGGACACGCATCGCGTCCTGCAAGCCGCCGACGGTCGTTTCCCACCGGCTGCGCGCATCGGCGATCAACTGGCTGTCGGTGGCCGAGAGGGAGAGCTTGCCGTAGTCTTGCTGGAACATGCTGTCGATCGACTGAACGTCGAAGGCGATGTTCTGCGCCTCTCCGAGAAGCTGCTGGGTGCGCTGCACATTCTGCTGGAGCGCCTGAAGCGAGCTGAAGGGGAGGCTCGCCAGGTTCCTCGCCTGGTTGATGAGCATCTGCGCTTCGTTCTGGAGCGACGTGATCTGGTTGTTGATCTGCTCCAGCGTCCGCGCGGCAGTCAGAAGGTTCTCGGCATGGTTGGTCGGGTCGTAAACGATCCGGCCGAAGCCGAAGAGGGCGTGGGCCGGCGTGGTGAAGACCGGCGAAAGCGCCATCGGCGCGGCAAGGGACAGCGCGAGCAATGAAGCGCCGGCGAGACGGGGAAAGCGGTGTCGGGTCATGGCATGATCTCCTCTGGGTCGAGTTCAAGGGCATCGGTGAGGTCGAGCGCCGCCGCGAGCACCGCGCCGGGCGCGAGGGGCTCCGCAGCGGCGGTGATGTTGGTGAGGTTGGGAATGAGATCGGCCGCCCATTCGACGCCGCGCGCCGTGAGCCATGCAGCGAGGAAACCGTCGCGGCCATGCTCGGCGAGGATATCGGCGATCAATGCCTGGTCGGACTTGGAGGACGCCGCGCAGAGCGCGAGGCCGACTTCGGACAGGCCCAGCTCGAACAGCCGGTTTCCCCTGCGGCTTTGGCAGTAATAGTCCCGTTTCGGGATAGCGCGGGCCAGGATCTCGATTTGCCGATCGTTCAGCCCGAAGCGCCTGTAGATGGCCGTGATCTGCGGTTCAACGGCACGGTCGTTGGGCAGAAGCAGCCGCGTCGGGCAGCTTTCGATGATCGCCGGCGCGATGCTGCTCTTTTCGAGCTGTGCGAGCGATTGGGTCGCAAAGACAACGCTTGCGTTCTTCTTGCGCAGCGTGACCAGCCACTCGCCCAATTGTTTGGCGAAGGCCGGATCGCCGAGCGCAAGCCAGCCTTCATCGATGACGATCATGGTCGGGCGGCCGTCGAGGCGATCGGCGATCCGGTGGAAGAGATAGGCGAGGACGGCTGGAGCCGCGCCGGTCTCCAGCAGCCCTTCGGTTTCGAAAGCGACGACAGAGGCTTCGCCCAGGGTTTCCGACTCGGCGTCGAGCAGCCGGCCGTAGGGACCGCCGATGCAATAGGGTTGGAGTGCGAGCTTGAGATCGTTGGACTGGAGCAACACCGAGAGGCCGGTGATCGTTCGTTCCTCGACGGGAGCCGACGCCAGCGACGTGAGGGCGGTCCAGATATGCTCTTTCGCCTCGGGCGTAGCGGATACGCCTTCGCGCGCTAGGATCGCTATGATCCAGTCTGCGGCCCATGCGCGATCCTGCGTCTGCTCGATGCGGGCAAGCGGCTGGAGCGAGACGGAAATCTCGGCGTTTTCGGTGAGCCGTCCACCGAGATCGTGCCAGTCAGCGCCCATGGCAAGGGCGGTTGCCCTGATGGACCCGCCATAGTCAAAGGCGAAGACCTGCGCGCCCTCATAACGACGGAATTGCAGGGCCATGAGCGCCAAAAGCACGGACTTCCCAGCGCCGGTGGGGCCGATGACTAGGGTGTGGCCGACATCACCGACATGAAGGGAGAACCGGAACGGGGTGGAGCCTTCGGTCCTGCCATACAGCAGCGGGGGTGCGCCGAAGTGCTCGTCCCGTTCCGGCCCCGCCCACACGGCGGACGAAGGAACCATGTGGGCAAGGTTGAGCGTCGAGACCGGAGGCTGACGCACATTTGCGTAGGCGTGGCCCGGCAGGGAGCCGAGCCAGGCGTCGACGGCGTTGACCGTCTCGACCATCACGCTGAAATCGCGGGACTGGATGACCTTCTCGACCAGCCGCAGCTTCTCGTCGGCGCGGGCGGCATCGGCGTCCCAGACCGTGACGGTCGCGGTGACATAGGCGATGCCGGCGATGTCCGCGCCGAGTTCCTGTAGCGCCAGGTCGGCATCGGCAGCCTTGTTGGCGGCATCGGTGTCGACGAGCGCCGATTGCTCGTTCGTCATCACCTCTTTCAGAATGGCGGCGATGCTCTTGCGCTTCGCAAACCACTGGCGGCGGATTCTCGTGAGCAGCCTGGTCGCGTCCGTCTTGTCCATCAGAATGGCGCGGGTCGACCAGCGATAGGGGAAAGCCAGCCGGTTGAGGTCGTCGAGCAGGCCGGGCGTCGTGATGCTCGGGAATCCGGTGATGGTGAGGATGCGCAGATGCGCGGCGCCGAGGCGCGGTTCGAGCCCGCCGGTCAGCGCCTCGTCGGCGAGCAGCGCGTCCAGATAGATCAGGGTCTCTGGCACACGGACGCGGTGCCGTTTGGTCGAGACGGTCGAATGAAGATAGGTCAACGTCTCGGCGTCGGTGAGCCACCGGCACTCGGGCATGAAGCCGTCGAGGAGCGCCAGCACGCGATCGGTGCGATCGACGAAGCCGCGCACCAGCTCCCAGGGATCGACGCCGGAGGTCTCCCGGCCTTCATAGAGCCAGCTTTCGGCGCGGGCGGCGTCCTCCGCGGGTGGAAGCCAGAGGAAGGTCAGATAGTAGTCGGAGACGAAGTGGCTGCCTTCCTCCTCGAAATCGGCCTTGCGCTCGGCATCGACCAGCGCGGATGCCGGATCGGGAAAGACGTCGTTCGGATAGGTGCCAGCCTCGGACCGCTGCGCCTCGACGAAAATGCACCAGCCGGAGCCGAGGCGGCGGAAGGAATTGTTGAGGCGCGCGGCGACGCCGACCAGCTCGGCTGCGACTGCCGAGTCGAGATCCGGCCCGCGGAACTTTGCGCTACGCTGGAGCGATCCATCCTTGTTCAAGACGACGCCCTGACCGACCAGCGCCACCCAGGGCAGGTAGTCGGCGAGGCGCGCGGCGGTACGGCGATATTCTGCGAGGTTCATCATGGCCTGCGCCTCACACCGAAAGAAAAGCCGGAACGCGCAGGTGTCGGCGCGTTACTTCCATGAAGAGGGGATCGCGCCGCGCCGCCCATACGGCTGCGAGATGGCCTGCTGCCCAGATCAGGATGCCGGCGAGCCAGAGCTGAAGGCCGAGACCCACGGCCCCGGCAAGCGTGCCGTTGAGGATCGCTACCGAACGCGGCGCACCGCCCAGTAGGATGGGTTCGCTGAGCGCGCGATGAACCGGGGCGGTGAACCCCGGCACGGCGTCGAGCTGTTCGAGAACGGTCGCCATCAGATCAGCGCCCCGCCACCAAAGGAGAAGAAGCTGAGAAAGAAGGAGCTGGCGGCGAACGCGATCGAAATCCCGAAAACGATCTGGATCAGCCGCCGGAAGCCGCCGCCGGTATCGCCGAAGGCGAGCGTCAGGCCGGTCACGATGATGATGATGACGGCGACGATTTTCGCCACCGGACCCTCGATGGATTCGAGGATCGACTGAAGCGGTGCCTCCCACGGCATGGACGAGCCGGAGGCGAGCGCCGGCGACGTCATAAGAGCGACCCAAGTGAAGGCGTTGGCAGTGGCGATGTGACGGCGGATGCGAAAGGCGCGGCGGATCATGCGGGTTCTCCTGAAGGGTCGTTTGGGGTGGGGTCTGGAAGGGCGGGCGAAAGCTGGTAATCGCCATCCGGGCCGAGCCCTTCGACGCGGGCAAGTTCCACCAGCCGGCGCGCGGAACCGCGCCCGGCAAGGACTGCTACTATGTCGATCGTCTCCGCGATGAGGGCGCGCGGGACAGAGACAACGGCTTCCTGAATGAGTTGTTCGAGACGGCGCAGCGCGCCGATGCCGGAACCAGCATGGATGGTCCCGATTCCGCCGGGATGTCCGGTCCCCCATGCTTTGAGCAGATCCAGGGCTTCGGAGCCGCGCACCTCGCCGATAGGGATACGGTCGGGGCGCAGGCGCAGCGAGGAGCGGACGAGATCGGAAAGCGTCGCCACGCCATCCTTGGTCCGCATTGCCACCAAATTCGGTGCGGCACATTGCAGCTCGCGCGTGTCCTCGATGATGACGACGCGATCTGCCGTCTTGGCGACCTCGGCGAGCAACGCATTGGTGAGCGTCGTTTTGCCGGTGCTCGTTCCTCCGACGACGAGGATATTGGCGCGGGAAGCGACGGCATTGCGCAGCGTGGCGGCATGGGCGGCGCTCATGATGCCGGCCGCCACATAGTCGTCGAGGCTGAATATCGCCACTGCGGGCTTGCGGATGGCGAAGGCGGGCGCGCCCACGATGGGCGGCAATAGTCCCTCAAACCGTTCGCCGGTTTCGGGAAGTTCGGCCGAGACTCGCGGCGAACGGGCGTGGACCTCGGCCCCGACGTGATGGGCGACGAGGCGGATAATACGCTCACCGTCCTCTGCAGTCAGCCGTTCGCCGGTGTCGGAGAGGCCCTCGGACAGCCGATCCACCCAGATGCGACCATCGGGGTTCAGCATAACCTCGACGATGGACTTGTCTTGCAGGAGAGTTGAGATGGCAGGCCCGAGCGCGGTTCGCAGCATGCGCGCGCCGCGTTCGGTCGTTGCCCGTTTCTGGTTGTTTCCGGCCATCTCATCCCCGTTCCGCCGGGGAGGAGGTGATTGGCGATCCCCGGATGGGGATGACTAAAAGAGCCACAAAGCGCGGCAGTTCAAGAAGTTTCGGCAGGCGTCGTAGCGTAGCGTGTAAATACAGGAAAACGGCGGAATTGGCTCGATAGGTCTGCGTGAGATTTAGGGGCCGCCGACGAATTAAAAGCGAGAGGGAGTTCACTGACGCCCGGGGCTAAATGATGGCCTAATCTTCAAGGCGCAGGTCTGGAACGTAGGAGAATTCCCTGTGTTGTTCCTTACTATCGTCATCTCGCGCGACAGCGGCGTGCAGCGAAGCCCAACGGTGTCATTTATCGGCCTCGGGACGCAGGATGACGGCTTCATCTTCGCGCGAGACCTCGACTTCATTTACATGGAGGCGGGATTCCTTAGGGTGCGGCACAGCCTGCGAACTGCCTGATTGGAACACTTTTGCGAAATGGGGCGTGGACACCTTCCGAATATACATCAAAGCATTTACGATGTGCCGGCACCCGAAACAGGTGAATCTAGTTGTCTACGCGATCCGCTGAACTTGCAGCAGCATCCTCCGGTATCTCCTTCAAGAAGCTTCGGCCGGACTGCAGATGCTTGCCGAGCGTGTCGACGAATCCTTCGAACCGCACTCGACCCTTGGCTTGTGCTGCAGAATAGGCATCGGGCGCTATGGGCGGTGTGACTGTGAGCCAGAAGCGCACGAACAGCGCAAGCGTTTCGGCCGAGATGCCAAGATCCCGCTCAATCCGGGCGACCTGTCGGGAAAGCCGGTCGAGGCGTCTGGCAAGTGCTGCCTCCTGCATCTGGGCATTGTCGGGCGAGAAAAAGGATTCGAGCG
Organism: Brucella lupini; assembly: GCF_002252535.1. Lineage (NCBI taxonomy): Bacteria > Pseudomonadati > Pseudomonadota > Alphaproteobacteria > Hyphomicrobiales > Brucellaceae > Brucella > Brucella lupini. Next base: position 67,913 of record NZ_NNRN01000044.1, read on the forward strand.
CCGCCTCGACAATTGAAGAGCGCGTTATTTTCTTGCGCGCGGCAAGTTCGGCGACCTGATCGATCAGGGCAACTGGCAGGGAGGCGTTGAGACGATCGCGCATGGCCATATTCCTTACAGTTCGATACCGTCATCGGGATTGAGTGAAGTCTGCCGGGCGATACGGCCCATCTGGCGGCGGATCGCCTGTCGCTGGCGGGCGTTGTCCTCCTGATCATCGTCGAGCATGATTCTGAACTCGTTTTCGGGAGCGGGTTCCTTCTTCTCGTGGACGATCTCGACATGGTCGGGGAGTTCGGGCTCACGGCGCAGGCTGGAATTGGCCTTGTCTTCCTTCTTCTTCCTGGCCTCTTCGGCGGCAGCGATCAGTGTTTCGTCCGGTTTGACCGGCTTGAGCACCGACCAGCCATCCGGCCGCGCGGTGACGACGAGTTTTGCGGGATCTGGCGGTGGCAGAATGCGTTCACTGAGACGCTGATCTTCAAAATACCGCGCCTTCTTCGCGCGGATCGGCGGCGTGCCGGCGACCATGACGATCTCGTCATCGGGCGGAAGCTGCATGATCTCGCCGGGCGTAAGGAGCTGGCGGGCGGTCTCGGAGCGCGAGACCATGATGTGCCCCAGCCAGGGCGCAAGCCGGCTGCCGGCATAGTTTTGCATCGCCTTCATCTCGGTTGCTGTGCCGAGCGCATCGGAAACGCGCTTTGCCGTGCGCTCGTCATTGGTGGCAAAGCTGACACGCACATGGCAGTTGTCGAGGATGGCGTTGTTCTGGCCGTAGGCCTTTTCGATCTGGTTGAGCGACTGGGCGATCAGAAAGCTCCTGATACCGTAGCCGGCCATGAAAGCCAGCGCGCTCTCGAAGAAGTCGAGCCGGCCGAGCGCCGGAAACTCGTCGAGCAGCATCAGGACGCGATGTTTGCGCTTTTTCGTATGGAGATCCTCGGTTAGGCGGCGGCCGATCTGGTTGAGCACCAGGCGGATGAGCGGCTTGGTGCGGGAGATGTCGGATGGCGGCACCACGAGATAGAGTGTGGAAGGCTTTGCGTCGGCAATCAGGTCCTCGATGCGCCAGTCGCAGCGCGCGGTGACGGCCGCAACGACAGGATCGCGATAGAGGCCGAGAAAGCTCATGGCGGTCGAGAGCACACCGGAACGCTCATTGTCGGATTTGTTCAGGAGCTCGCGGGCGGTCGAGGCGACCACGGGATGCGGGCCAGCTTCGCCCAGATGCCTGGTGGCCATCATACCATCGAGCGTGGCTTCGATCGTGCGACGGGGATCGGAGAGAAAAGCCGCGACACCGGCAAGCGTCTTGTCCTTCTCCGCATAGAGGACGTGGAGGATGGCGCCGACCAGGAGCGAATGGCTGGTCTTTTCCCAGTGGTTGCGCCTTTCGAGTGACCCTTCGGGATCGACCAACACATCGGCGATGTTCTGGACGTCGCGAACCTCCCATTCGCCGCGCCGCACCTCGAGCAGCGGATTATAGGCGGCAGATGCCGCATTGGTCGGATCAAACAGGAGCACGCGACCGTGCTTTCCTCGGAAGCCCGCCGTGAGCTCCCAGTTCTCACCTTTGATGTCGTGGACGATGGCCGAGCCGGGCCAAGTCAGCAACGAGGGCACTACGAGGCCGACGCCCTTGCCCGATCGTGTCGGCGCAAAGCACAGCACATGCTCCGGCCCGTCATGGCGCAGATAATCCCGATCGAGCTTTCCGAGCACAACGCCGTCGGGGCCGAGCAGCCCGGCCTTCTCGATCTCGGGCCGCTCTGCCCATCGCGCCGAACCATAGGTATCGATATCGGCCGCCTCGCGGGCGCGCATCACCGACATGGTGATGGCGATGCCGATTGCAAGGAACCCGCCCGACGCCGCGATGATGCCGCCCTCGGCGAAGATGCGCGGGGCATAGGCGTCGTAAAAATACCACCACCAGAAGATCGCCGGTGGATAATAGACCGGCCAGCCCATCACCTCGAACCAGGCCGGGCCGAGCTGAGGCTGGAAGCCGAGCCGCCAGGCGACCCATTGCGTGCCTGACCAGACCGAGATGAGCACGATCAGGAAGACGATGGAAATCTGGCCCCAGAGGATTTTCGTGCCGGACATGAGAGATTCCTTTCGTCAAAGGCCGAGATCGCGTTTGCGTCCCAGCGACCATTCGATGCCGCTGCCGGATTTCGCGACCCCGGAGATGTGCTGGCCGAGTTTGTCGTCGATCTCGCGTGACCAGGGCACGAGTTGGAAGCCGAGCCCGCCGTCAGGACCGCGTCCCTCGATCATGGCGAAGCGCCCTGAGGTGAGCGTGATCTGGCGGCTGTAGGTGCCGGATACGTATTCGCCGGCCTGCGCCGTCACATGCGGCATTCCGGTCTCGGCCGAAAGTTCAGCACCGACGGCATCGAGTTCGCGGCGGCGGAGGGTGCTCAGCAGATTTCGCTGCAGGACAATCCGCTGCCCGTCACGCCTGGCAAGGCCTTCGTCAGTGAGGTGCTCGGCACGGGCGTCCATGGCCTCGCGAACCTCCTTTCCGAAACCGCCGGTGGCGAGCGGCATGGGTTCACGCTCGACCAACCGGTGATCGAGCCACGTCGCGCCGGGTGCGGTGATCTGCTCGTTCAGATCGAGATGCGAACGGTTGGCGAGGATCAGGGTTGGACGCGGATCGTCCGGCCCGCCGAAGCGCCGGACTTCGACGATGCCGCCAACGTCGGGCGCATGTGCGAACGCCTCCATGCCGCGCAGGCGAACATGATGGGCACGGCCGTCGGTGCCGTCGATCACGGCATAGGCTTCGCCGGTCAACTCGTCATGGAGCCCCTTGTCGATGAGCCGTCCGATAATCGGCGGGCCCTCGCGCGCTGCATCGATCACGAAGTCCGCGGCGCCGCGCTCGGAGCCACGTTCGGCAAAAGCGCGATGCATGGTCTTGATGATGTCGCCGCGGATGCCCAGATCGCGCAATGTGCGTTCGGCTCCCGGCTCGACAAACCATTCGTTGATGCCCGCGTCGGTCGCGAGGCCGGCCTGTTCGAGATGGCGCAGCCGCGCGATCATCAGCCTGCGGATTTCGGGATCGTCGGGGCCTTTCACCTCGGGCCGCAGATCGATGTAGCCCAGTTCGTTGGCTTGCCGGGTGATCTCACGATCAAGTCGGGTCCAGCGCTCGGCGGTCACCTCGCGCTCAAGTGCGTTGCGGATCTCGTGTTCGGGCTTGGGGCCGAGCTCGAGATCGACCAGATCGCGGGCGCGGGAGGCAAGGCCTCGGCTGATGTAGTCGCGGGAGATAACCAGGTCGGCTCCCGTTTCGTCGACCCCGCGCACCAGGAGGTGAACATGGGGATTGTCGGTGTTCCAGTGATCAACGGCCACCCAGTCGAGCTTTGTGCCGAGATCGGCCTCCATCTGCTTGACCAAATCGCGGGTGAAGCCCTTGAGGTCGTCCATGTCGGCGGCGTCTTCGGGCGAGACAATGAAGCGGAAGTGATGCCGGTCCTCTTCGCAGCGCCGGGCAAAACCGAGATCGTCGGCGCGATCGGTCTCGGCGTCGAACATGATCCCGCGCTCGCCGTCCCGGCTGACGCCCTCGCGCTTGAGATAGGCGAGATGCGCCGCCATCGGCGCTGCACGGAAGGCGCGGCCTTTGTGGCGGGCGATGCGGGCCTTGGCGATGACGCGGCGATTGGATGCGAAGAGGTGTGAACGGCCGAACTTGCTATGACCGCGGCCGAAGGTGGATGGCGCTGAACCGGATAATCGGCCTGAAGAGCGCGATGCGCCTGGAGAACGGGTGTGGCCTGCCTTCTGGGCGGCGCGCAGCACCTGGTTGACGAAGCTTTTGGCCTGCGGCGCGCGGGTAGATCGCGGCTTGCCCGGGCGGATGCGGAATTCGTGCTCGCTGTCGGTCATCGCCGGACACCTCGCGCAGCCCGGCTGGCTCCTGCCACGCCGAGCCCTTGAATTCCTTGCCCAAATTCGTGCCCTTTGCACGCGACCGACCCGCCTGCCACGTAAAAGCCAAGCTTAGTCAGAGGCTTAGGGCGTTCGTGGCAGGCGCTTTTAACTTGCCCTACCGTTCGCACTATCGCTAACGCTGCCCTTCCTGCCGCACCTCCTTTCCGGCATTGCGCCACGATGCGAGGTTGCACGCTGCGTCTCATGGCCGGGCTCCCTGGGAAGTCCGCACCGGAAACAGGGCGTCCGGTTGTGCTGGCACGAGCGGATTGTGGTGCGATGTCGGTGCCGCCAGTGTGCCGCTCGCGTAACGCTCGCCGTGCAAGCCGGGCGCAGTTTCCGGGCTGCTGGCGGACACCGCGAAGAGGCCGGCGTCGCGCCAGTCGGTGACCGATGGCGAAGCATTTGCGAGGTTATGAGGAAGCGGTTCCCCACCGAGAAGAGGGACGAGTGCCGCGACATAGGCACGGGTTTCTGCTGGCAAGGCGCGGCCGGTCGAAACATATTCGTCGTAACGCGCCGGCCCGGCATTATAGGCGGCGAGCATCGCGCCGATATTGCTGTATCGGTCGAGCATCTCGCGCAGATAGGCGGTGCCCGCGAGTATGTTGTCGCGCTGCGCAAACGGGTCGCTGCCGAAGCCGTAACGCAAGCGCAGTTCCGTCCATGTGTCGGGCATGACCTGCATCAGACCCATGGCGCCGGCCGAGGATATGGCGGAGCGATCGCCGGCGCTTTCCGTCTGCATGATGGCGCGAATCCAGTGCTCGGGAATCGAGAATCGCTCTGCGGCTTCCGTCACATGGGCCGCAATAGGACCGCCTGTCGTTTGCAGGACGGATGGTGCGTTCTGAGCTCTCGCGGCCGCCGCCGATGTGGTGGCGAGGAAAAGGCCGGAAAGGAGAAGGAACGCGATGCGCCGGGCGGCGTGATGCCGCCCGAACGCCCGCGTCTGACGATGCCCGATGCAAGGCAGTGGCATCGCTCAGTCCTTTCCATCGCCTTTGGGGGGCCGGTTCCAGTGCAGCGACCAGGAGACGGCGTCGCTGCCATTCTGGAACAGGTTGGCGCGGATCGGATGCTGAAGGGACGGATCGTCGAGCAGCACGGAGAGATACTCGCCGGCTTTCTCGCCGGTGCGGGTCCATGCCGCGCCGATCTCCGGCCCATCGCCGTCGCCGCCGAGATAGACGCGGTGGTTGGGCGCGTTCTCGACCTCCGATGGCTCGGCTGGGAGAATTGCGATCGTCCGGTCGAGGAAGAGCGATTGGATGCGGCCGGAAAAGCCGAAACTCTCGCGGGTGAATTCGCCGATCTGTGGCATGGGTCTGGTCCTTTCTGCTGCGGTGATGGTGACGGCCGGCAAGGGGAGCGCCGGCCGACGGACGGGTCGCTCACCGCGTTGACGCCCGCCATTGGAAGCGCCCGTCGCCGTTCTCGTCGGTCCAGACCGGCGTGACGCGGGCGGTGATGGAGGAAAGCGGCAATGGCCCGAAATATCGGCCGTCGAGGCTGTCGGGAGCGTCCCAGTTCATCAGGAACACTTCGCCTTCGGCGAGTGTGCGGCAGCCTTGCCAGGAAGGCAGGTCGCGATCGAAGCGGTCACGCGCCTGCGCTTCGCCATAGGCGTGACCGTAGGCAATGATCGTTGCCGCGTGGCGGCAGACCTTTGTGCCGGAAAGTGCGAGCACGCGTTTGATGAGCGGCACACCGCGCGGCAGGTAGCCGCGCGTGTCGAAGAAGATGGCGAGGTCTTCGGGCGGCAGCACCGCGACCAGATCGCCGACTTCGATCTCTGTCGCCGGTGTGACTGTGTAGAGCCCGATCGGCTCGCTGGCCGATGCGTTCCAGATGAGCCGTGGCCCATGCCCGGTCCATGCCGGCAGCGCGATGAGCGCTGCACTGGCGAGCATCGCGGCCAGTATGGCCTTGCGCGCGGTCATGGCTTGTCCCCGGCTGGCTCGCGGCGCGCATCGCCGCCGTGCAGCGGCAGGACGGCGGCGATGCGCGCACGCGCAAGCGCAGCCATATCGGCATCGAGCTCGCAGCCGATATAGTGCCGGCCGGACAGCCGGCACGCTTCTCCCGCGGCGCCCGATCCGGCAAACCAGTCGCCAACAAGACCGCCTTCAGGGCAGCTTGTCCGGATCAGGATTTCGAGGAGCGATGTCGGTTTCTCGGTCGGATGAATGGCGCGGCCGTGCGCATTGCGGATATAGATGACTGACCGCATGATGCGCGGACCGCCGTCTTGGCTGATGTAATAGCCAGCGTCTATATGGCCGGTATGGGGAGGACGGCGTTTGCGGCGAACGGTGCGGGCGACCGCATCAGGGGTGGTCTGCACATCGTTGTAAACGTCGCGCCATGGCGTCTCGGCGCGATAGAACTGGACGGCCAGCTCATGCACGCGCTTGAAGCGGTCGGCGTGGAAACCGGAGCCATTCTGCTTCTCCCAGACGATCTCCTGTGCATAGCGAAGACCTGCATCGGCAAAGCGGTCGGCCGTGGCCATGAAGCAGCGCAGCGAGCCGAAAACCCAGAGCGATCCGGTGCGGCCGAGGGCTGCCCGCGCAAGCGGCAGCCATCCTTCGACGCGCCGGTCCCATGCAAGCGATGTGTCGCCATAAGGCGGATCGGCGATGATCATGTCGAAGGGACCGTGCGCGGGCATAAGCTCTCGGCAATCGCCGGCGAGGATCGTCACGACTGAATCCTCCGCCGTTTGAGCCAGGCGTTGTGCTGCGCAAGCGTATAGGCGTGCGGCTCCAGACCGACGGTCAGGCGATTGTGGACATGGCGCCAGTGATCGGGCGCAACATCAGCCGGATCGAGGCCGAGCGCCTCTATGGCGTCGATCGCCTGGAGAATCTTTTCCACCTGCGGCCAGCCGTCAAGGCGAAGCAGGATGTCGCCGCCGCGCCGCACGAAAGGCAGCGTCTGGTAGGCTTCCCCGGGTCCGACGACGCGCACGATGTCGATGCGCGAAAGCACCGTGCCATAGGCGTTCGAGGCCCAACGGACGAAGGCGAAGACGTGGCCGGGAGCGAAGCTGGCGATACGGCGGGCATAATCGATCCGTTGCTCGGCGACTGGATGGCCGAAGCGCAGCCAGTGTTCGATCCGGTCTTGGCGCCAGGTGAGCTCCACATGGGTGAGATGGGGCGCGGCCTTGTAGGCGGCGCGCACGTCGGCGGGCGGCCTCATGGCTTTAATCCTGTCGATTTGATGATTAGCGCGTGCCGTGTCGACGGCGTTTGGCAGGCCAATCGTGGGCCGTTGCCGGTGCTTCGCGACGGTAAGGCGTCGATGAGCGAGTCCACGATTAACGGGGAATTCCGTTCAACGATTAAAGGAACGCGAGACCACGAGTTGCGGGACCGTTCAGTCATCTTCCGGCCCCCGTTCACGCTTTGCGAAAAGCCGAATGTTTTGCGCGGTCAGCCGACCGTCGGAGGCGTCGCCAGCGGTGTCGAGAAGCCGGTTTTCCCCAGGGCGCGCGCCTCTACAAAAGTTAGATTCAAGAGGGTTAGATAAGTTAAGGGCCGGAATTCGTTTTTCAGGCCAAAGGCTTAACTGCTGTCCCTGCGTGCGAAGTACAGTGCCTGCTGCGTGCGAAGTACAGATAGTGGATGCGTTCGAAGTACAGATGCCGTCCACACTTCGTCCACAGGCTTTCCACAGGCGCACAGGCTGGATGCGGAGCAGCTCGCGGCCGTCCTCGATCTCGCGTGCCAAGCGATAGCCCGGCAGCGGCTGGCGCATGATCAGCCGGCGCATGTGGAGCGCGAAATCCGAAGGTCGTGCGAGCGAACCGGACTTCCTGTGAAGATGGGAAAACTCGAAGCGCCAGCCTTCCGGTTGGCGACCGGCATGTTTGCGGGCAACGCGGTAGAGCCAGCGTTCCAACCCGCCGCTCAGCCGGAAATAGGCCGGGTCGATCGCCAGCACCAATGTGCGGTCGATGACGCCGCGATAGAACCAGTCTGGCAGGACGAATTCCATCCCCTCGACGCGGCCGTCGTGCCGGGTGAGCATTTCCCATTCATTGATCCAGGAGAACTGATGCCGCCGCCATTGCTTGTCGTGACGGATGGTGGTGCGGATCGAGGTCGATTGCAGCCGGTCGAGCGCTCCCTTGAGCAGTTCGTAGGCGCGAATGCCTGTGCCGCGGCCGGTTGCGGTGAGAAGCTGGTAGGGTGTGAAACGCAGGAAGCGGGACGTGACGAGCCCGTGGTTCTGGGCTTCGACGATCTGGCTCGCGGCCCAGATGAGAACATCGGCGTCCCAGATGGTCGCCATGCCGTGTTCGGGAACTGCGAACACCTCGACTCGGACATCGCCCGATGCGTAGCGGATCGGAACGATCCTCTTGGCCTTGGCCAGCGAGAAGAACGGCCGTTCCATGAGATCCCGTTGATCGCGCGGGCTTGCATCGCCCGTTGCGATCACGAACGCATCGAGCTGGGCCCGTTCGGAGGCTGGTGGTCGATAACGCGACATATGGCCCGACCTCAGCGTGCGTAGCGGCCGGAATGACCAGAAGATGTCAGCTCCTGCCGCTTGGCGGGCAGCACGCTGCCGCGCGGGTCCGAGGTCGAGGTGACCGTGCCTTTTTCGGCCCAGGCTTCCAGCTCATGGATGGTGTAGACCACGCGGCCGCCGAGCTTGCGATAGGATGGGCCGGTGCCATAGGTTCGATGCTTTTCCAGCGTGCGTGCGGACAGGCCGAGAAAGGCTGCCGCTTCTTTCGTGCGCAGGAAGCGGGGCGGTAAAAGAGCAGGATCGGGTCGCATGGGTGCCTCCGTGGTTTGCTGTGGAGCCGCTGGTTCGAAGCGGCGGACACAGGTCACGGTGGCGAAGAACGATCGCGCAGAGGGAGGGGGAATTCAGGGGGTGCTAAATTCCCCCACCCTTGATCGGACAGGCGGCTACAATCGGCGGCGGAAGCGCAGGAGCTTGAGATAGCCGCCGCCGATCATTGCATCGCCATATTTGAGCAGTTCGCTCACGGCGTCGCGCAAGGATGAGGTTTTCCAGTGTTCGGAAGCAACCCGCTCGACGCCATAGAGGACACCGGCGATCTCGCGCTGGCTGGCATTATGCTGGCGTGCGTCGACCGCGCGGAACATGGATTTCAGGCGCCGGCGTTGCTGGTCGGTCATCCGCCTGTCGGCTGGAACCTTGTAGCCGAGGAATTGGCGCAGCAGCCGCTCGAGCGCGGCCAGGCGATCAAGCCCATCGCGGCTGATGGAAATGCGCGCTTCCAGAGGATCGTCCGGCCTGCAATTCGGATCGATCATGAGGTGCTGGTCGGGATTAATGCTCCTGCGCAGAATATGCAGAGCCTCGGTGGCCGCTTTGATTTCGTCGCCGAGAAATGTTCGGAGGGTTGCCTGGTCCTCCTCACCACTCCCGCCAGCGGCAGCCAGGCGAAGGACGCCCGTATTGGCGTGTTCGCTCCAGAAGATCGGCTGGTCAGCGGCTGCGAGGCGAGGACGGGCGGCGAAATCGCAACCCCCAGCGGCGCTCCAGTTCCGCAGGCACAGGGCGATCGAGCGCACTGCGCGCTTTTAGACCGGCATAGTCCTTCTGATAGTCCCGGTTTCGCCTCAGACATTCCCAGGCGATATCGTCGACCCCTGCGTGATCCACGAAGTCGTAAGTCGACGCAACGCGCCAGAGTGATGTGTTGGGTTTCATGACACTCCTCCCGCTCAACAAGATACGCCAATCAGGGCAGAGGATCGCGGCGAGTCATCCACAGAGCAATTACCGCGAGCCGCAAGCCGCCTTGCTCTGGCGGCAATACGGTCATCGGCGGCAGAGAGGGAAATTAGTTCGGCCGGCCTCGCCGTAAGATCTTGTAGCCATGTTCGGTCATCCAGTGTGCGCGCGCCAGATGGCTGTCATGGATTTTGCGCGCACGTTCCGGCTCGGCATCTGGATCAATGCCGAAGAGCACTTCGACAGCCTCCTCCCAGCATGCCCCGTCTTCCTCCGCATCAAGCAGACGGACATAGAGCTTTACGTTCTGCCGGTCGTATTCGGTCAGCAGATCCCCGGTCGGCGCCTCGTCGAGAAAGGATAACGTGGTCATTCTACCTCCTACTATGTGTGACGCAGCACCTAAAGCGATCCGACGCATAGCGCAACGAAGTGACCGGGAAACGGCGGAGAGCGACGATAGTTATCGGGGAAGACGGGGAGCAAAAGCGGCGTCCCATCCTATTTGTATGTATGCAACTGCGAAACATCGACCATCACTCCAATATGCGGGCCCGAATTGATAAAGACGATGCCTTGCGCTTCGAGCGCGCGACGCACCTGATCGGCGGTGCTTTCATAGACGCGCAGGCCATTGATCGACTCCATGCGCTTGAGCGCGGTGAGCGATACCCTGGCCCTGTCGGCAAGCATCTCCTGTGTCCAACCAAGCAATGCGCGCGCGGCTCGTGTTTGATGTGCGGTGATCATGCATGATCACCTCCCACCGGCACATAAAAGCGCGCCACAACTACGGCTATAATAGTCGGAGTTTGGACGAAATCCACCTGAATCGGACGCCCTATACGCCTATTTGAGCAACGCAACTGCGACTGATTCGGTCGTCCTTTCGAGCCGGACAGACGGGAGGTTAGTGTTCAGGGACATATTTTCGACGTAGTAATTTGACGTCTTGTCATCGTGTTTCGATGGCAGGAATGATGAGGAAGCCTGTTGCTGAAATCTGTCAGGTATTTTGCGGCAGCCGTGGCGATGATAAGCACGACGGTGGGATATGCGTCCGCACAAAACGACCCAATACCATCCGAGGTGCTGGGTGAGCCTGATGTGATCATTGACGCTGATCCTGAGCCGCCTTTCATCTATTGGGCTCCCGAGGGGTCCACGATTCGTAATCATCCGCACGATCCCATGATTTGGATCGCTGAAAGCGCGGATGGCTCACGCAAGTATTATTTCGGGGATCAATGTCGTGCGTCCCAGTTTCAGGGCTTTGTCGGCGAACCGCTGGACTCTCTTCCCAAGAAGCCAGCCGACGTAACCTGGCGGATGGCATGTTCTACCTGTGCGGTGACCTCGGATCTCGGCCGCGAGAGGATGAACGTCTTCTTTGATGAGAACTCACGGATTATCTCAAGTATATCTTGCGGCTAAGGCTAACGAACATGGTTCTGTGGGCACGAAAGGAACCCGGCGGCTTCTGCCGCCGGGCTCTGGCCCTTGTCAGAAGGGGATATCGTCGTCCAGGTCGCGCTGGGCCTGACCGTTTTCGGTCTGCCTGGCCCGGCTGAGGAAATCGACTGTCTCGGCGATTATCTCGCAACCGTAGCGATCGTTGCCCTGCTGGTCGGTCCACTTCGTGTAGTGGATGCGACCGCGAACCAGAACCTTCATACCCTTCTCGCAATATTGCTGGATCGTCTTGCCGAGGCCGTTGAAGGCGGTGATGCGGTGCCATTCGGTATCCTGCACCCGATAGCCGTTCTCGTCCCGGACAACCTTGCCTTCCGAGTAGCGGGGACGCGAGGTGGCCAGGGTGAAGTGGGTGATGCCGGTGCCGCCCTGGGTGATGCGGGCTTCGGGGTCCTGACCGATGTTGCCGGCGAGGATGACGATGTTCTGCATTGTAAGTCTCCGTTGCTTCTTCGGAGGGACCATCCCTCCGACGAGACCCGGCCAAGGCTGTCGGGAGACTCCCGCAACTGCCGTCCTCACGGCAGCTCGCCCCTAAGGCCCCAAGTGGAGCGGGCAGCCGCGCTCGCGCGGCAACACGGCTGGGAGCCGCGGGGGTTGCTGGTGGAAACCGAACGGACTTAGGGGATCAGTCAGTCGGAGGGATTGGCGCCTCGGAACGCACACGGACTGAGACGCACAGCACAAACATCGTCCTTGCTGCCAACAGTGCTCTCATGGCCCTGTCCGCACCACCCCGCGCGGGCGCCGGCCTTATTCACCGACCATCCGCGTCCCCGCCCGGAAGGCAGGCCGGGACGAGAAGAATGTGCTGTCGGGTTTTCAGTAGAATGGCATCGCCAGAACCATCCGGGGCCGCTGGCGCGATCCGGCGGATATTGGGAAGGGCGACGATGAAGGTGATCGCGGTCGTAACCGCCCGGCGAAACGACGGGCTGACCAGCGGGCTGCGATGCTGTCGCACGGTTTGCGAGAACCGAGCCGATGACCGATTTTCAAGGCTGACCGGGCGAAGGGACCGGGGCGATAACGGTAGGTCATCTCCATGCCGATCTGTCCACCCTGATCGGGCAGCGTCGGAGATCCGGCGACGCAGGCCCTCGGGTTTCATCACTATGGGGAGCGCCGGGACGCCGCCACGCATCGCCTGTCCGGTTCAGCGTGAGAGGACGGCGGTTCCCAGAGCATTGAGATTGAGCATGGCCGCGACGCCGATGAACAGGCCACCCACGCTGCCGAGGATGTTGAGCGCGAGAGTGGAATCCACCGCGTTTTTGGTAACGCCATAGACGAGCGCATAGCCCGCGATGGCGGCGGGTATCGTGAAGACGGCGAGCGCGCCGAGACGCAGAAACGGGTTTTTCGCAAACCCCAGCACCGCGATCACGACGGCGATGGACAAGAGCGCCGCGCCGATGGCGGCAAGGCCGGACATCAAGAATCCGGCGTCCGTGGCATAGACATATTTGAAGGCCGTCAGGCCGACCATGAAGGGCAAGGCGTAGATCGCCAGATGATAGGCCACGATGCAGGCCACGACGGAAAGGAAGATGGCGAGCAGAATAAGAGACATGGAAACCTCCACATGAACGGACAAACGATCACGACAGGCCGCCAGGAGATGCGCGCCGCCTGCGACTATGGTGCTTCGCCGTTTCTGCAAGGATGGCTTATGTGACCGAAAAATAGGTTCCCCGTCAAGAATTGGCGGCTTTGACAGCCGCCCGAGGGCGGCGCTTTATGCGCCGCCGTCGATCTTCATGACCGGGATGCCGAGCTTGCGAGCCTTGTCGCCGAGGTTCTCCTGGATGCCGGTGCCGGGGAAGACGAGGACGCCGACCGGGAGCGTATCGAGCATGGCGTCGTTGCGCTTGAAGGGTGCGGCCTTGGCATGTCTGGTCCAGTCGGGCTTGAAGGCGACTTGGCGGACCTTGCGATTGTCGGCCCATTTTGCCGCGATCAGCTCGGCCCCCTTCGGCGATCCGCCGTGCAGCAGCACCATGTCCGGGTGCTTGGCGTGGACCTGATCGAGCTTGGCCCAGATCAGGCGGTGATCGTTGAAGTCGAGACCGCCGGTGAAGGCGACCCTGGGACCGGCGGGAAGCATCACCTCGGCCTCTGCCCGGCGCTTGGCGGCGAGGAAATCGCGGCTGTCGATCATTGCCGAGGTCAGGTTGCGATGGTTGACCATCGACCCGGAGCGCGGCCGCCAGGCTGATCCGGTATGGCGCTCGAACTGCTCGGCGGCGACGTCGCGGAAGAGTTCCATGCTGTTGCGCCGCTCGATGAAGGTCTGCCCCTCGGCCGTGAGCCGCTCCAGCTCGACCGACTTCACCTCGCTGCCGTCCTGTTCGCGCTGAAGGCGGCGCTGCGCCAGCTCGTTGTCGTCCAGATCGCGCTCGATGCGGCCGGTTGCGCGGTGGAAGAGATTGACGGTCGACCAGAGCAGCTCGTCGAGGTCGGGTTCGAGGCGGGTGTCGCCGAGTGTGACGATCAGGGCATCGAAGATGTCGGCGACGGCCCCGGCAACAGCGTTGCCTTCGGGAAGCGGCCTCGGATCGGGTTCATCCTTGAACGGACGGTAGCCGTAGAGCTGGAGTTCGGTGAGGACGTGATCGGTGGGGGATGAGCTGTGCTGCGGCTCGAACCTCAAGTCATCGTAGTCGGTCATCATAGTGTTCGCCTTGTCGGATCGACCGCGCCCATCGCGGCCTTCGCAGGCGTCGAAGCCCATGGGCGGGACGGGCTGGCAGTCCTCGCGCTCGCGCGAGGGCCTTGATGGCCGGGCACGGCTATTTTGTTTCGCGCTGCAAAGGCGGCTGATCCGGGGTCCCCACGCGGCTTGCCGCATGGGGTGGTCTGGCGCCGGCGGAAAATAGCCAAGTCGCGCGGCCATTGCCTGACCAGCCCGTTTATGGGCCGATCGCCCTCTCAGAAGGCCGTGGGCGGCGGTCCCTCCGACGCATCAGGGGACCACCACGACCGGATACGGCAGGTTTCGGGGTGCTGTGGCTCATCCCCCTGCCAGACCGATCCCGCACTCACGCAGCGAGAAACCGGCTGACGTCCTCGGGGATCATCTGAACCTGTAAGGCCGCCCGAAGCGCCTCGATGCCGCGGCGTCTGAGATCCTCGTTGAAGTCCCCGAACACCGGCGACAGGACAACCGCCTCGATCCCGGCGCTGCTCGCCCGTTCGACCAGCAGGTCTCGCGCGCGTGTCCCGGCTGGATCGCGATCCCTGACGATATAGAGCCGGCGCAGCGATACCGGGAACAGGATGGCGGCGAGGTGCGCCGCAGAGAGCGCGGCGATCATCGGCATGCGGGGCAGACCCGAGCGTGCCGACAGCACGGTCTCGATGCCTTCGCCCGCCGCCAGGACATCCTGCGCCCTGCCGAAGCGGACGCCGTGCCCGAGGAGATGACCCATCGCCCGCCTCGGCGTTCTGACGGGCGCCTTCCCGCCGCCATCGGGCCGAAGCCAGGTGCGATGCGCGCCGGTCTGGACGCCGGCAAGGTCGGTGACGGATGCGATCATCGCAGGCCAGGTCTCGGTCGGGCCATCGCCTTCCGGACGGTAGTAGCAGCGCGGGTGGAACCGAAGGCTCGCCGTGTCGTGCAAAGCCGTAATCGCACGGTTCCGCAAATGCGCCTCTACGACTGTGCCCGTCATCGGCCGCGCCATGGCGAACAGACGCCGCGCCGCTTCGGGCGATCCCGGCGGCGCTTTACCCGGCAACGGCGGAGAAGCCGGTTGAGGCTCCGGTCTCGGCAGGCTGAGGAACGACCGGGCTTCGTCGGCGACATCGCGGAAGTCGATCAGGCCGCAGCTTTCGTGGATCACGTCGAGCAGATCGCCATGCTCGGCCGTTGCGGCGTCGGTCCAGCGCCCAGCAGCTCCCTTGCCGGATTCCGGGCCTTTGAGCCGGACGAACATGGAACGTCCGGGGGTGTTGCGCACGTCGCCCACCATCCAGTAGCGTCCCTCGCGCCGCCCGTTGGACAGATAGTGGCGGCACACCGCCTCGGCCTCCCGGCCGAGACGATGGGCAAGTTCGGAAGCGGTCTGGCGGACCATTTACGCCGCCTCCCGTTCACCGATGCGCTCGACCGGATAGCGTTCGAGCACCTTGGCCAGAATGGCCGGGCCGCTGGCATCGGTTGGCACGAACATCCTGAGCTTCCACGAGATGATTTCGTGGAACAGGCCATAGGCGCGCAACCGATCCCGCATCGTGTCGGTGAAGCCGGTGAGTTCGATGCGGTTGGCGCCCATGACGCGGCTGCGGCGAAGCTGAAGCCCCTCGCTCAGATCGAGGATGGTCCGGCCATCCATAAGCGCGGTGAAGGCGTCATCGGGCGTCAGCGTCGAGGCGCCGGTTGCAACAGCGCCCGCGACCCAGGCTGGCGAGACGCGGCGGCCGACGATGCGCTCGCCGTCATCGGTCTGGAGTCGGTAAACGCGCGTCGACTCGGCCGGGAGACGTTTCCAGATCGGCAGCAGCAGACCACTGACGACATGGATGATGCTGTCGGCGAACTCGGGAACCTCGGCGACTTCGGCCGCCCATGCCGAGGCGAAGCCGGCCTCGTCCGCTTCGACCCAATGGGTCTCACCCATCATCCTTACGGGGATGTTGTGCGCCTCCATCGGCCGGATCAGGCGAACGCGCCGCTCGATCTCCCCGTCGTCCAGCATGACGCTGGTGGTCGGGGTCTGGACTGCGGCGCGGCCAGAGCGCTCGTTGATGAGCAGCTTCGTCCGCCGATCCGCGAGAAGATCGAGCGCCTCGGCCAGCGTGACCGGGTGGTTGCGCTGGCGCTGCGTGATGGTCAGCAGCCGGGCTTCGGCGCCGGTGGCGGGATGGACATGGATCGTCTGGCGGTCGGTGACGGTGAAGCTCTCCGCCCGCAGCGTTTCCAGCCCGACATCATAGCTACCGGATGCGATGGCGCCCTCGATGCGGGCGTTCAGCAATTGCTCGAACGCCGTGAACAGGATGCCCTGCAAGTCGATGGTGAGGGCCAGCAGGCGATTGAGGAAGGTGGTGATCGGCGGCAACTCGTCCTTGATGCCGGTCGAGTCCATTAGCTTGAGGCCGGTGGATGCCTCGAACATCTGGAGGGAGCAGCCTTCGACCTTGCCGCGCACGAGCAGCATGTAGAGCTGGCGCAGCGCGTCGCGGGCATGGTGCGATTCCAGATTGTCCTCGGGCCGGAACAGGCCCTGACCGCCGGTCTGGCGCTGGCCGCGCGTGATCGCGCCCAGCGTGTCGAGACGGCGGGCAATGGTCGAGAGAAAGCGCTTTTCAGCTTTCACATCGGTCGAGATCGGCCGGAAGAGCGGCGGCTGCGCCTGGTTGGTCCGGTTGGTGCGGCCGAGGCCCTGAATCGCGGCGTCGGCCTTCCAGCCCGGTTCCAGCAGATAATGCACGCGCAGGCGCTGGTTCTTCGCATTGAGGTCGGCGTGATACGATCTGCCGGTGCCGCCCGCGTCCGAGAAGATCAGGATGCGTTTCTGATCGTCCATGAAGGCGGCGGTCTCGGCGAAGTTGGCCGATCCGGCGCGGTTCTCGACGGCCAGCCGGTCGATGCCGCCGGGGCCGGTTTTGCGGACGATGCGGCGCGAACGACCCGTCACCTCGGCCACGAGGTCGGTGCCGAAACGCTGGACGATCTGGTCGAGCGCGCCGGGAACGGGAGGCAGCGAAGCGAGCTTCTCGATCAGACGGTCGCGGCGGGCGACGGCCTCGCGGCTCTCCACCGGCTGACCGTCGCGATAGACCGGGCGCGAGGAGAGATTGCCATCGGCGTCGGTGAACGGCTCGTAGAGCTGCACCGGGAAGCTATGCGCGAGGTAGTCCAGGACATATTCCCTGGGGGTGATGTCCACCCGGACGTCGTTCCATTCCTCGGCCGGCAGTTCGGCGAGCCGGCGTTCCATCAGAGCCTCGCCGGTGGAGACGATCTGGATCACGGCGGCATGGCCGTCCTCCAGATCACGCTCAATCGAGCGGGTCAGGGTCGACGTCTTCATGCTGGTCAGCAGATGCCCGAAGAAGCGCTGCTTTGCGGACTCGAAGGCCGAGCGCGCGGCGGACTTGGCCTGCCGGTTCAGCGTGCCGGAGCCGCTGTCGCCGCCAGTGATGTTGGCGGCCTCCATCGCCGCGTCAAGATTGTTGTGAATGATGGCGAAAGCGCCGGCATAGGCATCGTAGATGCGCGTCTGCTCGGGCGTGAGCTGGTGTTCGACCAGCTCGTATTCGACGCCATCATAGGAGAGCGACCGGGCGGTATAGAGGCCGAGCGCGCGAAGATCGCGGGCCAGAACCTCCATGGCGGCGACTCCCCCGGCTTCGACGGCTTCGACGAACTCGGCGCGGGTGGCGAACGGAAAATCCTCGCCGCCCCACAGGCCGAGCCGTTGGGCATAGGCCAGGTTGTGAACGGTGGTCGCGCCGGTCGCCGAGACATAGACGATGCGGGCGTTCGGCAGCGCGTGCTGCAGACGAAGCCCGGCGCGGCCCTGCTGGCTGGCAGCAACGTCACCGCGCTCGCCCTTGCCCCCCGCCGCGTTCTGCATGGCGTGGCTTTCATCAAAGACGATCACGCCGTCGAAGTCGGCGCCGAGCCAGTCGACGATCTGGCGGACGCGGGACGCCTTTTCGCCGCGCTCGTCGGAACGCAAGGTGGCGTAGGTGGTGAAGAGGATGCCTTCGGGCAGCCGAATGTCCTTGCCCTGCGGGAACCGCGACAGGGGCGTGACCAGCAGGCGTTCCATGCCGAGCGCCGACCAGTCGCGCTGTGCGTCTTCCAGCAGTTTGTCAGACTTGCTGATCCACACCGCTTTGCGACGGCCTCTCATCCAGTTGTCGAGGAGAATGCCCGCAGACTGGCGGCCTTTGCCGGCGCCGGTGCCGTCGCCGAGCATGAAGCCGCGACGGAAGCGGACGGCATTTGGCGCATCGTCGGGCGCGGCCGAGACAACATCGAAAGTCTCGTCGAGCATCCACGATCCGGCGAGGAAGTCCGAATGGGCCTCGCCGGCATAGATGACGGTTTCGAGCTGGGCGTCGGACAGCAGGCCCTCGGTGACGAGATTGGCGGGCAGACGCGGGCGGTAGCTCGGTCGGGGCGGCGCGACCGAAGCCATGGCCGCCGATTGCACGAGTTTGGTGGGATGGGCCTGCGCGCCGTGAATACGGATCGCCTGCAATCTGTATTCTTCGTAGATGGCATCGGTGATGCGGCCGTCGTCGGCGGGCGTCCAGTCGACGGTCTCGTAGGCGAGTTCGACGCCCTCGGGTTCGGCGGCGGGACGCGGCGGCGCGGAGGTGGCGGCGCGGGCGAGATAGCGGCGAACGGTGCGAGGCGCGGCCGTGGCAACAGGAGCCAGGATCGTCGGATCGACCGGCAGGCGTGCGGGCACATGCTCGCCAACCCAGCCGATCAGGGTGGCGGCGTCGGGCGCGATGCCGGGCGACGCCGGAAATGCGGCCCGATCGTCGGCGGGTATTTTGTCGATAACGATTAGCCGGGTGGGAAAAGTCGTGCCGTGCTTGGCATAGACCGAGCCGTCGATGGCAGCGGTGAACACCACGCGGCCATGCTCCTGAAGCCGAATGAAGGCGTCGCGCCAGGCCGGCGCATCGGGGGCGAAGTTCGCGCCGGTGATCGTCACCAGCCGCCCGCCCTCGGCCAGACGCGCCAGCGCCGAGGCGACATGGAGATAGGTGGCTTCGGCCATCCGGCCTGAGACGTTCGCCATCGCCGAGAATGGTGGGTTCATCAGCACGACGCTCGGCACGATGGCGGGATCGAGGTGATCGTGGATCTGCGCGGCGTCGAAGCGGGTGACGGGATTGGCCGGAAAAAGATGCGCAAGAAGATCGGCGCGGGTATCGGCCAACTCGTTCAGGGTGAGCGATCCGCCGGCGATCTCGGCGAGGATGGCGAGCAGTCCGGTGCCCGCCGAAGGTTCGAGAACCCGGTCGGCCGGCGTGATGGCGGCGGCAGAGGCGGCGATCAGGCCGAGCGGAATCGGCGTCGAGAACTGCTGAAAAGTCTGGCTCTCTTCGGAGCGGCGCGTATGGGTGGGCAGAAGTCCGGCGATTCTGGTCAGAAGCGGCAGGCTGGCGCCCTGAGACCCGGCTTTACGGAAAAGCGCCTTTCCGTATTTGCGCAGAAACAGGACGGTCGCGGCCTCGCAGGCTTCGTAGGCATCCTTCCAGCTCCACGCGCCGGTCGTGTCGGAGCCGCCGAAGGCGGTCTCCATCGCAGCGCGCAGCGTGGCCGCGTCGATACGCTGGCCGCGTTCGAGATGGGGAAGAAGGAGAAGTCCGGCCTGGTGGATGGCGACGGCGGTATCGACGGCTGCAAGGGTCGGCCCGACCGGAAGGGCCGCGGCGGCAGAGGTGTAGGTCATGGGATGAGCCTCGGAGAGCGGGACAGGATCTAGCCGCGCAGCGCTCTCTCTCGACCGCACCGGCTCAAACCCGTCCCGGCCTTCCTCTCCCTCTCAAGCAGGAACGGGCGGCCCGTGCTTCGCGCGCCTTGACATGGACCATCGAATGGTCCATTTCTCCGATAGAAATGGACTATTGAGCGGTCCAGAAGGAGGCGTCATGCGAATTTCCGTGACCGAAGCCAAAGGCCAGTTGACGGAACTGGTGCGCCGTGCAGAGGCCGGCGATGAAGTGGTGTTGACCCGCCATGGCCATGCCGCCGTGCGGCTTGTCCCTGTCCGCAATTTGCCGGGCCGGAAGGATCGCCGGACGCTTCTTGAGGCGCTTCGGAAATCCGGTGCGGCGAAGGCGCTGGCGGGAGCACCCGCCGCGCGGAGTCAGGACTTCCTTTATGATGACGACGGCCTGCCGCAATGATGGTCGTCGATACCTCGGCGCTGATGGCCATTCTGCTCGATGAGCCGGAGGCGGACGCCTGCATCGCGGCGCTTGAGGCGGAAGAGGAATTGCTGATCTCGGCTGGCACCGTGGCCGAGGCGCTGATCGTGGCGAACCGCCGGAATGTCGGTGAGGAGATGATGCGTCTGCTTGATGACCTCGGATTCGAGATCATCAATGTGACCGCCGCGTCGGCGCAACGTGTCGCGGCGGCCTATGAAGCGTGGGGGAAAGGTGTTCACCGCGCATCGCTCAATTTCGGCGATTGCTTTGCCTATGAGGCCGCGAAGGAGCGGAAAGCGCCGCTGCTCTATGTCGGGGACGATTTCGCACGGACCGACATCGAGGGTGTGCTGTAGATCAGGCCCGGAACACTTTCCGTCGAGGACCAACGCTCACCATGCGGGCTATCCGAACCGGCGTCACTCTCCCTCTGACCGCTGGTCTTGAACGCTGAGCCGTAGCGCACTATCTTACGTTTGTCTTACATCGGAAAGGATCGGCCGATGGCCGCCACGGAAAAACTCACGATCACCGTCTCCACCAAGGGACAGGTCATTCTGCCGAGCGCGATCCGGCAGCGGCGCGAGTGGAGCGCCGGAACGCGACTGACGGTTGAGGAAACCGATGACGGTGTGCTGCTGAAGCCCGCGCCGGCCTTTGCCCAAACGCGGCCGGAAGATGTCTTCGGTGCGCTGCCCTATAAGGGCAAGCCGAAGTCGATCGCGGATATGGATGCGGGCGTGCTCACTGAGGCAAGGCGTCGGCATGCTCGCGATTGATACGAATGTCGTCGTTCGCTACCTGACTAATGACCATCCGAAACAGTCTGCTAAGGCGCAGGAGCTGATCGACGGCCAGCCGGTATTTGCCCCCGTCACCGTCATCCTCGAAACCGAGTGGGTGCTGCGCAGCACCTATGAGTATCGCCCGGCCGATATTGCCCGTGTGCTGCGCGGCTTCGCGGGCCTGCCGACCGTCACGGTGGAGGACGGCGCGGTCGTCGCGGCCGCGCTCGATCTCGCCGAGCGCGGCATGGATTTCGCCGACGCGCTGCATCTCGGGAAGGCGGCGCATTGCGAGGGCATGGCCAGCTTCGACCGCAAGTTCGTCAAGGCTGCGCAGGCGGTCGGATACAGCGGCGTGCGCGAAGCGTGATGGCTTTCAGCCGAACCGGCGGCCGGCCTCGGTGAAGGTGTATCCGTTAGTGCTGATCGTCTCGTCGACCGCTTCGTCTGACGACAAATACTCATATTCGCGTTCGAGCTGCCTGTAGAGCCAGCGGGCGAGATCGCGCAGCGCTTCGGTCACGCCGTCCTCGGCATCCTCGGTCATGTCCTGATATGTCGAACTGTCGCGCTCGACCGAGATCGCCATGCAATACTCGTGATAATAATGCCCGCGATGGCAGGCCTCGGCGCGAAGCTGGTAGAAGTTTCGGCGCTGGACCGCCTGCAGGGCGTCAGCGATCCGATGAAGCTCCTGATCCTGCGGCGCATAGGCCCGGATTTTGGCCGTGGCATTTCTGGCGTAGGAATACGACCCCTCCCAGCAGGCGCCATCGCCTTGCGACCAGAAGCCCCGGAACCAGATGCAGGGGTCGCGGCGCGTGCCGCCGCCCATCAGGCGGACGGCGCGGATCCTGAAGTCGATGCCAAGGATTTCCGCGATGCGCTGGAAATCCTCATAGACGGCATCATACCACTCGTAGTCGAAGCCGCCCTCGCGATACCAGGCGCGGGCCTTGTCCTTCGCTGTATCGGACAGTTCATCGAGCCGATAGACGGTGGTTTCAATGATCTCAGGCATGGGGATCACCTCCCTCCAGCACGGTGGAAAGCCAGCCATCGGTATAGATCCAGTCCACCGTCTCGCCGGTGGCAAGATCGAGGACATGCGCGCCGCCGCCGAAACCGTCGATACGGGGCTTCGAGCAGCTATTGGCGTATTGCATCCCCCATAAGCCGGTCAGGCCAAACGCTTTCGCACAGCGTTTGACGAACTGGATGACATGCTCGGGATCGCCGGTGACATCATCGCACATCCAAAGCTGGGTGCCGCCATGTTCGGGCTGGATCGAGAGCAGGAAACCGTCCGAGGGCGGATCCTCGGCGGCATTGTCCTCCGCCATGGCGTTGTAGAGATCGAGCGCGCGGGCGGCGTTTTCGGGGGTGCCCACGTCGAGCAGGCAGGAAAAGTGGGTAAAATAGTCGGCCATGGGAGCCTCCTGAAACAAGAAAGCCCGGCTCAGGACCGGGCGGATGACGGGGAATGGGTGAGTCTCACGCCGCTTGCGGCAGGCGGAGGAGATCGGCCGAGGTTTCGCGCCAGAAGGGATCGACCAGGCGGGCTTCCAGTGCCGCCGCGCGATAGCGCAAAGCCCGAGCCTCGGTTGAGGCCACCGCCCGGAATGCCATCCCGCGCAGGCGGCTGGCCTCCGTCACAATCCTGCGTGCCTCGGCATAGGATGAGACTGGCTGTTGCCAGAGGATGATACCGGCACGGATTTCGCCGGCGAGGACCAGGCGATGATCGTGATCCTGAATGAGCATGATACGAGGCTGGAAACAGGGGAAGCTGTCTGGCCCCGTGCAAATATCACCGCGTGACAGGCGCAAAGCGGCTGCCTGTATTGCCTCCTCCGGTGACGGGCATTCGCCAAGCGCGATCATGCGGTCGAAGCTGTTTTCGTCATCACTGGCGCCATAACTGGCGACGCCCAGGCAGGAGAGGCGCAGCGGCAGCTTTTGCGCCCGATAAAGCACTGGCAGAACATCGGCCGCAAGAATCTGACCGATGGAGCGGAAGGTTTCGGAACGGGCAAAGGTCATCGGGGTCACTCCATGACGGGCGCCGGCGAGCCTCTCTCTCCAGCCCTCAACCCGTCACGGCCGAACGGCCCGCACTCTTCTTCTCTGACCGGGCTTGTTCCCGGTTCCGCTGCCGACGATGGGGATCATCGTGAGGCGCTGAAGGCCCGAAGCGCGGGCTGCCGCGCTCGGGCCGTCGGGAATAATGCGCTTTCGCGCCTTATTCCCACGGGTCCAGTTCCAGCTTCACCATGTCGTCGTCGCCGTCGAACTCGGCGGCGGGGCAAGCAGCGTGGGTGCCATCTCCGGCCTGGAACACAACGATCGAAACCATCAGCGTGGCGGCAAGGCTGGCGGCGAAGGCGGTGGCATCTGCATAGGACATGGGTTCCGGCTCCTGTCTTTGGAGGCGGGGGACCATCCCCCGCGCGACAGGCGCCCGAAGTGTCTGACCGGATCTGCAATCACCCGAGGGTGTTCGGACTTTTTCCGAATCCCCGAGGGCGGCACGCTCGCGTAAGCCGACCCTTCACGGGTTGATTGTGTAAGAGACGGATCGGACCAAGGTTTGCGAATGGAAGCGGGGGTGGTTTTTCGCATCTGACAGGATGCCGGATACCCGTCGCTGATGCTCCGCCGTGGCAGCCTTGCTACCATGCTGGCAACAGGATCGTGTTCCCTTCAGGCCAGAGATGGCTGCCGCTCGCCCATGTGCAGGGATGACGGCTGTTATGGTGAAGGTGGAGTTGGAGCAGTGGATGTATTCAATGCGAAGAGCCCTTAGCCGCCGGTCGGATATCGGGCCAAGTCGAGTTGTCTTGCCACCTGATCGGCCAGCAGTTCACTGTCATGCTCGCCATCCAACCTCAGCACCGGCGCTGATTGCTTACTCAGCCATTTCTGATGCTGCGTAAAATTCCTCCCGGTGAACTCCGGGTCGTCGTAACGTGATGCCCAATCCCGAAACGCCAAGTGAGCGTCATGCATGTCTCCTCCTGGCAAAATGCGAGAGCCATGGCGTGCTGCCTCTCGTTGGTCGAGACGCTGAAGGCGAACGGGCGTTGGCGTGTGCAAGAAAACAATCAAATCAACGTCCCGGATAAGTGATTCACCCCATCCGATGAACGATCCTGTGAGTATCCATCCAACGAGACAACTCTGGCGATCTTTAATCAGTTGGACGCGCTCCTCGGGAGCACGCTTGGTGCTGTAAGGGGGATCGGTGGGCATCCAATAGTAATCGTCCACATCAATTTGCGGGACACGGAAACGCTTCGACAGGATCGAACCCAGTGTTGAAACACCGGAGCAAGACGCCCCTGTCAGGTATACGCAAGGTTTGTCTGACATACTTTTTCCTTTTTAGGTCGGGCGGTTTCCACTCGGCGTTGACCAACGGCTTCGCCCGCATAGTTCCGAAAGGAAAAGCCGGGTCAAGAGAACCGGGCGTGTTGCACAAACGGGGTGGCTGAAACGGGGCGACCGAAGCCGCCCCGTATGAATGCTATTCAGCAGCGACCATATGCTGTTCCTCCTTGTCATCAGCCGGATCGTCCTCGCCATCACCGGAGAGGAAATCGGGCAGCTCGTCGGCTTCCCTGTCGGTTCCCGTCGTCGGGTCCGCGTCAATGCCATCATCCACCATGCGCAGCGGCTCGGGCAACCAGCCGGTGTCCGCCAGCAGGCGCTCGGCTTCCTTGGCCATGTCACCCTTCTTCAGGTGCCCGATCAGTTCGGCGGCCCGGTCTCCGGCCCCTTCACGCACAGCCTCAAGGATACGCGGCTTGGTCACGCGGCCAAGATAGTTCTCAACCGTCGGCCGCCAGCCCACGGCAACCATATCGAGACCGGTCGAGCGCGCCAGCCGATCAGCCTGCGATAGGCGGATGTCCAGCCCGTGCTGGCTGACGCCCGAGCCGCTATAGGGGTTCGGCTTTTCATAGAGCGCGTTCACACCATAGCTGACGCAATGGGCGAGCAGGTCCATGCGCGAACCATCGTCCAGATCGGTCAGCCAATCCCAGAGGGCGGCATCGTCTGCCGGGACATGATCGCCCCAGCGTTCGTGGCGGTCAGCGATGGCCTTGGCCGACGCGCTATCGCGCAGATCCTCGGCCTGTGCGGGCAGATGAACCTCTCGGACCTGTGCTTCCAGGCATCCGGAGCTGGCATGCGGCATGAAGCAATCCATGACCAGCCGGTGCAGCAGTGCCGTCATGGCGACATGCGGGTTCGCTGCCACGGCATCCCGCAGCGCCAGCGTACGGTGCGCGGTCAATTCGCTGACCAGACGATCTGGCAGCGGCTTGATGGTCTCGGTCTCGTCGTCTTCCTCCTGTTCGACCGGCTGCCCCCCAAGCGTGATGACGGCGCGCTGATGGGTGACGGCCGGTTCGGTCCGCTGGATCACCTCGCCGGTGTCGGGGTCAACGATCTCAACGTCGGGTTCGGCCGGTGTTTCATCCTCGGCGCGAACATAGCCGCGTTCGATCAGCAAGGAGCCATCGGCGTCGATGCTGATGAATGCACCCGCCTTGCCGATCTGGTCCGACTCGAAGACCATCGGGCGGCGCTCGAAGGTTTCCAGCGCCTGTTCGATCTCACCCAGGCGGGCGTCGATCTCGTCAGGCAGCTCGTCAGCCTCGCCATATTCGGCTTCAAGCCGGTCATATTCATCGCGCAGAGCCTCGCGGGTGGCGCGTTCCTCTTCGCTTAGATCGACCGTGGTGCCGACGATCTGGCGAAGGCCATGATCGTGACCATAGGGAAAGGTGATGGCGACCTCGATCCATTTCCAGCCCTCGGCGGCGATGGATTCGGCTTCCGCCTTCAGTTTTTCGCCCACCAGCCGGTCGAGCAGCACCGGATCTTGCAGCCAGCCGCCATCATCCTGCTGGAAGAGATCGCGCAGCACGCAACCGCCTGCTGCCTCATAGGTGTCGATGCCGACGAAGACCGCCCGCTTGTCAGCGGCGCGGACCGTGGTTTCGGTCAGCAGACGGCGGATGGTATAGGGCTCCTTCTGCCAGCCATCCTTGATCGCGTCCCATACCTGCTCCTGACGGGCGTGGTCGGAGCTGACGGTGAAGGCCATGAGCTGTTCCAGCGTCATGCCATCTTCGGCATAGATGTCGAGCAATGTGGGCGAGACCGAGACCAGGCGCAGGCGCTGCTTTACCACCTTGGCATCCACGAAGAAGGCCGCCGCGATTGCGTCCTCGGTCATGCCCTTTTCCCGCATGGCCTGGAAGGCGCGGAACTGGTCGAGCGGATGCAGCGGCGCGCGCTCGATGTTCTCGGCGAGCGACACCTCGTCGATCAGCACATCGGCACTGGCCTCCGACACGACGCACGGAACCGGCGCGATCTTGGCGAGGCGCTTTTGCTTGACCAGCAGTTCCAGTGCGCGGAAGCGGCGACCGCCGGCCGGAACCTCGAATATGCCGGTTTCCTTGCCCTCGCCGTCCACAACCGGGCGGACATGCAGGGACTGGATCAGGCCGCGCCGGGCGATGGAGTCGGCCAATTCCTCGACCGAGACACCGGCCTTGACGCGCCGGACATTGGACTGGCTGAGCACCAGCTTGTTGAAGGGAATGTCCCGCGAGGACGAAAGCGCGATTTTCTGAACGGCAGTGGCCATATTAGGTACTCCATGACGGACGCCGGTGAGCCTCTCTCTCCGGCTATCAGCCCGTCACGAAGCGAAGCGCCGCCCTCTTCCTCTGAAGAGAGCGACGCCAGCCGCAGAACCTGAAAGCCGTCAATCAGGAACTCCGGCTTTCCGTATCGGGGGATGTACGAGGCAAGATCGCCCCGACGCGGTAGAGCAGACGCTCGGCGGAGCGGATGCTGCCGGTCTCGCGAGCGGCCTCGGCCCAGACCGAGATCGGGAAATCCCCGGTGAACAGCAGATCACGCTCGATGCCCATGCCAAAGGGCAGCCGGACCGAAGACAGCTCCTCAAGGCTCCACGAGCCCAGTTCGGGGGAACCGAGATCGGCCAGGCCGAACATGATGTCTCCATCCTCATCCAGTTCGGTGGCGAGCCAGACGCCCGCGCCGAGGGGATTGAAGAACTTCACGACCGGGATGTGATCCTGATCGCGCTGGCGGCCATTGGCCAGCAGCCGGTCGCGCTGCATATCGGTCAGGAGGATCATGCCGCAGCCCTCCGTTCGGTTACGCCCGCATCCGTATCGCCGGCATCTTCATCGGGCAGGTGCGACAACAGCCAGTCCGCCGCCTTGCTGGCCTGCGAGGCGGCGCGGACAATGGCGCGATTATCCTCGCGAAGGCACTCCAGCCACGACCCGATATAATCGGCGTGGCGCACGGTCGGTACGATACCCAGCGTGGCGCAGCAGAAAGCCGCGTTCATTTCGGCGACAAGCTCCTCAAAGGCGTATTTCTTAGTGCCGAAGCTGCCCGAGAAATCCCGCCCAAGTCGCGAGGCATGGCCAGTCGCATGCCCCATCTCGTGCAGGGCCGTGCGGTGCCAGTTGATTGGCTCGAAATAGGCTTGCGGAGGCGGCACCTGAACATAGTCCAGAGACGGCATATAAAAGGCGCGATCTCCGCCGATGCGGAAGTCGATGCCGGTCGCCTTGATGAGCGCCTCGACCTTCGGCTCGATCAGGCCGGGTGGCGGTGGCGGGGCGTCGGTTGCGATTTCCTCCGGCAGGCCCTCACATTGCGCGGCGTTGAATACGGTGAAGCGCTTCAGGAACGGGATGCGGCCTGGTTCCTCGCCGGTCTCGCGGGCGCGACGCTTTTCGTCCTCGGGCGTGAAACGGTCGGCATAAACGACGGTGGTGCCGCGCTCGCCCTTCCTGACATTGCCGCCGAGCGAAAGCGCCTGTCGGAAGGTCAGCCAATTCTGGGTTGGAAAGCCATGCTGGATCACAGCACCCCAGAGGATCAGGACATTGATCCCGGAATATTGCCGGGAGGTCGTCGCATTCCTCGGCATGGCAAGGGGCGCTTTCGCCGCCGCCGTCCCCCAGGGCTGAACCCAGGGCAGCCGCCCTTGCTCCAACTTGGCGATGATCTTGTGGGTGATGTCGTCGTAAAGGTTGCTGCGCGCGCCACTGTCGGGGGCGGCGCGATCTTGTCTGGCCATCGGGATAATCTCCGCGACGGGTGCCGGAAGCCTCTCTTCCAGCCCTCAACCCGTCACGGAAAACCCGTCCGCACTCTCACTCTCAGGGGGGCGTTGCGGGGACTCACCGCTGATGGGGGGGGCGTCGGCAATGCCCATGCCGACCAGGGGGAAGGCCTTCCCCCACGACATCAAATGGCAAGTTAGGGGTGGATTGCGGACAGGCAGCTTACGCGGAGGTGCCCGCGAAAGCTGCCATATTACTCGACGGCCGTTTGTGCAGCCTTAAGAACGCCCGTAGCAGGCACGCAGGAAGCTGAACCAGGCCGGCACCCCGCCGGTCAGGTGCGTTTCTAATGGAATGATCTCGCTGGACACCTGCAAGCCGGGCAAAGGCCGGAGAGAGGTCTGCGCGAGCAGTTCGCCTGTTCCTCGCGCCGTGAGCCATTGATAGACGCCCTGATCGGCCGCTTCGCGCGCGCCGATCGTGACATGGAGCTGCCGGCCAGAGAAATCCCGTCCGGAAGCGACGGCATCATCATACAATTTGAAGATCTGGCTCTCCCCCATGATCCCCGGACTGCCCGCGCCGACACGCCTGAACAGATCAGACCCCTCCAGCATGACATAGGATGTGAAGAGCCCGCCGTAGGAGAAGCCCCAAAGCCCCACATCACTCTCATCGATGCGATAGGCTGCCGTGAGAAGCGGATGAAGTTCATGCTCCAGGAACCCGAGGAACTTGTCCGCTGCCGGGTTGGCGAGCAGTGCGCGATAGCGCTGGGCATCGTCCTCGGACACCAAGCCGGCTGCAACATTTCCGTCCAGGGTTTGATGAAACAGGTCCGGAACCACTTCGCCGGGCGGGACGAGGTCGCGCACGCGGAGCCAGTCCCAGGCGTGGCTTTCCTCTTGTGAATAGCCGATGGAGACCATGATGAAGGGCCGCAGCGGCGACATGACGTCGAACTGTCCCGGCATGTGAAACGGCGCCGTGGCCGCGAAGTAGAGACTCCCATCGATCTGATAGACGACCGGATAGCGCTGCGTTTCGTCGGCGTCGTATTGCATGGGAACGGTGACGAAAGCCGAGAAGCGGGCACCGGCGATCTCGGAGTCGATTTCGAAGTACCGGGTCAGCGGAAAAAGCGTGGCAAAAGCAGGCGTGGACTCGACAAGATCTGTCGTGCCGCCTGTCCCAAGACTGCCTGTGTTCACAGGTTCATTGTCCGCGGCGCGAGCGGGCAGGATCGACGCTGCGGCCGCTGCTGCCAGTACGCTTCCGCCCAGCGACAAGGCGGTCCTACGATCGACGAGCTTATTCATGATAACCCTTCCATATCCAGATAACGCGGTACAGCCGAGCAAGATGCCGAACCGACGGGCCGGCGACTATGCTCGACAGTGGCTTCCCTCCCGCTGCCGAAGGCACGGGAGGTCATGCACACATGCTAGGCGATCTTGAAGATCCTGGCTGTCTTCTGCCGCCGGAATGCTTTCGAGCGCCGCCGGGAAAGCAGCATCGGCAGTATTGACGATCGAAGCGCGCCTCGCTCACACTTGGGCATGACATCATCACCGCCTGAGCAGAATCGCCCCAAAGGAGGGCCAACCCGGCGTTTACACCCTGTGGCGAACAACCACGCGCAAGTGTCCGTTCCATATGTGGAGTTGCCCCCAAAAGACCGGACATGCTCAGGTTTGAGATTGCGAGTTGATGAACTCGCGCGGGGATTGATATCCTAACGCCTTGTGCGGGTGAAGATTATTGTAATGGTCGAACCAGACCGGCAACTGTGCCATGACGGTTTCAGCATCCGGGGTGGGGTTCACCGCGACGTAATCGCGCTTGAAGGTTTTGACGAAGGCCTCGGCCATGCCGTTCGATTGCGGGCTGCGCACCGGCGTCGTGCACGGTTCCATGCCGATGTCGCGGAGCAAGGACGCGGTGTCCCTGGCGATGAAGCAGGAGCCGTTGTCGGTGAGCCATTCGATGGGCTCGGACAACATGTTGATGCGGCCAAAGCGGTTCTCGACGGCGGTGATCACGAGGTCCTGGACGTCCTTGCTCTTGATGCCCTCGGTGGTGGCGACATGGGCGATGGCCTCGCGGTCGCAGCAATCGAGGGCGAAGGCAACCCTGACCTTCTCCTTATTGTCGCAGCCGATCTCGAAGCCGTCGGAGCACCATCTGATATTCGAGCGTTCGACAGCGACCTGACCGTCATGGCGGCGATCATCGGCCGCTCCAGTGTGGCGCACCAACAGCAGATCATGCACCTTCATGACCCGATAGACGCGCTTGGCATTGGGCCACGAACGCCCGGCCTTGCGGGCGTTGCGGCGCAGAATGGCATGGACACGCCGATAGCCGTAGGTGGGCATGTTGGCGATGATGGCCTTGATTTCCTCCACCAGTTCCCGATCCGGGAGTGGCGGGCGTCCTCTGGCTCTGGAAGGGGAGCACGCGGCACGCGTAGCGATATTCGACCGGGCGACACCCAACGTCTCGCAGACGGTCTTCATCCTAAAATCCCTCTCGGAAGAGAGAGCGAGCGCAACATCTGTTTTTTTGAGCCGGTGGCGATTTCGAGGGCTTCCTTGAGGATTTCGCCTTCCATCGTCTTCTTGCCCAACAGGCGTTGCAACTCCTTTACCTGGTTCTGAAGCGCCCGGTATTCGGAGGCCGGGACAACCTCCTCTTCGGCGGCCGTCGCCGTCAGCGCGCCTTGTGACGCCAGCTTGCGCCAGGCGAACAACTGGTTCGGCTGGATGCCATGTCGTCGCGCAACGATGCTCACCGTCGCATCCGGCTCGTAGGTTTCCTGGATAATGGCCAGCTTCTCCGCTGTGCTCCAGCGCCGGCGCCGTTCAGGCCCGGAAAGGACCTGCATCTTATGGGTGGTGATAGTCATAGTACCAACATTACTCCTACCCACTTAGCTAAGTGGGGGAGCATGTCCGGGCCTTTCGGGGGCTAATTCACACGGGCAGCCGGGACACACTGAAGCAGGTCGAGCTTAAGTTCCCGACGCTGGCGTCTGCGATCCGTTACGCGCAGCGGCAGGGTCTTTGCTATGTCGTGGACGTACCAAAGGATAAGGCTAGGATTACCATGGATAAGTCTGGAGAACAGCGAAACACATTCTCCGATGCGACGCTCGGCAAGCTTGGCCTCGTCGGGCTTTCGGACAAGTACCGTCGAGCCATGTCGAATGACGCCAATCGCAATGATGGGGATGGCGGCTGGGCTTCGCCGATGGATTTCGTGGCCGACAACCGGCTCCCCCTTGATGCGAGGCGGTCGATCCTGATGAACTGGGCCTGGACCGAATTCCTGATCGATCAGGCCACCAACGAGGGCATGCCTGAGAACGGCCGCCCCTCGCGCCTTGATGAGGTCGAGCAGGCGCTGCTCGCGCTCGAAAGAGGGGTGAATGGTCCGAACAAGTCCGGCATGCGGAAGGCTGCATGAGGTGCTGCGATGGGTCCACATGTCTTCTTCAATTACAGAAGGTCGTACCCAACCGGTTTTTGATGACGCTTGCGGGGGCCGCCGCAACGCACTCTTGATTGGGTAGCAACGCCGAGAACCGATCTGGATAATGCAGATGCGAAACATATCGCGCCCACGAGATCACGTCGGGCGTGTTCAAGGACGATGCCATGACGAAGGAACAGATGTCCAGCGCAAGGCATTGCGATATCAAGCCGCTGCCGACGCCGAGTGTACGCAGATTGTGCTCGACAGGTCAGGCAATCAGGACATCAGCCTCGACATGCTCAACGATGGCGCCCATCGGCGCGCTTTGGCGCAGCGCGTCAAGCAGAGCGCTCCGAGACGGTGAACTTCGCTGTCACATGATCGACGCAGAGACGGCGACGGGCGGGTGATTTCCAGAGGCAGACTCTTTTAGGATCAGCTTTTCCAGCGTCGGCCTTCTGGGCGCTGAACTCCTTGCGCCAGCGGCAATACGTAAACTGCGTCACGCCGTTCGAACGGACCGCCTCGCCAACCGAACATCGATCTGGCGCAGCTTTGCGATAATCTCTTCCGACTTGTGTTTCTTTTGGGGCATTCCAAAATCCTCTCTCAGGCTCAATAGCCTACTTCATGGAGGACAACTTTTAAGAGGGCAGACCAAATTAGACGCTAACCACACTGGTGTGTTGATGGGTGGCAGGCTTTCTCCGGCTTTGGCTCCCGACGAGGAGGGAACCGGTTTGAGTATCGGCCGATCAATATCCACAATACGAAGGGCGAATCTTGAACAATGTCAGCGCAGGATGTCGGAAGCTTGTCCCACGCGGTCGTCAAATTTAGCCAACGATATCCAAAATCACCCTGTTTTGTGCTTACAAAGCGCTTACAACAACGCCTAGAATTCCTTTGTAAGCAAAAGGCGCCGCGTACGGCGCCTTTTAACTTGCTGATTTTGTTTGGAAAACTGGAGCGGGCGAAGGGATTCGAACCCTCGACCCCAACCTTGGCAAGGTTGTGCTCTACCCCTGAGCTACACCCGCTCGCGCCAGTCGTTTCCGTCAGGCAGGCGCTATATGAACTAACGCCCCGGAGATTGCAACAGGGAAATTACAGGAAAATGTCGTTTCAACAAAATTAGCTGCCGGTTAATTGATAAGTATCTGTAAATATTATGCTTTCCAGAATGCGTGTCGTGTTCTCTGCTGCGTTTTCTCGTCAAAGCAAGAAAAATGAGCCTCCACGGATAATGGAAGCGGCTGTCAGAGGCGTGAGCGAGGCTGGTGCGTTTTGTGCGAACAATCCAATTTGCTTTGCATGGTTTCTAAGCCTCTATCCATGGTCTATAAGCGCTGTTGCAAGTCGTCGAAGCGTGAGGAGCGTGATGACATGCTCAACATATTCAATGCCGAACAGAATGGGGTGGAATCATGCCTTTGTCGCCGAGTGAACTTCACGATTATCTTCAGAAACTCGGTATCGAAGTGAAAACTGTCGAACATCCTCCCTTGTTCACGGTCGCGGATTCCCAAAGCCTGCGTGGTGAAATCCCGGGCGGCCATACGAAAAATCTCTTCCTGAAGGACAAGAAAGACAATTTCTTTCTCGTGACAGTCGAGGAGGACGCGGTGGTCGATCTGAAGTCGATCCATCAGCTGATTGGTGCGGCAAGCCGCGTTTCGTTCGGCAAGCCGGAAAAGCTGCTGGAACACCTGGGTGTGATTCCGGGTGCAGTTACGGTGTTTGGCGCGGTCAACGATACAGCACATAATGTGCAGGTCATTCTTGATGCCGATCTGATGAAATATGACGTCATCAACGGCCATCCGCTGACCAACGAAGCCACGACTTCCATCAAGCGCGAAGACCTCGTCGCTTTCCTCACTTCCACCGGACATGAACCGCGCATTCTCGCCGTTTCCGAAGGTGCGAAAGCGGACACTTCGGTATAAACTGATTTTCAAAACGGGCGGCTTTCTTGCACACGGCAATTGGCAATTGAAGTGAGAGGCGGGAGCGCTAAGTTACAGCGCAACTTGCTGAATCGACCGTCTTGAAATTGGCTTTTGAAGATACGAACTGAAAGAACGACACCGGCTTGTATGCGGACCGTCGCATCGGTCGGAAAATACGAAGGAATTTCTTATGACCAGCCAGAACAATCCTTATGCCGGTGCAGGTGGCCAGATGACGGCAAATGTTTCTTTCGGTTCGGCACCAGCCGCTGCCGGAGGAACTGATCTCGTCAAGGACACGACGACGGCAGGTTTCCAGGCGGATGTAATTACCGAATCCCGCAATCAGCCCGTGCTGGTGGATTTCTGGGCGCCATGGTGCGGACCTTGCAAGCAGCTGACACCGATCATTGAAAAGGCCGTGCGGGACGCTGGTGGTGCCGTCAAACTGGTCAAGATGAATATCGACGATCATCCGGCCATTGCCGGTCAGCTTGGTATTCAGTCCATTCCGGCGGTCATTGCTTTCGTCAATGGCCAGCCGGTCGATGGTTTCATGGGGGCCGTCCCTGAATCGAAGGTGAAGGAATTCATCGCCAAAATCGGTGGGCCGAGCGACGCGGAAGCGGCGCTTGCCGAAGCCATCACGGCCGCGAATGAGCTGATCGAAGCCGGTGATTTCGTTCAGGCGTCGGAGATTTTCTCGTCCATCCTTCATGCCGTTCCAGATAATGTCGATGCGATTGTCGGTCTTGCGACCTGCCTTCTGGAATCCGGCGATGCGGAAAAGGCGCGGGAAATTCTGGCCCAGCTTCCGGATGACAAACAGAATGCGCCTGCCGTTCGAGCGCTGGAAGCGCGCCTTGCGCTGGCTGATCAGGTCAAGCTCATCGGTGATCCGATTGCGCTTGAGAAGCGAATTCAGGCTGATCCGAAGGATTATCAGGCCCGGTTTGATCTTGCGCAGGTGCGTAATGCACAGGGGCGGCGTGAAGATGCGGCCAATGAGCTGCTTTTCATCATGAAGTCCGACCGCGAATGGAATGAAGACGGCGCACGCAAGCAGCTGCTCCAGTTTTTCGAGGCATGGGGCAATGCCGATCCGGCGACGCTCGGCGCGCGGCGCAAGCTGTCGTCGCTTCTGTTCTCCTGATCGCGAGCGGTCGGGAGCATGGCGGGCAAATTGTGTTTTGTGCGCCATGCGGATTCCAACTATTAGGGCGCATGTTTCGTGAGCCCTAATGCATGTCTCCCAAAAGCGGGAACCGGTTTTGGGGTAAAGACATGCATGAAAACAAAAGCTTAAAGCGTGTCGTAAGAGTACGATAAAAAGCGATATGCTTTTGAGGAGGTTGTAATGCAGGTGGGCAATGCCCGTTACAGAACGGGCGCCGATATACCCGAGACCGTGCCGGTTTTCCCGTTGAAAGGGGCGCTGCTTCTGCCCGGTGGCCAGCTTCCGCTCAATATTTTCGAACCGCGCTATCTGGCGATGATCGAAAATGCCCTGGCGGGCAAGCGCATCATCGGCATGATCCAGCCGAAAATCGATGGCGACGATGACGAAATGATCGATGAGCTTGATGAAAGCCTCCGTCCGCAATTGAGTAAGGTCGGCTGTCTTGGCCGTATCACGACCTTTGCCGAAACGGGCGACGGTCGCCTGCTGATTACCCTGCAGGGTATCTGCCGATTTCGCGTGCGTGAAGAAATGCATTGCCGTCAGCCTTACCGGCAATGCCGGATCATGCCGTTTCTGGCCGATCTGGAGGAGGCGCGGGATTCGTCGGAAATCGACCGGGATGCTTTGCTGGGTGCTTTCCGCGATT
Organism: Brucella lupini; assembly: GCF_002252535.1. Taxonomy (NCBI): domain Bacteria; kingdom Pseudomonadati; phylum Pseudomonadota; class Alphaproteobacteria; order Hyphomicrobiales; family Brucellaceae; genus Brucella; species Brucella lupini. Next base: position 103,153 of record NZ_NNRN01000044.1, read on the forward strand.
ATCTTGAAGCGCACAATCTGGAAGCCGACTGGGACAGTATTGCACGAGCAAACAATGAAACCCTCGTCAATGCGCTCTCCATCATGTCGCCTTTTGGCCCTGCAGAAAAACAGGCCCTTCTGGAAGCGCCCGATTTGAAGACGCGTGCAGCAACTTTGATTGCCATTACCGAAATGGTATTGGCCAGAGTAAAGGACGACGATTTCGGATCGCGGCTGCAATAAACTTCGGGAATAAGACAATGGACGACAAGACGCAAACCGGCAATATCGACGTACGTCTGCTGGAACTTCTCGTATGCCCGCTTACCAAAGGGCCGTTGGAGTATGATGCGGAACATGGCGAGTTGATCTCGCACAAGGCAAAGCTTGCCTATCCGGTCCGGGGCGGAATCCCGATCATGCTGCCATCCGAAGCGCGCAGTTTGACGGAGTGACCGCAGGCCGATTTGCAGATTGCGGGAACTCTGAAACGTCGAACTGTGTCTGCTTTATCGGCTGTTATATAATTTCTGCATAAGCCTCTATCTTTTTCATAAGTTTCAGCCATGCGCATTATTGCTTGTCGGACAACAGGGCTCTATAACCCTCGCGGAACTAGATAAAGATGGTTTCGGACGGCGTCATGCCATTCGTTACTGTCGTGAATTTGAACGCAATATTCTCGGCGAAACGGGTCCCCATTCTCCAGAATATGCGAAACAAAACAGAGGCTTGGCATTATGGCATCCAGAAAACTCCTTCTCCTGCCCGGCGACGGCATCGGCCCAGAGGCGATGGCGGAAGTCCGCAAGATCATCGCTTTCCTCAACTCGGGCCTCAATCTCGGCTTTGAAACTGAAGAAGGTCTGGTTGGCGGCTGCGCTTACGACGCGCACGGTCAGGCGATTTCGGATGCGGATATGGAGAAGGCGCTGGCTGCAGATGCCACGCTGTTCGGCGCTGTCGGCGGTCCGAAGTGGGATAGCGTACCTTATGAAGTCCGCCCGGAAGCCGGTCTTCTGCGTCTGCGCAAGGACATGCAGCTTTATGCAAATCTGCGTCCGGCCATCTGCTACCCGGCGCTGGCTCATTCTTCGTCGCTGAAGCCGGAAATGATCGAGGGTCTCGACATCCTTATCCTGCGTGAGCTGACCGGCGGCGTTTACTTCGGTGAACCGAAGGAAATCATCGACCTCGGCAATGGCCAGAAGCGCGGTATCGATACGCAGGTCTATGACACCTACGAAATTGAGCGCATCGCCGATGTCGCCTTCGAGCTGGCGCGCACGCGCCGCAACAAGGTTACGTCGATGGAAAAGCGCAATGTGATGAAGTCGGGCGTCCTGTGGAATCAGGTTGTTACCGCGCGTCACAAGGACAAGCACGCCGACGTTGAACTGGAGCATATGCTGGCTGACGCTGGCGGCATGCAGCTTGTGCGTTGGCCGAAGCAGTTTGACGTTATTGTGACAGACAATCTTTTCGGCGACATGCTGTCTGACGTTGCTGCAATGCTGACCGGTTCGCTCGGAATGCTGCCGTCGGCTTCGCTCGGTGCGGTCGATTCCAAAACCGGCAAGCGCAAGGCGCTTTATGAGCCGGTACACGGTTCCGCGCCGGACATCGCTGGCAAGGGCGTTGCCAATCCGATTGCAATGATTGCTTCGCTTGCCATGTGCCTGCGTTATTCGTTCAACCTCGTTGAAGAAGCGGATCGCCTGGAAGCGGCAATCGCACAGGTTCTGGATGATGGTCTGCGCACTGCCGACATCTGGTCGGAAGGCAAGACCAAGATTGGCACCGTCGAAATGGGCGATGCCATCCTCGACAAGTTTTCGAAGCTTTCCGCTCAATAAGCGTGACAAGACCGCTTGCTGAAAGCCCGCCATGCACTTCGCATGGCGGGCTTTTCTTTTTTGAATAAGTGCCCGATTTGAGGCTGTAAATTCATGCTGTGCTGCATAAGAATAGCGGCATGTTGTTCACGCTCCCAGATCAAAACAAACTCTACGATGCACTTGTCGCCCGCGATGCCGCTTATGAGGGCAGGGCCTATGTCGGTGTTGTCTCAACCGGAATTTTCTGCCGCCTGACGTGTCCGGCGCGGAAACCGAAACAGGAAAACTGCCGCTTCTTCGCATCGGTTGCCGAATGCATGGCCGACGGTTTCCGGCCTTGCAAAAGATGCCATCCGCTACAGCCCGCTGCGGAGGCGGAGCCTTCCGTCAAGAAGCTTCTCGACGCGCTTGAGGCCGATCCGGAACGACGCTGGAGCGAAGAGGATGTTGCCCGGATGGGGCTTGATGTCTCGACCGTCCGTCGCAGTTTCCGCCGTCATTTCGGAATGACATTTCTGGAAATGGCGCGGCAGGAACGCCTGCGACATGGGTTTCAGGCGCTTGCCGATGGTGGGCGCGTGATTGATGCCCAGATTGATGCGGGTTTTGAATCTCCCGAAGCTTTTCGTAGTGCCTTTGCACGTATTCTGGGGCTTCCACCCGGCAAATTGCGGGGTGATGGCTTGTTGCGCGCCGACTGGATCAAGACGCCACTTGGCACGATGATTGCGATCTGCGATGCACGAAGCCTGCATCTTCTCGAATTCGCTGATCGCAAGGCGCTATCTGCGGAACTGAAGAAGCTTTATGCTACCTGTCGCGGTGATCTGGGGATCGGTCGTTTCGATACGCATGATCACGTCGAGCAGCAGTTGAATGCCTTCTTTGACGGCAATTCTCCGAGGTTCGATTTACCGCTGGTGCTGCATGGCAGCGCATTCACGCAAGGTGTCTGGCGCGCACTTCAGAACATCGGGGCAGGGGAAACGCGCAGTTACAGTGAACTGGCGCAGGCCATGGAAAAGCCGCTTGCCGTGCGTGCGGTCGCCCGGGCCAATGGGGCGAACCAGATTGCCATCATCATTCCATGCCATCGTGTGATCGGCGCGGACGGGTCACTGACCGGCTATGGCGGCGGTCTGTGGCGCAAGCAGAAGCTGATCGAGATTGAAGCGCAGTATCGCCGATGAAACTCGGAGAAACATGAAAACGCCGCCCGATGGGCGGCGTTTTGCTTTGTGCAGCTGCGATGATTAGTCGAGCTTATGCAGGTCGACGCCCTTGGTTTCCTTGACGAAGATCATGCCGATCACGAAGGTGATAGAAGCGATGATGATCGGGTACCAGAGGCCGTAATAGATGTCCCCCTTGGCAGCGCTCAGTGCGAACACGCCAGCCGGAAGCAGACCGCCGAACCAGCCATTGCCGATGTGATATGGCAGCGACATGCCGGTATAGCGAATGCGGGTCGGGAACATCTCGACAAGGATCGCGGCAATCGGGCCGTACACCATCGTCACATAGATGACGAGGATAGTCAGGATGGCGATTGTCAGGAACCAGTTCACCTGTGCAGGGTCGGCAACCATCTTGAATGCGCCGGCATTCGGGATGGTGTAGACGGCCTGATCGGTGCTGACGCCAAGGCCGTCAGCTTCGGTCTGGGTCAGAAGCTTCTGCTTTACCAGATCGGCAGCCGGAACCATGGCCTTGTCTCCACCACGGATTGCTTCGGCATTCAGCTGAAGTTCCGGATTGGCGGCGACGAATGCATCAAGCTTGCTGTCCGGCACTTTCGCAGCATCGCGAACGAGCGGGAAGCCGGCTTTCTGCAGGGCGAGGTTCACGTCGTGAGACAGTGCCGACTGCTTGGCTGCAGCATCTGCTCCAGCCTGAACAGCGTCGTAGGACGTGATCGTGCTGTCACCGATCGTAACGGTTGCAGGGGTGCCAGCTGCTGCCGTCTGGACGATTTCATAAGGCACCGAACTCTTGGCGAGGAAGCTCGTCGCCACATCGCAAGACGTGGTGAACTTCGACGTGCCAGTGGCGTTGAACTGGAAGTTACAATCGCCAGGCGCTGCAGTAACAGTTGCCTTGATGGTCTGTTCAGCCTGAGCCAGAGCCGGATTCGCAGCACCGGTTAGTGCTTTGAACAACGGGAAGTAGGTCAGGGCAGCGAGCAGAAGGCCTGCCATGATGATCGGCTTGCGACCGATCTTGTCCGACAGCCAGCCGAAGAAGACGAAGCCGCCGGTGCCGATCAGGAGCGCGATAGCAACCATGATGTTTGCCGACTGGTTTTCGACCTTCAGAACGTTCTGGAGGAAGAACAGCGCATAGAACTGACCGCAATACCACACCACGGCCTGACCGGCGGTAAGGCCGAAGAGGGCGATGAGTGCGATCTTCGCGTTCTTCCACTGACCGAATGCTTCGGAAAGCGGAGCCTTGGAGGTCTTGCCTTCCTCCTTCATGCGCTTGAATGCGGGCGACTCGCTCATCTGCATGCGGATCCAGACGGAAATGCCGAGCAGGACGATGGAGACGAGGAATGGAATACGCCAGCCCCAGGCCGCGAATGCTTCCTTGCTCATCACGGCCTGAATGCCGAGGATGACCAGCAGCGACAGGAACAGGCCGAGTGTCGCCGTGGTCTGGATCCATGACGTGAAGAAGCCGCGACGGTTGTTCGGAGCATGTTCCGCAACATAGGTTGCAGCGCCGCCATATTCACCACCGAGTGCGAGACCCTGCAGCATGCGCAGGGCGATCAGGATGATCGGTGCGAAAATGCCGAGCGTGGCCGAGCCGGGCAAGATACCCACGAGGAACGTGGACGCGCCCATGATCACGATGGTGACAAGGAATGTGTATTTACGACCGACGAGATCGCCGATGCGTCCGAAGACGAGAGCGCCGAACGGACGGACGAGGAAGCCTGCCGCGAAAGCAAGCAGGACGAAGATGTTTCGGGTTGCTTCCGGGTATTCATTGAAGAAGGCCGCGCCGATGAAGGCTGCGAGTGTTCCGTAAAGATAGAAGTCGTACCATTCGAAGACGGTACCAAGCGACGACGCAAAGATCACCTTGCGTTCTTCGCTCGTCATTTTCTGCGTGCCGACGTCGGCACTTGACGAGACTGCCATTAATCTGTCCTCCCAAACAGAGCCCCTGACGGGCAAATGTAAGACGATCCTTCTTCACCGGGTAAATGAAGTTCGCCTGATGCGCCGGGAACAGTTCCTCTCAACTGTCCGGGCACTCTCCTCACACTTGCATGATGAACCGAAAAAGGGGATTCGTGCAGTAGTCTTTAGTATGAGACAGAATTGTCAGCTTGAAATACTGTCGTAGAGAGCGAGAGCCTTAAAAAATGCGCTTCTTGAAGAGGTAGAGAATTGACTCCATCTATAAACCGCGTAAAAGCAGTGGCGAACGAAGGAGAACCCGCGTGGATCGCGTCAACGTAGCGTCAGTTTCGCTTGGAACTGCCGGCATTTTTGCCGGGGCAGCGCGCATGCCTTCGATTTCCAAAACACTCACGGCCATTACTAAAACGACCACGAAAACGGTCTGATTCCCTTGGCCTGCTCGCCCTCTCCCCGGGTCTGGCCCGGGGGCGGAAGTCCCGCGTGGCCTGCGGGGTTCCGAATCTGGAAGCGGAGAGGGACAGGAGACGAAAAATGGGTTTCAAGGTTGCAGTTGTCGGCGCCACCGGAAATGTCGGGCGCGAAATGCTCAATATCCTCGAAGAGCGCGGCTTTCCGGCTGACGAAGTTGTAGCGCTTGCATCGCGCCGCAGCCAGGGCACGGAAGTGTCCTATGGCGACCGGACGCTGAAGGTCAAGGCGCTCGACACGTATGATTTCTCCGATACGGACATCTGCCTGATGTCTGCTGGCGGCGAGATTTCCAAGGAATGGTCGCCGAAGATCGGCAAGCAGGGCTGCGTCGTAATCGATAATTCCTCGGCCTGGCGTTATGACTCGGAAGTGCCGCTGATCGTGCCGGAAGTGAACCCGGATGCAGTCGAAGGCTTCCGCAAGAAGAACATCATTGCCAATCCGAACTGCTCGACGGCTCAGCTCGTCGTGGCTCTGAAGCCTTTGCACGATGTTGCCAAGATCAAGCGCGTCGTCGTCTCGACCTATCAGTCGGTTTCGGGTGCAGGCAAGGAAGGTATGGATGAGCTGTTCGAACAGTCGCGCGCTGTTTTCGTCGCCGACCCTGTCTCTGCGAAGAAGTTCACCAAGCGCATCGCGTTCAACGTGATCCCGCATATCGATGTCTTCATGGAAGACGGCTACACCAAGGAAGAATGGAAGATGGTGGCCGAAACCAAGAAGATGCTCGATCCGAAGATCAAGCTGACGGCGACGGCCGTTCGCGTTCCGGTCTTCATCGGTCACTCCGAAGCGGTCAATATCGAGTTCGAAAACCCGATCACGCCGGAAGAAGCACGCGAGATTCTGCGTGAAGCTCCAGGCTGCCAGGTTGTCGACAAGCATGAGAACGGTGGCTACATCACGCCTTACGAATCCGCTGGCGAAGATGCGACTTATATCAGCCGTATCCGTGAAGACATCACCGTCGAGAACGGTCTGGCTCTGTGGGTTGTTTCCGACAATCTGCGCAAGGGCGCTGCTCTCAACACGATCCAGATCGCTGAATTGCTGGTCGCGCGCGGCCTTATCAAGCCAAAGGCGCTTGCTGCCTGATCTACTGTACTCAGTACTGATATTAAAAAGCGCCGGTCACCCGGCGCTTTTTTGTTAGCGGGAAATGCTCTCCGCGAGATTGCCGCGTATATCGAGCAACCTTGTGCGCAAATCCTGCAACTCATCGATGGGTTGACCAAGCGCGCAGAACACCTGTTCAGGAATGCTCTCGGCTTCCCTGCGCAGTGCCTGTCCTTCTTCAGTCAATGTGATGCGGACCTGTCGCTCGTCCTGCGGGTCGCGTCGCCGCGTAATGCGTCCGGCGGCTTCAAGACGTTTCAGCAGCGGGGTCAGGGTTCCAGAATCCAGATTGAGCTTTGCGCCGATCTCCGAGACCGTCCGGTCGTCTTGTTCCCAGAGCACTATCATCACCAGAAACTGCGGATAGGTCAGATCAAGCTTGCTCAGAATTGGCTGGTAGGCGCGCGTCAGCGCATTCGCGGTCGAGTAGATCGCAAAGCAGACCATGTTGGAAAGACCGAGATTGGAATCCTGATCGTCGCGCTTCATCGTGATAACTCCTTGGCAAATACATACATCATGCGCAATTGGATTGCGCATCACATAATTGTGAAGTTAAGTTTTGCAAAATTAGATTGTGCACAATTTAACTATCTGCAAGTTTGGCTGCGGAGACAAACCAAAGGAGAAGCCCAAATGCCAATTCTGTACACAACCCAATCCACAGCAACCGGCGGCCGCACCGGCAGCGCCAAGACTGCCGACGGACGGCTCAGTGTCGTTCTCGATACGCCGAAGGAACTCGGCGGTTCGGGCGGCGAAGGCACCAATCCTGAGCAGCTTTTCGCTTCTGGCTATGCGGCCTGCTTCCTGGGCGCGTTGAAATTCGTTGCTGCCAAGGAGAAAGTTGCCATTTCGGCAGATAGCACCGTGACTGCGACGGTTGGCATCGGTCCGCGTGACGATGGCACTGGCTTCGGGCTTGATGTGGCGCTGCAAGTGGCACTTCCGGGCGTGGACAAGGCGAAGGCCGAAGAACTGGTTCAGGCTGCGCATATTGTCTGCCCGTACTCGCATGCGACACGCGGCAATATCGATGTTCGTCTGAGCGTCGCTTAACAAAGAAATGCAAAAGGCGCCCGATGAGGGCGCCTTTGTTTTATGATATCTTCCGAATTTTAGTAGGAAGCCATACGATGACTATAATGCCTGATATTCGTGAGCTTCGCTCCACTTGCGAGCAAATGGAGGAGCGCTACCTTATAAATCCGACTATAGACGCCTCGTATCATCGACTTGCTGATCGTTTTGCTGCGGACCTTACAGTCGAACGAGACATCTTGCTCAGTCGTTGTGCCGCGCTTATGGCGATCAAATTCTTGAGTGAGGATGCGGCGCTTTAAGTCAGTTCTCTATTTCCCTCAGGTGCTCAAGTGCAGCCTCAACCTGCCCGTATGCTTCGGTTCCCAACGGCAGGATCGGACGTGGTGGCTCGATTTTCGCGAGACCGAGAAGGTCGGCAATGACATACATGACGCGGAAACTGCTGTGGGTTTTGAACAGGTCCCAAAGCGGTGTGAAAGCTGCATTTATGCGTTCTGCCTCAGTATTGTTTCCGCTTTGCGCAGCGCGCGTCAACGCCAGAGCGGGGTCGGGAAGAAGTCCTGCAACCACGCTGTACCAGGCATCGGCACCAGCCAGCAGTGCATCCGCAGCCCCCCAGTCGCCGCTATAGCCGATCGCGAAGCTTGGCGGAGTTTCGGCACGCAGCTTTGACATTGCGCCTTCGTAATCGCCATTTGCGGGCAGAGGCATTTTGATCGCGCTGATATTCTTCACACTGGCAAGCCGTGCAATCAGTTCGTCGTTGAAGATGAACTTTGTCGTGCCGGGATTATTGTAGATGCAAAGGGGAAGATCGGTCGTCTCGGCAACGGTCTTGAAGTGCTGGAAAACCTCGTCTTGCGTCAGCGGCGTATAGGAAACAGGCGCCAGCAACAGCCCGTCTGCACCGGCATCTGCTGCGTCCCGGGCCAGCGCCTGCGCATCATCCGTCCGCAACGCGCCGACGCCGACGATGATCGGTGTTCTGCCGCCGATAAATCTGACGGCGGTATTGATCGTATGCAACCGCTGTTCCCGCGTGAGAAAGGCATAGCCGCCAGTACTTCCCAGAAGACCGATAGAATCCGCTCCCGCCTCGTGAATGCGCTCAAGAAAAACGCAGAGCGTATCCTCAATGAGTTTGCCATCGGTGTCGTTTGGTGTCAGCGGAAAGGCTGAAAGACCTTTGAAGAGTTTCATGGTGCTCTTTCTCAATCAGGTTAGCGCGACAGAAGCAGGCGGATACCGGCAAGGCCAAAGACAGCCGCGAGGACGCCTTCGATCCAGCGACGCGCACGACGATAGAGGCGCACCATTGGCATAGTGGAAAATATGATGGCATAGCCGCAGAAAATGGTGATGCTGAGCACGATGCAGCCACCCAGAAACGCCGCCAGATGTGGCCATGAAGAGTTGGTGCCGAGTCCCAGCGTAACCAATGCGATCCAGGACAGGATGGACTTCGGGTTTGACAGATGCATCAGAAGTCCACGGCGATAAAGCTCGCCATGGGACAGAATTGCTTTGCTGCTGGAAGCTCGCATAGCCAATGCTTTGTCTGATGTCATGGCCGCGCGTCCGGCCTTGAAGGCAAGATAAAGCAGATAAAGTCCGCCGAAGATTTTCAGGATGAACAGAGCTTCGGCAAATCGTGTGAGGATGGCCGAGACGCCAGTCGCAGCCATCACGCCCCAAAAAATGGAGCCTGTAACGACACCGGCAGCAAAGACAAGCCCTGATTTGCGGCCCTGGTCCATGGCTACGCCCATGATCCGCATCGTACTCGGACCAGGGCTGCCAGCTGCAATGATGTAAGTCACATATACGAGGAGGAGCTGGTAGATGGCGGGGGAAATGCTCATATCGCTACTCTAGTGGATTGAATTTGACGTTTGATACCCGTCCGATATAGATCTCGTTTCAAAAATCAAACTCGAAAAATCCACTAGATTCATAAGGTTACTAGTGGTCTTTTTGATTTCGACATTTGCTCGGCGCTCATATCCCAAGGATGCAAATGTCGGAATCAGACCATTAGTTGCATCAAGAGAATCCATAGCATTCTCTCCATGCAATATCTGTATGCGATTGTGCCAGAATCCGAGGAAGAACTGCCAGAACTGCCGATGGTTTCGTCGAAAACGACAAATTCAGACAGCCATCTCGGCTGTGCGGCTTTACTCTGCCTGCGCCTCGATATTTTCCATATCGTCATCGGACAAGCCAAAATGATGGCCGATCTCGTGGATCAGAACATGGGTGATGATATCGCCCAGCGTTTCTTCATGTTCGGACCAATAGTCAAGGATCGCACGGCGGTAGAGCGTGATGCGGTTGGGGCCTTCGCCGGTCTGCAGGCTGAAACGTTCACCGATGCCACGACCTTCGAAAAGGCCGAGCAGATCAAAAGGCGTTTCCAGCCCCATATCCTCGATGATCTGATCGTCAGGGAAATCGGCGATCTGAATAATGATGTCGCCGCACAACGCACGAAACTCCTGCGGCAGATGCGCAAGAGCTTCAATCGCGATGGATTCGATTTCGTCCAGCGAGGGCGAGAGACGTCCCGCCCAGTCACCGCTTTGATCTTCTCGGGCCATTCCAGCCAATCGTGTCCTATTCACTTGTGCAGGCCACCAAACCTGCGACCGAGCATTCTGGCCGAGTATATATAGTGCATACCGACATTATGCCCAGGGACGCAATTCGGCGCGCTTGGCCTCGAATGTGTCGATGCTGCCAGCCTTTTCCATGGTCAGGCCGATATCGTCGAGACCGTTGAGCAGGCAGTGGCGCTTGAAATCATCGACATCAAAGGAAATCGAACCGCCATCTGGACCGTGAATTTCCTTGGCTTCGAGATCGACGGTGAGCGTCGCATTGGCGCCGCGCGAGGCGTCGTCCATCAGCTTGTCCAGATCTTCCTGGCTGACCTTGATCGGCAGAATGCCGTTCTTGAAGCAGTTATTGTAGAAGATATCGGCAAACGAGGTCGAGATCACACAACGGATGCCGAAATCGAGCAGGGCCCATGGCGCATGTTCGCGCGAGGAGCCGCAGCCGAAATTGTCGCCTGCAACGAGAATCTGTGCGTTGCGATAGCCCGACTTGTTCAGAACGAAATCCGGGTTCTCCGTGCCGTCTTCGTTGAAGCGCATTTCGGCGAAAAGACCCTTGCTCAGACCCGTGCGCTTGATCGTCTTCAGGTAATCCTTCGGAATGATCATGTCCGTATCGATATTGACGATCGGCAGGGGGGCGGCAACGCCCGTGAGCTTGGTGAACTTATCCATGTCCTGAACCTGTCGGTTGGGAATTTGCAATTTGCAAACTGGTTTACATCAGCTTGACCGAGAGTCAACGTTTGAGGCCGAAACTGCCCAATAGGTCGCAACTCCCGACCCGTTTCGCGAAATATCCGGCGCGCTTGTCCGCGCGCCGGATAGTTCGACTGTCAGGTTATGCGCATAATCCTGTCTGGAAACCGCGTCAAGTTTTCCGGATCATGCGCCGTTGATACAGTTTGCGCAATTATCAGACATTGAGGGCGACGCCACCAGTCTCGCTGCCGGTCAGGCGGCGGGATTTGCCATCTGTGCCAACGACGATCGTATAACGCCTGCGCCGCATTGAGAGGTTCGGCGAAACCGCCACATCGATGGCCGGATCGAACTGAAGCGTGATGCGCCAAAGTTCAGGCTTGATCGTTTCCTCGACGGCGATGATACGGGCATCGAACGGCGTGGTGTGAAACATGCCGGTGATGCGCTGCCCGACGCGGTAAGGCGCGGTACCGCCCTCGACGGGTGCGGTCTCCACCTTGCTGTCATTGGCGGCCAGCGTATTCCAGTCGCGTGTGCCGGACTGGCGCGCCACAAGGTCGAGTGCCTTGCCGTGGCTGATGTTGATGCCTTCCTCGCTCAAAGCCTGCCGCAGACGGCGGGCCTGATGCTTGAAGTCAGCGTTATTGGTCCCAGCGATAATAGCTGTGGTCATTGTTTTCGCTCCTGATTGTGAGCGGCGTTTTCATGAACGGGTGCCCGCATTGCCGTTTCTGCCGTCACCGGAACAAAAACGTGAAACAGGGATGCTTTACCATGGCCAAAGGCTGCGGACGGCAGGTGCATTCCAACCGAAGGCTGGAAAATAGGCGCGTCGATACAGGATTTCAAGGGCCTGCCTGCTCGCGCTCTCGGCGCTTGCGCTGCAGGATGGTTCGGTGCACAAATCGGGGTATGAAAACTATTGTTCGTCCCCGTCGTTCTGTCCTTTTCGTTCCTGCCGCCAACGCTCGCGCTCTGGAAAAGTCTCTGACCCTGTCAGCGGATTGCGTGATCTATGATCTGGAGGATTCCGTCGCGCCGGAGGCGAAGGTCGCGGCGCGCGATGCGCTGGCCGCGCATTTCGCAAGCCATCCGAAGGTCGGTTTCGAGCGGATTGTACGGGTCAATATGGCGGAAACGCCGTGGGGCAAGGATGATGTCGCGGCAGCTGCGAAAATGGGTGCAGATGCAATCCTTTTGCCCAAGGTCGAACGCCCACAAGACATAATCGACGCGGCCAACCGGCTTGATCGTCAGGATGCCGATCCGGCAGTTGGTGTCTGGGCGATGATCGAAACCGCGCGTGGCATTCTCAATGCCGACGAGATTGCGGTTCTCGGACATCGTTCGGCGGTGCGGCTCGCCTGTTTCGTCGTCGGGCCGAACGATATTGCGCGGGAAACCGGCGTGCGTCCGCAACCGGGGCGGCCCTATCTCGTCCCATGGCTGATGCAGATCATTCTTGCAGCGCGCGCTGGCGGGATCACCGTTCTCGACGGTGTTTACAATGATTTTCGGGATAGCGTTGGTTTCGAGGCGGAATGCGCGCAAGGTGCCGCCATGGGGTTCGATGGCAAGACGCTGATTCATCCCGGCCAGATTGAAGCGGCTAACCGCGCATTCTCACCGACCGAGGACGAAGTTGCGCATGCCCGCGCTGTCGTTGAAATCTTTGCCCGGCCTGAAAATGCCGACAAGGGTGTCATCTCGCTGGACGGGCAGATGGTCGAACGTCTGCATCTCGAAATGGCCGAGCGTGTACTCGCTAAAACGGGCGTAAAGTTATAACAGAGGAAGTAACAGCATGAAGTTATATCGTTTCATTACAGGTCCAGATGATTCCGCATTCTGTCATCGCGTCACGGCGGCGCTCAACAAGGGCTGGCTGCTCCATGGTTCGCCGACCTATGCTTTCAACGCCGCAACCGGCGTCATGCACTGCGGCCAGCCGGTGGTGAAGGAAGTCGACGGCGTCGATTACACGCCGGACATCAAGCTCGGCGAATACTGATGGCCGTCCGCCGCATCGTTGCCAATATTGCAGCCGCCGATCCTGCGGCGGCAAAGCGCTTCTACGGCGACTTGCTTGGCCTTGATGTGGCGATGGATTTCGGCTGGATCGTCACCTATGCCACGGATGCGCAGGCACGGGTACAGGTGAGCATCATGAGTGAGGGCGGGGCGGGCACACCGGTGCCCGATCTTTCCATCGAGGTCGATGATGTCGATACGGTGCTGGAGCGCGCGATCGCGTTGGGATTTCCCGTTGAATATGGCCCGGCGGATGAGGAATGGGGCGTGCGCCGCTTCTACACGCGTGACCCGTACGGTCGGCTCGTGAATATTCTAGCCCACAAGAGTTGAAAAGAAGGCCGGTTTCCCGGCCTTTTGTTTTGGCTTTAGTTCAAGCCGCGCTTTTCAATCATCGCGTCCGGCGTCGGCATCTTGCCACGGAATGCCTTGTAAAGCTCTTCCGGGTCACGGCTGCCGCCAGCGGCATAGATATGCTGCTTCAACTTCGCCGCCAGTTCAGGATTGAAGGCGTCGCCGGTCTCCTCGAATGCGGAGAAAGCGTCCGCATCCAGCACTTCCGACCACATATAGGAGTAGTAGCCAGCGGAATAACCGTCACCGGAGAAGACGTGAGTGAAATGCGGCGTGCGATGGCGCATGATGATCGCATCCGGCATGGAAAGCTTTTCCAGCGTCTTTACCTCGAAAGCGAGCGGATCAGCGATCTTTTCCTTACCGGTATGGAACGCCATATCCACCAGCGCGGATGAGGTGAACTCGACTGTGTTGAAGCCTGCATTGAAGGTGCGGGCCGCAAGCACCTTGTCGAGGAGCGCCTTCGGCATGGCTTCGCCGGTGCGATAATGCACAGCGTATTTCTCGAGAACGGCCGGGACGGTCAACCAGTGTTCGTAAAGCTGCGACGGCAGTTCCACGAAATCGCGCGAAACGGCAGTGCCGGAAACGGCGGGCCAGGTCACATCCGACAGAAGCCCATGCAGCGCATGGCCGAACTCGTGGAACAGCGTGCGCGCATCGTCAAGTGAGAGCAGGGCAGGTTCACCTGCCTTTGGCTTCGCAAAATTCATGACGTTGTAGATGATTGGCTTTTGTCCGCCATTGAGCTTGTGGCTTGATTGCAGGGAGCTCATCCACGCACCCGAACGCTTCGAGGTGCGGGCGAAATAGTCACCGAGGAAAAGGCCGCGTTCGCTGCCATCCGCATTGAACACCTGAAACACCCGCACATCCGGATGCCACGCAGCGATGCCCTTCTTTTCCTCGAAGCGGATGCCGAACAGGCGGCCTGCCACGTCAAAAGCGGCTTCGATGATCTTTTCGAGCTGAAGATAAGGCTTCAGTTCCGCCTCATCGAAGGCGAAGCGTTCGGCACGCAGCTTTTCGGCATAGAAGCGCCAATCCCATGGCGCAACCTTGTGATTGCCGCCATCGGCTGCGATCAGGCGCTCCAGTTCGACTTCTTCTTCATGGGCCTTGGCGCGTGCCTTGTCCCAGACAGGTTCCAGCAGGTCCATAACCGCTTTCGGAGTCTTGGCCATGGTGTCGTCGAGCTTGTAGGCGGCAAAGTTGGCGTAACCGAGCAGATGTGCCTTGCGCTCGCGCAGTTCCACCATTTCGCGCACGATGTCACGATTGTCGCTTTCGCCACCGTTCTCGCCGCGCTTCGCCCAGGCGTTGAACGCCTGTTCGCGCAGTTCACGGTTTTCGGAGAAGGAAAGGAATGGCTCGACAATCGAGCGTGATAGCGTAACCGCCCAGGCATCCGGTTTGCCGCGTTCAGCGGCGGCACTCTGCATGGCGTTCTTCAGGAAATCCGGCAGACCGGCGAGGTCGGCTTCATCGGTGATGAACAGGGCCCAGCTTGATTCATCCTTCAGCACATTCTGACCAAAGCGCGCGCCAAGTCCGGCAAGCTTTTCATTGATACCTGCAAGCTCCGTCTTGCCCGCCTCATCGAGCTTCGCACCGGAGCGGACAAAACCTTTCCATGTCTTTTCAAGAACGCGTTTGGTCTCGGTGTCGAGGTCCAGCATATCGCGATTTTCATAGAGCGCGTCGATGCGGGCGAAAAGCGCCGGGTCCATCATGATGCGCGAATAATGACGTGACATTTTCGGCGCAATCTCGCGTTCGAGCGCCTGGATCGTGTCGTTGCTATGCGCACCGGCGCGCATCCAGAAAATCGATGAAACGCGGTCGAGCGCCTTGCCGGTCAGTTGCAGAGCTTTCAGCGTATTATCGATGGTTGCTTCATCGGTCGCCTTCGCGATGACTTCCACTTCTGCGAGGTCCGCAGCCAACGCGGCATCGAATGCAGACGCGAAATCGTCATCCTTGAAAGCGGTGAAATCCGGCAGGCCCAGCGGTCCGCTCCATTCAGTCAGGGCGCGATTGTAAGCGGTCTTGTCGGACATGATGAGACTCCGGTTCAGATGAATTCGATATGGATCAGACTTAGGAGTTAAGCAGCAGAGGGGCAAGGGCTGGAAGGCCGCTTTCACGGTTTCCACATCGCGGGCGTCTCGCTGCCGAGGCAGGAGCTTGGAAAAAGCGTTCGACATCGTCTCGCAGGGCTTGACTTTATTGGCGACCCAGCGCAAATCACGCTCGCAGCCGAATTTCTGCGGCAGCATTTTCAACCGGAGTTTTATTCTCTTATGCCCAGCGACAGTCACAGTCGATTGTTTCAGCCGTCAAGGCAGTTCGTGATCTGATCGCTTGCGGTCGGCTTGCACGGTCTGCCTTCGACGGCGGATCGACAGAAAGGCAAGCCCATGACCGACAACAACTTCTTCCCGGAAGTACTCAATGTTGCCGACCTCCCTGCTGCTGCCATCGCAAGCCGCATTGCGGACATGCGTACCGGCGACGCAGTGGAACTCGTTAACGAACTCGATGCCGATGATGCAGTCGCCGTCATCGCACAGCTTTCGCACGAAGATGCCATCCGTCTGCTCGACCAGCCGGAACTTCACCGTGCTACCGAAATCATCGCTACCCTGCCGCCCGGCCTCGCGAGTCTCCTGCTCGATGGTATGTCGGCGGACCGTGCAACCGACGTTTTTCAGGAACTGGAAGACGACGACCGCGCACGCCTGTTTCCCATTCTCGCGCCTGAAACCAAGGTCGCGCTGAAGAAATTGATGGGCTATCCGCCGAATACGGCGGGCTCGCTCATGACCATCGAATTCATCGCCGTGCCTTCCAACTGGAATGTTGGCCAGACGCTGGAATATATCCGCAAGGTCGAACGCACGCGCGAGACGGTTTATGCAATCTACGTGGTTGATCCGGCCAGCCGTGTTCTGTTGGGTGTGGTCAGCTTGCGCCGCCTCATCATCCGCCAGCCGGACGAACCGATTCTGTCTATCGCCCGCGACGAAGAGCCGATCACCATTTCGCCTCTCGCAAGTCGTGAGGAAGTGGCGCGCCTGTTCCGCAAGCACGACCTTCTGGCCGTACCTGTGGTGGACGAAAGCCGTCACATCATCGGCATTGTGACCGTTGATGACGTACTCGACGCCATGACGGAGGAGGCAAGCGAGGACGCTTACCGTTTCGGCGGTATGGAGGCGCTCGACAAGCCCTATATGCGCATCGGCTTCGGCGAGATGCTGAAGAAGCGTGCGGGCTGGCTCGGTATCCTTTTCCTCGGCGAAATGCTGACCGCGAGCGCGATGCAGCATTTCGAGCTGGAGCTTGAAAAGGCTCTCGTGCTGACGCTGTTCATCCCGCTCATCATGTCATCGGGCGGTAACTCCGGCTCTCAGGCGACGTCGCTGATTATCCGCGCGCTGGCCTTGCAGGAAATCAAGCTCAAGGACTGGTGGCGTGTCGCCCTGCGCGAATTGCCAACGGGCTTGGCCCTTGGCAGCTTCCTCGGCGTCATTGGCATCATTCGCATCGCCATCTGGCAGACGCTTGGCATCTACGATTATGGCGAACACTGGATTCTGGTGGCCGCGACCGTCGGTATGGCGCTGGTCTGCATCGTGACTTTCGGCTCGCTGACAGGCTCCATGCTGCCTTTCATCCTGCAAAGGCTCGGATTCGATCCGGCCAGCGCATCGGCGCCTTTCGTCGCCACACTGGTCGATGTGACCGGTCTCGTGATCTATTTCAGCGTCGCGCTGGTCATTTTGTCAGGCACGCTCTTGTAAGGCTCGGGCATGTCGCGAAAAAAGTGGAAACCGGTTTTTCGATAGCGACATGCCCAAAAAGAATTCAAAAAACTGTCAGAATGACAGTGTAAAAACGCAATGAAATTCGGGTTTTTCGGGTTAATTGGGGGGCAGTTTCGCGCTGCCCCTTTCTAAAATGCAAAAAAACCTGTAAGAGCGCCGCATTGTTTTTCCGCGCGGGTTTGTTGGCGCGGCTCCCAACTCATATAGAAGTGATCTCCATATGGAATTGCGTAATATCGCTATTATCGCACACGTCGATCATGGCAAAACCACTCTGGTCGATGAACTCCTGAAGCAGTCCGGCTCGTTCCGCGACAACCAGCGCGTTGCAGAACGCATGATGGATTCCAACGACATCGAAAAGGAACGCGGGATCACCATTCTCGCGAAGGCCACTTCGGTTGTCTGGAAAAACACGCGTATCAACATCGTCGACACGCCGGGCCACGCCGACTTCGGCGGTGAAGTTGAGCGTATCCTCTCGATGGTGGACGGCGCTATCGTTCTCGTCGATGCTGCTGAAGGTCCAATGCCACAGACGAAGTTCGTTGTTGGCAAGGCGCTGAAAGTCGGCCTGCGTCCGATCGTTGCGATCAACAAGATCGACCGTCCGGATGGCCGTCATGAAGAAGTCATCAACGAAGTGTTCGACCTCTTCGCCAATCTCGACGCGACCGACGAACAGCTCGACTTCCCGATCCTGTACGGTTCAGGCCGTAACGGCTGGATGGCGCTGAACCCGGAAGGCCCGCAGGACGAAGGTCTGGCTCCGCTGTTCGACCTCGTGCTCAAGCACGTTCCGGCACCGAAGGTTGCTGAAGGTCCGTTCCGCATGATTGGTACGATCCTCGAAGCCGATCCGTTCCTGGGCCGCATCATCACCGGCCGTATCCATTCCGGCTCGATCAAGCCGAACCAGGCCGTCAAGGTTCTCGGTCAGGATGGTTCGTTGCTCGAAAACGGCCGTATCTCGAAGATCCTTGCATTCCGCGGTATCGAGCGTCAGGCCATTGACGAAGCCCATGCAGGTGACATCGTCGCTATCGCCGGTCTTTCCAAGGGCACCGTTGCCGATACCTTCTGCGATCCTTCGGTAAGCGAGCCGCTGGCTGCTCAGCCAATCGATCCGCCGACCGTGACCATGTCCTTCATCGTCAATGACAGCCCTTATGCGGGCACCGAAGGCGACAAGGTGACGAGCCGCGTTATCCGTGACCGTCTGCTCAAGGAAGCTGAAGGCAACGTTGCACTGAAGATTGAGGAATCGACCGAAAAGGATTCGTTCTTCGTGTCCGGTCGTGGCGAGTTGCAGCTTGCAGTTCTGATCGAAAACATGCGCCGTGAGGGCTTTGAGCTTGGCGTTTCGCGTCCGCGCGTCGTCATGAAGGACGGCGAGAACGGCGAGAAGCTGGAGCCGGTGGAAGAAGTCGTCATCGACGTCGATGAAGAATATTCCGGCACGGTTGTGCAGAAGATGTCCGAACGCAAGGCCGAAATGGTCGAGCTGCGTCCTTCCGGCGGCAACCGCGTTCGTATGGTGTTCTACGCACCGACCCGTGGTCTGATCGGCTATCAATCGGAACTTCTGACCGATACGCGCGGCACGGCGATCATGAACCGTCTGTTCCACGACTATCAGCCATACAAGGGCGAAATCGCTGGCCGCAACAACGGCGTTCTGATCTCCAACGATCAGGGTGAAGCTGTTGCTTACGCATTGTTCAACCTTGAAGATCGCGGCCCGATGATCATCGACGCTGGTGTCAAGGTCTATCAGGGCATGCTGATCGGCATTCACAGCCGTGACAACGATCTGGAAGTCAACGTGCTCAAGGGCAAGAAGCTCACCAACATCCGCGCCGCAGGCAAGGATGAAGCCGTGAAGCTCACCCCGCCGATCAAGATGACGCTGGAACGCGCTCTGTCGTGGATTCAGGACGACGAGCTGGTTGAAGTGACGCCGAAGTCGATCCGTCTTCGCAAGCTCTACCTCGACCCGAATGAGCGCAAGCGCTTCGAAAAGAGCGGCAAGTCCAGCGCTGCTTAAGTTGACAGAATAAAGAAAACGGCGCCTTCGGGCGCCGTTTTTGTTTGCACGTTTAACGTGAACTTCAGCTCTTTGGTCGATTATGAGATCAATTGGGGGCGCTGATGATATTCTCGCGTTATGAGCGATTTGTTCTGACTGTCGTTGGTGCGTTGGGCGCAATCGACATTCTTCTGATTGCCGCGAAGGGCATTCGCGTAGACTGGACAGGCTACGGAATGATCGGGGCGATCGGTCTTGGAACGATCATGCTCGGCCTGTTTTATCGCTTCGTAAGGAATGATGCCCGGATTGCGGAGACACTCATTCTGACTGCGGGCTTCATATTGTTCACACTGGTCGGGTCGGTCTTTAACTATATGTTGCTGCCGATCCATTTCCCGCGAATTGACGAATTCCTGGTCGGCGTCGATCGACTGATGGGATATGATTGGCCAAGTCTGGTCACATACATTGCGCAGTGGCCCGGTGTTTCAGCACTGTTGAAGATAGTTTACTTCACTTCCCTGCCGCAGTTGGTGATGGTTGTTCTGTTGCTCGGCTTTTCGGGGCAATCAGAAAAACTTGCTCATTTCCTGATGACTGGAATTGTAGGCGCTCTTCTCAGCATCGTGGTGTGGGCCTTTTTTCCAACATTCGGTACATCGGCTGTATGGAACCTGCCTGATGATGTTGTGAGAAGTGCAGGATTGGCTGTCGGTCCGTCCTATGGCTTGGAATTGATCCGCTTGTCGAAGGAAGGGGTAGATTATCTGACGCCAGCCAATGTG
The DNA here is from genome assembly GCF_002252535.1 of Brucella lupini. Lineage (NCBI taxonomy): Bacteria > Pseudomonadati > Pseudomonadota > Alphaproteobacteria > Hyphomicrobiales > Brucellaceae > Brucella > Brucella lupini. Next base: position 123,116 of record NZ_NNRN01000044.1, read on the forward strand.
CTCGGCCTGATCGGATTCCCGTCCTTCCACACCGTCATGGCTGCCATGTCCGTGGTCTTTACATGGCGCATCGCATGGGTGCGTTTACCGGTACTCGCTCTGAATATATTCATGGTACCCGCGATCCTGCTGCACGGCGGACACCATCTGAGCGATGTCTTTGGTGGACTGGCAGTTTTCACCATTGCCTATTTTATCGCGCACTATGCGATCAACGTTCTCCGCGACGATAGGGCTGCATCAGCGCCTGCGGGACACGTGCCCGCCGCGCCATCACGATGAGCGCCACAATCGACATGATATAAGGGATCATCAGGAAAAGCTGATACGGAACGACCTTGCCGTAGACCGTCTGCAGACGCAGCTGGAATGCGTCGAATAGCGCGAAGAGCAAGGCACCCAGAAGCGCACGAGCGGGCTTCCAAGAAGCGAAAACGACGAGCGCGATACAGACCCAGCCGCGTCCCTGCATCATCGTCGGGAAAAACGAATTGAAGGCGGAAAGCGTAAGGAACGCGCCGCCGACAGCCATGAGCGCGCTGCCGAACATGATTGTGAAAATGCGTACGCGGATCGGGTTGATGCCCTGCGCTTCAGCTGCGTGCGGGTTTTCGCCAGTCATGCGGATCGCAAGGCCGAGCGGCGTGCGGAAAAGCACATAACCAAGCAGCAGTGCCAGAGGAATGGCGATCCACGTGAGGGCCGTTTGCGTGCCAAGCACCTGTCCGACGAACGGGATATCTGCAAGCCAGGACGGATTGACCGGCTGGAATGGTGTGATCGTCGGCGGAGTTGAAGAGAGCGGCACCAGAAGACGAAACAGGAAATAGCTAAGGCTCGATGCAAATAATGTGATGCCCAAGCCCACGACATGCTGCGACAGGCCGAGCGGCACGGTGAGGGCTGCATGAAGCAGGCCGAACAGAGCGCCGGAAGCGGCGGCGGCGAGCACACCGACCCACAGGTCGGCACCATTATAGACAGTCAGCCAGCCGATCATCGCGCCGAAGGTCATGATTCCTTCGATACCGAGATTGAGCACGCCCGCCCGTTCGCAATAAAGCGCACCGAGCGTGCCGAAGATCAGTGGCGTTGCAATGCGCAGGACCGAGACCCAGAGGCCTGCGGAGAGCAGGATATCCATCAACTCGTTCATCGGGCGATCCTGTATTGTGTGAAGAACAGAGCGACCAGCATAGTCAGAAGCGACAGCGCCACGGTGACATCGGCGATGAAGCTCGGAATGCCAATGGCACGGCTCATGCCGTCGGCACCGACAAACATTGCGGCAGCAAAAAGTGCGGAGAAGATCGCGCCGATAGGATTCAAATTGGCCAACATGGCGACAATGATGCCGGAATAGCCGAAGCCCGGCGACAGATCGGTCGTGACGTAACCCTTAACGCCCATGACCTGTATTGCGCCTGCAAGTCCTGCAAGACCACCGGAAATGCAGGCGACTTTCACCAGTGTCTTGCCAAGCGGAACGCCTGCAAAACGCGCGGCTTGCGGGTTGAGACCGGCAGCCTTGGTTTCCAGCCCGAACACGGTGCACTTCTGCACATAGGCGATGATGAGCGCCAGAGCGATAGCGATGACTATGCCAATGTGAAGCCGCATGCCTGCCATGATTTTTGGCAGCACAGCCGCATCCGGCACAGGCTCGGATTGCGGCCAGCCAAAGGCGAGGGGGTCTTTCATCGGCCCTTCGATCATCATCGAGACGATGAGCACCGCAACGAAGTTCAAGAGCAGCGTCGTCACCACTTCATCGACACCGAAGCGCAGGCGAAGCCCAAGCGGAATGAGCAGGAAAACCATGCCCGCAATCGCACCGACGATAAGCAACAGCGGAATGAGAATAGGGGCAGGAAGCTGCAACTGTGTCCCACAGGCGACCACCGCCAGCGCACCCATATAGAACTGGCCTTCGGCGCCGATATTCCAGAGTTTGGAGCGGAAGGCGACGGCAGCGGCAAGGCCGGTCAGCATCAAGGGTGTTGCGCGGGTGAGTGTTTCGGTGATCGAAAGCTTGTTGCCGAAAGCGCCGATGGCTATCTGGCGGAAGGATTCCAAAACCGGCGCACCGGCAGCGGCAATGAGCAATCCGGCAAGCACAAAGGCGGTCAAAACGGCGATAATTGGTGCGGTTGCTACCAGTGCCATGGGCCGTGTTTCGCGTCTTTCAATACGCATCAGTTCAGCCCCTTCGTGAGATTAGTCTGCCATTCCCCAGCCATCATCAGGCCCAGCCGTTGCGCATTGGCTTCTCCGGCGTCAATCGGCGGCGAGAGGCGGCCCTTGACGATGGCCTGTACGCGGTCGGCAAGGCCGATAATTTCATCCAGATCTTCTGAGATTAGCAGAACCGCTGCTCCCTTTGCCCGCGCTTCCAGAATACGGGCATGAATGGCTGCGACGGCACCTTCATCAAGGCCACGCGTCGGTTGCGCCGCGATCAGAATGCGCGGAGCCGTTTCAAGATTGCGACCCAGAATAAGCTTCTGCATGTTGCCGCCGGAAAGCAGGCGAATGCGGCTATCAGGCGTGCCGCCGCGCACATCGAAATCCTTGATGATGCGGTCGGTAAATTCACGCGCAGCCGCGCGATTGACCAGAAGACCATTGGAGAACTGCGGATCACGCACGCGTTCAAGCACAGCATTTTCCCAAAGCGTCAGGTCACCGATTGCGCCTTCAGCGTTGCGATCTTCCGGGATGCGGCCAACACCTTCCGCCACAAACTGGCGCGGGTCGAATTTGGTGACCGTTTGGCCGAACATGACAAGTGAGCCACTCGCAGGCTGGCTGAGACCCGAAACGAGACGCCCAAGCGCTGCCTGGCCGTTGCCGGAAACGCCGATGATGCCGAGCGTTTCGCCAGCGCGAAGGTGAAAGCCGAGATCAGTCAAGCGTGTCGCGCCATCTTCCACCACTGTTACATTCTTTGCTTCCAGCAAGGTTTCGCCGGGCGTGGCCGCTGCACGCGAAGGGCGCGAAACACGACGGCCAACCATCAGTTCAGCGAGTTCCTCCTTCGAGGTTTCGGAGGCCTTGCGCTCAGCGACAAGCTTTCCGCCGCGCAGGACGACAACGCGGTCGGCTGCCGACATGACTTCATGCAGCTTGTGCGAGATGAAGATCAGCGACAGGCCCTGACGTGCCATTTCTTTCAGTGTCGCGAAGAGGTTTTCGGCTTCCTGCGTGGTCAGAACGGCGGTCGGTTCGTCGAGGATCAGAATGTCGGCGTCGTTATAAAGCGCTTTCAGGATTTCCACGCGCTGCTGTTCACCGACCGAAAGATCGCCAAGCCGTGCATCGGGATCAACCTGCAGGCCAAAGCGCTTGGCGATTTCCGCGATCTTGTTACGCGCTGCACCGTGCGCGGATTTGAGTCTCCAGAGGCTTTCAGTGCCGGTGATGATGTTTTCAAGCACTGTGAGGTTGGGCGCGAGCGTGAAATGCTGGTGCACCATGCCAACGCCTGCGTCGATGGCGGCGCGGGGCTTGCCCTGCGGAATTTCTGCACCCTTGACGAAGACACGGCCCTCATCCGGCACATAATGGCCGAACAGGATATTCATCAGCGTGGTTTTGCCTGCGCCATTCTCGCCCAGGAAAGCGAGAATTTCGCCGCGTTCAAGCTTCAGCGAAATATCGTCGTTGGCGGTAAGCGTGCCAAACCGCTTGGTGATGTTCTGCAGTTCAAGAACGGTCGTGGTCATGTGTGCAACCCCGCAACGGGAAATTTGTGCTGCCAACGCTGGTCCGCCTCCAGACGCTGGCCAAGGCTCAAAAGCAGCCGGTCCGCGCCCATCGGGGCCACAAGCTGCAAGGCGACCGGCATGTCGTTGGTATCCGTCCCAAAGGGAAGCGAGAGCGCCGGAAAACCGGAAATATTGGCGAGCGCCGCATAAGGTGCGAAGGCATTCATCTTCTGCCAATGCGCATCGACATCGCCGTGATTCATGGAAAAGGAGCCGAGCGGCATTGGCCCGCGCGCGAGCATGGGTGTAATCAGCACGTCGATGTCGCGGAAAATCTGCCAGAGCATATGTGCGGCGCTGACAGCTCCGTTCATGGCGCGGTAAAGCGCGGTGGCTTCCATGCGCCGCCCGCGCTCCGCAACGGCGCGGGTGAGCGGTTCAAGCTTGTCTTCATCAAGGGCCAGAAAATCGATTGCAGCCGCAAGATTGACGGAAATGATACGGTCAAATGCGCGTGCGCTGGAAGCGATCAGCGGGCTGAATTCCGAAGCTGGGATTTCGCGGATTGTGTGCCCCTGTGCCTCAAGGAAATGCGCTGCATCTGCCACAACCTGCAGGCGCTCTGATGTGATTGGATAGTTTGCGAGATCGCCGGTCACTATGCCGATACGAAGGCGGTCCGGCAAATCGCTTGCCTGCATCGCCGGGTCGGGCAGAAAGCCTTCCGTTTTGCCTTCGACAAGCGGCAGTAACGCTTTCGCATCACGGACCGAGCGGCAAAGCGCAAATTCGCTCGCAATGCCTGCGAGATAATTGCCGAAATGCGGACCAGCGGGCATAGCACCGCGACTTGGTTTCAGGCCGACAAGCCCGCAGGTTGCAGCGGGTACACGGATGGAACCACCAGCGTCGGTAGCGTGCGCAATTGCGACTATCCCGGCTGCAACCGCTGCTGCCGCTCCGCCGGATGATCCACCGGGTGAAAGCGTTTCATCGAAGGGATGGCGTGCGGGAGGAGCTCCCGCTGGCTCGCTCGCAAGCGCCAGACCGAATTCGGGAACGGTGGTTGTACCGAAGAAATTCAATCCGGCTGCGCGTAGCCGGTGGCCGAGTTCGGAATCCATCTGAGGTGAGGCATTGAGGAATGCCTGCGAGCCGAGCCGGATCGGCAGACCGGCACAGGGCCCGCCCAGATCCTTGAACAGGGAGGGAACGCCCGCGAAGGCAGCTCTGGATGGCGCTGCATCGAATGCAATGGCACCGGCGCGGCCAAGATCGCGATCGAGATATGTAATGGCGCCCAGGGGGCGCCATTTTTCTGCTGCGTCAAGAGCAGCATCCATGGCCTGTTCGGCACTGAGGATTCGTTCCGCAATCGCCTGCGCGAGCGCGGTCGCATCCTGCTGGTTCATGTCGATTGCCACGATATGCTTGCCCGTCCTGAATGACTACTTCGGTTCGGCCGGGTTCGGCTTGTACTCGAACTTGCCTTCCTTCAGTTCCACACGGCGGGCTTCCATCTTGGCTTCCGCTTCGGCAGGGGCAATGCCCTTGACGTAGATGATGTCGTTGCCGCCTTCCTTCATCAGGCTGAACGGCGTGTAATCCTTGCCGGTTGCCTGGCTGGCCTTCACGTCGGCGATAGCCGCATTCAGGATCGGGCGGAAATTCCAGATCGCATTGGCGAAGACCGTGTCGGGATAGCGCGGCGTATAGTCGATCAGCGAGCCGATGGCCTTGATACCACGTTCCTTGGCGGCATCTGCCGTGCCGATGCGTTCACCGAACAGGATGTCGGCGCCCGAGTCGATCTGGGCAAGTCCGGCTTCGCGTGCTTTCGGCGGGTCAAAGAAGGTGCCGATGAACGACGCGATGAACTTCGCATCGGGACGGGTTTCCTTCACGCCATCCTGAAAGGCATTGATGAGCATGTTGACTTCCGGGATCGGCACGGCACCGACGGAGCCGAAGGTACCAGACTTGCTCATCGCGCCTGCCAGCATGCCCGCGAGATAGGCAGATTCAAAGTTCCAGGTGCCGAAAACACCAAAATTATCGCCCTGCGGCTTGCCGGAGGAGCCCATGACGAAAGCCGTCTTCGGATAATCGCCTGCCACCTGGCGCGCTTCGCGTTCGACGGCATAGGATTCGCCGACGATCAGCTTGATGCCCTGTTCGGCATATTCGCGCATGGCGCGGGGATAGTCGCTTGCCGAAACGCCTTCGGAGAAGACATATTCGATGACGCCTTCGTCATTTGCCTGCTTAAGTGCCTCGTGAAGGCGGGAATTCCAGGCATTCTCGACCGGCGAGGCGTGGATGCCTGCGACTTTCAGCTTTTCATCGGCCGCAAAGACGCGAGTGGTCATTGCCGTTGCGCCGAGTGCTGCAGACATTGCGAGAATGTCGCGACGGGTAAAGTTCGGTGCTTTGATGATTTTGGTCATAGGACCCCTCTTTTGTGTTTTCGGCGTGCCGGGAATGCACTGCCGGTTGCTTCGTTTTGTGTGAGCAGAATGTATGAGCAACGGTTCTATCTTTGCTCAATCTGCCTCGAATACAAGCGAATTAGGCTGCGGCCTGAAAATTAGGCATGGGGTTTCAAGCCGCGACTGTTCCGGTTCGTTCATCCGGCAATGTGCCGGGTAGGCCGAAACTGTTGATATTATTAGCCGATTGGCGCGTAATCAGCCCCGTCAACCGAAGACGGACGGCCTTCGAGATTGATGCGGCTTATGCGCTGCGGGGTTTCGGCGATGACCTTGCCGCGCTTCACGACCTTGAGGCGGTTTGCCTTGAGCCGCAGCGCTTCAATTGGATCGCGTGCCTGCAGCACCACGAAATCGGCATTGCAGCCCTTTGCAAGACCGTAGCCTTCGAGGCCCAGCGCCTTGGCGGAATTGACGGTGAGTGCATCGAAAACCTGTTTCTTGCCTTCGATGGAGGTCATCTGTGCGACATGGATCGCCATGTGGCCGACTTCCAGCATGTCGCCGGAACCCATCGAGTACCAAGGGTCCATCACGCAATCGTGGCCGAAAGCGACATTGATACCGGCAGCCATCAGCTCCGGCACGCGTGTCATTCCGCGGCGCTTCGGATAGGTGTCCGCGCGGCCTTGCAGCGTGATGTTGATGAGCGGGTTCGGGATGGCGTTCATCTTTGCTTCCGCAATCAGCGGGATGAGCTTCGAAACGTAATAATTATCCATGGAATGCATGGAGGTGAGGTGCGAACCGGAAACGCGGCCCTGCAAGCCGAAGCGCATTGTCTGCGCCGCCAGCGTCTCGACATGGCGCGACATCGGATCGTCGCTTTCGTCGCAATGGATATCGACCGGCAGCCCGCGTTCAGCGGCAATGCGGCAGAGTTCCTCCAGCGAGGCTGCGCCATCAGCCATGGTGCGCTCAAAATGCGGAATGCCGCCGACGACGTCGAGGCCCATATCGAGCGAGCGGTTGACGAGATCGACCGCGCCCGGCGAACGGTAATAACCATCCTGCGGAAAGGCTACGAGCTGAAGGTCGATGTAAGGCTTCACCTTCTCGCGCACTTCGATCATCGCTTCAGCAGTGAGAAGGCGCGGATCGCTGACATCGACATGGCTGCGGATCGCCAGCAGGCCCTGCGAAACGGCCAGATCGCAATAACGCAGCGCGCGCTCGACCATGGCTTCAACGGTCAGCATCGGCTTCAGTTCGCCCCAGAGCGCGATGCCTTCAAGAAGCGTACCGGAACGGTTGAGGCGCGGCAGGCCGAGCGACAGGGTCGCATCCATGTGGAAATGCGGATCGACGAAGGGTGGGGTTACGAGCCGGTCGGTCGCATCGATCTCCTGAGCCGCCTGATGCTCACCCTTTGAAGGCACGATATCGGCAATCTTGCCGTCCTTGACCAAAATGTCCTGCTTCTCGCGACCGTCGGGGAGATTGGCGTTTCTCACGATCAAATCGAACATCGGCGGGACCTTTCGTCTGGATATGCAAGAACAGAGCTCAAAAATATGGGCTCATTTTCCAATTGCCTTATACCCTATATCCGGTGGGCGCAATGCCGGGGGAAGCTGGAAGGGGTCGTCATCCTCAATGGAAAATGCTAGGCCCCGCAATCATCTTTGTAGGATTGCCATGTTCACGATCAGTCGCGTCGAAACCTTTAGTCAGGAGATCAAGAAAAGTCGATTTCTGGCCATTGCTGCGCCTGTCGCAAACGAGCAGGCGGCGAAGGATTTTTTGAGCGAGCATTCCGATCTGTCGGCGAGCCATAATTGCTGGGCCTGGCGCATGGGGCAGAACTACCGTTTCAGTGACGACGGTGAACCAAGCGGCACGGCAGGAAAGCCGATCCTGCAGGCAATCGACGGCCAGCAGCTGGACAATATTGCGGTCGTGGTTACGCGCTGGTTTGGCGGCATTCTTCTGGGAAGCGGTGGCCTGATGCGCGCCTATGGCGGCACTGCCGCTACCTGTCTGCGACAGGCTGAGAAAACAGAAGTTATTCCGCTGGTCGGATTTCAGTTCGCCTGCGATTTTTCAGATCATGCGCTGCTGAAAGCACGCCTGACAGCGGTGGAAAACCTTGCCATCGCGCAAGAGAATTTCACCGGCACCGGCGTGAAAATGGCGGGCACAATGCCCATCGCCGCGCGGGATGAACTATCCCGCCTCGTCACCGATCTGACGCGCGGCAAGACGATTATCGCATTTGATGACTAGAGCATGTCTCCCAAAAGTGGGGACCGGTTTTGGGATAAAGACATGCTTAAAAACAAAGAGATAGAGTGTTTCCAATGATTCAATCAAAACAGGAAATGCTCTAGATTGTACCGCTCGTATACTGCTGGCGCTTGTTCTCATACATCAGCAGGTCGGCGCGCTTGGCAACGGTTTCCAGCTTCTCGCCCGGCATGCTGGTCGCAGAGCCGATGGAAAGATTGAGCTTGAGTTGGGAATAATACTGGTTGTTGATATCGACCAGCCGCTGAATGTCCTCGACCATCGCCTCGGCGCCGCGCTCATCGACATAAGGCAGCACAACCGCGAATTCGTCACCGCCAATGCGTGCGGCATGGCCCGGCTGCTTCACGGCTTCATTCAGCACTTCTCCGATGCGTCGCAGCAATCCGTCACCTGTCGCATGGCCCCATTGATCATTCGCGGCCTTGAGGCCGTTGAGATCGATGATGATGACTGAAACGGGCGTATGGCCCTTGCGCTCAAGCCGGTTAAGCTCATCGACATAATAGGCGCGATTGTGCAGCTTGGTCAGCACGTCGTGCTTGCCCAGATATTCCAGATAGGCCTCGGCCTTCTTGCGCGCCGTGATGTCGGTAAGTGCGACCTGCACCAGCGACCAATCCGTCTCATGTCCCGGCAGAACAGAGAACTGCAGCAGAACATGCCGTTCGGACCCATCGAGCGCATAGTTCACCACTTCGCGACGCTGGAACAGGATCCCGTTCCACAGGTCGATCAGCTGTTCGCGGAAAGAGGCTTCCATCTCGTCCTTGAAGATATGCGGCAGGTTCTGCAGCAGCGTTTTCTTGTCGGACGCGAGAAATAGGGCCGTCGTCTCGGTGTTGATTTCGAGCACGCGGATTTCGCTCATGCACTGGCGCACGAATTCTGGATGCACGTCGGTAAACACCCGAAAATCAACGATGCCGCGCTGGCGCACATCGTCCATCAGTTGCTTGATGCGGCTGAAATCCTCGACCCAGAGCGAAACCGGTGAATGTTCGAAAAGGCCCACTGCGTGCTGCTTGTGCCGATCCTGCTCGCGGCGGGCATTCTCGCGAGCGGTCACATCCTCGATGGAAAGCAGAACCCGCTCCCAAGTGTGTTCATAGCCGGGAAGCACGACGCCCTTGAGCTGGATGTCGAGCCGCTTGCCGCCGAGCGAATAGTTGATGGTGTCGCTTGAGAAAGTACCGCCGCCGTTCCAGAGCTGGACCATCTCATCGATATGCGGGTCCAGCATGTCGTCGCGAAACACGCGTTCGAGGTTGGCGACCAGATGACTGACGCTGTCCGCCTCGAAAAGCGAAAGCGTCTTGCGGTTGACCTTCAGAACCCGGATATGGCTGGTACAGATGCGCAGCCGGGTTGTGTCTTCGTGCAGGAAAGCCCCGAGATCGGTAATGCCAAGCGCGCGCCATTCTTCGAACTGCTTGCGCAGACCGCTATAATCCTCAAGCCACAGGGAGATTGGCGCAAGGTCAAAAATATTGGCGCTGTCGCTCAAGGCAGACTCGATATTCATGGATTTCCCGCTCTACCATTGGCTTCCCGCATTTCCGAAACTGAGACGTTCAGGATATGCGTCCAAACCGGATTCTCTTTTCCCATCGGGAAAAGCCGCGATGGATTATTGGGAGCGCGTTATATTACGTGAGGCTCAGATAAACTAGAGGTTTTAGTGTAAAAACACTTCGCTTTTTACGAAAAATACAAAGGGCGGCCCTTTGGGGCGCCGCCCTGAATAGATATATAGGCGGCTATCAGTTCTCGGTCGGCAGCCGATGGCGCACGAGCGTTGTCCAGTACGAGCAACCCCAGGCAATGACATCGTCGTTGAAGTCATATTTCGGATGATGGAGATTGGCGCTCGGGCCGTTGCCGATATTGATCATCGCGCCCGGCACCTCGTTCAGCATGAAGGCAAAGTCTTCACCGCCAAGCGTTGCCGGCATATCCCGAGCCACGCGGTCAGCGCCCGCAACTGCATCGGCAGCGATTGCGGCCAGTTCCGTCTCGCGCTCGTGATTAACGGTCACCGGATAGCTGCGCTGATAGTCGAGCGTGGCCTTGGCGCCGAAAGCATCGGCAATGCCCTGCACGGCGCGAGCCAGCTTTTCCTCGATATGGTCGCGCACTTCCTCACGAAGCGTGCGGACCGTACCGGTCAACCGGATTTTCTGCGGAATCACGTTGAAAGCATCACCACCCTGAATGGTGGTGATCGAGATCACTGCGGAATCCAGCGGGTCGACGGTGCGTGCGGTCAGCGTCTGGATTGCCTGAATGAGTGCTGCCGTCACCGGGATGGGGTCGATGGTCTGGTGTGGGGAGGCCGCATGTCCGCCAACGCCCTCGATGGTGATGTCGAGAATGTCAACCGATCCCATGATCGGGCCGGAATTGATGATGTAGTGTCCGACGGGAAGATTCGGGCGGTTATGCATGCCGTAGACTTCATTGACCGGCCAGCGCTTGAACAGGCCGTCGTCGATCATCGCCTTTGCGCCTGCGCCGCCTTCTTCGGCAGGCTGGAAGATAACGATGACGGTGCCGTCGAAGGCGCGGCTTTGCGCCAGTTCGCGGGCAGCGCCCAGAAGCATGGTCGTATGGCCGTCATGGCCGCAGGCATGCATTTTCCCCGGCACTTTCGATGACCATTCCGCGCCGGTTTCTTCGAGGATCGGCAGCGCATCCATGTCGGCACGCAGGCCGATGGCGCGACCGGAACGGTTCGACTGGCCGCGAATGACGCCGACGACGCCGGTGCGTCCGATGCCGGCCACCACCTCATCGACGCCTGCGGCGCGCAGCGCTTCGGCAACTTTTTCTGCAGTCCGGTTTACATCGTAAAGCAGCTCCGGGTTTTCGTGCAGGTCACGACGGAACGCGACGAGTTCGTCCAGCTGGTTCGATGTCCAGTTTTCAACCGGCATGTCAGGCTCCTTTTGTGTTGTCTTCAGTCTTGTCGAGACGGTAGCGGAAATCGCAGTGGCTTGCGCCCTTCATGATGGTCTGCGAGCGTTCCAGCTTCATTTCTGGGTTGTAGCCGATGCAGAAATCGCCATCGCGATTGCAGGAGAGCAGGTGGCCGATATGGCCAAGACCCATCTCGCGGTACATTTCCGAATAACGGCATCGCGTAACGTTGAAATCGAAATGATCTTCGCCCTGCGAAATCACGTCGATCTCCAGTGCGTTTTCCTTCGTCCACAGCGGCTGGATATCGGCAAAGTCCTGTATCGTTGGCGTGCGGCCCAGCTCGTCGGCAAAGCTCTTGCCCTGTTCGATGGCCGAACGGCTGACGGCTTCGCCGATTGCAGCCTGCGCTTCTTCCTCACCGGAGCGTTCGCGAATAACTTCGTAAACATTCTTGAGAACCAGCGCTTCGATGCGGCGACGTTCGAGAATTGACATTTGATTCATGGACCTGACCTTTCACATGAACGTTAAATGAGCGGGACTAGAGATTTGGCTCGGAGAGATCCTTGCGCCGAAGCCATGCGAGGTAGAACGGGGCAATCTTTCGCGCGACTTTATGAAAAGGCAGCGGTGCCGGTTCCGAGACGGGCAGGGCAAGTTCCTGCACAGGCTCGCCGTCGAGCGCACGTGCAAATTCCCGCCCGAGCGATGTGCCAAGCGCAACGCCGCGCCCGTTGCAGCCGATCCAGGCCCAGCCATTGGGGCCGAGCTGATGAACGCGTGGAAAGCGATCCCATGTCATGCCGATATAGCCGCTCCACACATGGGTGATTTCCGGCTCGCCAAGCGCTGGAAAGGCTTCCGCCATGTTGCGCGCCGTCTTGCGCTTGACGCGTTCTGCGATGTTGAAATCGCCCATCACCACGCCGCCGGTAATCAGCCGGTTGCGGGCATCGTAGCGGAAGAAACGCAGGTCGCCGCGGGTGTCGGAAACGGCCTGCCGACCGGGCAAAATCGTTGCGCGCAGATTATCGCTGACGGGCGCGGTCGCCATCTGCCACGAGAGCACCGGCACGATGGTGCGGGCAAGGCGCGGAGCAAGCCCTTCACGCAACTCGCCGGTATAGGCGTTGGTGGCGAGCAGAAAGCCCTTGGCGCGAACTGTGGCACTGGCGGTCTTGACCTCCCAGTGATCACCCACCTGGGCATAGGAGATGACCGGGCTTTGTTCGTGAATGATCGCGCCGTGGCGTTCGGCAGCAGTGGCAAGACCGCGCGCGAAGGCCAGCGGATTGATATGACCGCCGGTCGGGTTGAACATGCCGCCATACCAGAAATCGCTGCCCAACAGCCGCGATGTTGCGGCGCGGTCGAAAAATTCCGCCGGGAAGCCGAAGCGTTTCCATGCGTCCACGCGGGTTTGCGAAAGCTTCACCCGGCCCGGCGAATGGGCAGGCTGGAACCAGCCGTTCTGCTCGGCCTCGGCCTCGATGTTTTCATCACGCACGATGGAGAAAAGAATGTCGGCACTATTGCCGATCAGTCTGGCAAAACGTTCACCCGATGCGCCGTAGCGTTTGGCGATTGCATCGGGTTCCGCCGAAGTCATGGTCGGAATGACCTGTCCATTGTTGCGCCCCGATGCGCCCCAGCCGACCGCATTGCCTTCCAGCAGGATGACGCGCTTGCCGCGTTTCGCCAGATGGAGCGCTGCTGAAAGCCCCGTAAAACCACCGCCGACGATGGCGATATCGGCTTCCGCGTCATTGGTCAGCGGCTTTGCCGGTATGCGGGCAGGGGCAGTGGCAGCCCAGATGGAGGGTGGAAAGACTATGTTCTGCATGGTGTCACGCATTTTCCAAACGAGGAGGCGTCCAGCCCTTGCCGGGAATGGAGGCAAGGAGGCGCTGTGTATATTCATGTTGCGGATTAGCGAAGACTTGCGCCGTCAGACCTGCTTCGGCGATCTCACCCTTCGACATGACGATGATGCGGTCGCAAAGCTGGGCCGCGACGCGCAGATCATGCGTGACGAAAAGAAGCGACAGATTGAGCCGTTCGCGGAGGCCGGCCAGAAGCCGCAACACCTGAGCCTGTACGGAGACATCGAGCGCGGAGACCGGTTCGTCGGCGACGATGATGCGCGGCTCCAGCGCCAGCGCGCGGGCGATGCCGATGCGCTGCCGCTGCCCGCCGGAAAATTCATGCGGAAAACGGCCGGCTGCGGCAGGCGAAAGCTCGACCAGCTCCAGCAACTCGCGGGCCTTTGCGTGCGCCTCTGCCTTCGGTACGCCATGGACGATTGGCCCCTGTGCGATCAGGTCCACGACGCGGCGGCGCGGGTTGAGCGAGGCCATCGGGTCCTGAAAGACCATCTGGATGTCCTTGCGCATGGCCCGCACTTCACGCGGGCTGGCGCTCAGAAAATCTTTGCCATTCACATCGACCTTGCCGCTATCGGCTTCAAGCAGACGGGTGACGATGCGCGAAACGGTTGTCTTGCCCGACCCGCTTTCGCCCACGACGCCAAGCGTTTCACCCTGACGTAGTTCAAACGAAAGGTCCTTCACGGCAGGAACGGCACTTCTTTTGCCGGTCAGCAATCCGCCGCGCGCCTTGAAGGTTTTGCGTAAAGCGCTCGCCTTGAGAATGATCGGCTGAGCGTCCACAGATGGCTTCGGTTCGGGCGGAGTGAGAGCTGGAACCGATGCAATCAGCGCCTTGGTATATGGGTGCTGCGGATGGTTCAGCACTTCGTTTGCCGGGCCTTCCTCGACCAGTTCGCCAAGCCGCAGAACGGCAACGCGGTCGGCAATTTCCGCCACCACGCCGAAGTCATGCGTGATGAACAGGATGCCGGTATCGTGTTCGCGTTGCAGGTCGCGGATCAGTTTCAGGATTTGTGCCTGCGTGGTCACATCGAGCGCGGTGGTTGGTTCATCGGCAATGATGAGGCGCGGTTTCAGGATAAGCGCCATGGCAATCATGACGCGCTGGCGCTGTCCGCCCGAAATCTGGTGCGGATAGGCGTTGTAAGCGGATTCCGGGTCCGGAATTTTCACTTCCGCCAGCATGTTCAGCACGGCGGCGCGACGTTCCTTGCGACCGAGTTTCGTGTGCAGGCGCAACACTTCATCGATCTGCCAGCCGACCGTCTTCTGCGGGTTGAGTGCGGTCATCGGCTCCTGAAAGATCATGCCGATGCGGTCGCCGCGCAGCTTCTTCATGTCGGTTTCGCTGAGCGAATAGAGATCGGTGCCTTCCAGCCTGATTGTGCCATTGGTCACGCGCACATGCGGTTCCGGCAAAAGGCGCATGATTGCGCCTGCCGAAAGCGATTTGCCGGAGCCGCTTTCGCCGACGAGGCAGACGATTTCACCGGGGTTGATGGTCAGTGTCAGGTCCTGCAGGGCGTAAGGGCGGTCGGCGCCCTTTGGCAGCGCGATCTGCAGATTTTTGATTTCGAGAACGGGTGCAGCGGTCATTATTTCTTCTGCCTCGGATTAAGCGCGTCGTTCAGGCCTTCGCCAAGCAGGCTGAAGGAAAGAACGGTGAGCAGAATGGCGATGCCGGGAATAACCGAGCAGAACCAGTCAGTGCGCAGCACGGCGCGACCTTGGCCGATCATGTTACCCCAGCTTGCATAGTTTGGGTCACCGAGGCCGAGGAAGGCGAGCGCGCTTTCCATCAGGATGGAAGTGGCCATCACCACGGATGCGAAGACAATCACCGGCGGCAGGGCATTCGGCAGGATTTCACGGAAGATTATTGAGGCATTCCCGACGCCGAGATTGCGCGCTGCATCGATGAATTCGCGCTTGCGCAGCGCCAGAAATTCGGCGCGCACCATGCGGGCAGGCGCGGTCCATGACACGATGCCGATGCAGATGATGATATTTTCGATCGATGAGCCGAAGATTGCTACCAGTGTCAGAAGCAGTACGAAGCTTGGAACGGTCTGGAAGGCTTCGGTGATGCGCATCAGAACGTCATCCACCCAGCCACCATAATAGCCGGCAAGCGCGCCGATGATGATGCCGATCACGATAGAAATCAGGGTGGCGACCACGCCGATCAGAAGCGAAATGCGCGCGCCATGGACAATGCCTGCCATGATATCACGCCCAAGCTGGTCGGTACCAAGCGGCGTTGCAGCATTGACGAATGGCCAGACAAGCGGATCGCCAGCGCGGCGCAACGGGTCGCCGGGCGCAATGACGTCGGCCAACAGCGCGATCAGGACCACGGCGATGAAGAGGATAAGGCCCAGTACGGCGGCGCGGTTGCGGCTGAAGCGCTGCCACAGAACTTTCGTGCGGGAGACCTGCGGGCGGGTGAGGGAGAGGTCCTGTGAAGTCATGACAGTTCGATCCTGGAATCAAGCCGCGCATAGATGAGATCGGTGATGAAATTGACGATCACCACCAGCACCGAGCACAGAAAGATGATGCCCATCAGCGTGTTGAGGTCGCGCTTGATCACGGAGGTGTAGGCAAGCTGGCCGAGGCCGGGCAGCGAAAAGATTGTCTCGATCACGACCGAGCCGCCAAGCACAGTCGAGAATTGCAGTCCGAGCAGCGTAACGACAGGCAGGAATGCGTTACGCATGATGTGATGGAACATCAGCCTTGCACCGCTTGCACCCTTGGCGCGTGCGGTACGAACATAATCAAGGTCAGCCACTTCCAGCACGCTGGTGCGCATCAGGCGCATGTAGAATGCAAGATAGATGAGCGAAAGCGCCGTCGTCGGCATGACGAGGTGCACGGCAATATCCCAGACATTCTTCCAACCGGTGTAAAACCCGGCAATCGTCTTGTAACCGCCGACCGGCAGCCAACCGAGCTTGACGGAAAAGATGAACATCAAGATGAGGCTGAGAAAGAAGCTCGGCATGGCATAGAAAACAAGACCGAGCGTGGAAATTGCATTGTCGGTCAGGGAATATGCCTTGCGCGCCGCAAAAGCCCCAAGCGCAATGCCGAAAATGAAGGCCACCGAAAGCGAGGAAACCATGAGCAGGAGGGTCGGCAAAAGGCGGGCCATCAGCACATCCAGCACCGGCTGCTCGTAGACATAGGACCAGCCGAAATCGAACTGCGCCAGCTTGGTCATGTAAATCCAGAGCTGTGTCCAGACCGGCTGGTCAAGGCCGTATTCGGCGCGCAGATTGGCGACGAATTGCGGATCTGCGCCGCCCATGTCGCCAACAAGTGCGTCCACGGTATCGCCGGGCGCAAGCTTGATCAGCAGGAATGACCCGATCATGATGAGAAGAATGACGGGGATCGCCTGCAAGATGCGCCGCAGCGCAAAAGTCAGGATCGGGGGCAGGGGCATTGCGGGTTATCCTGCAAGATATTCATTTCAGCATTCATAAAACTGGGGAGCCGCTGCCGGATGACCGGCAGCGGTTGGTATTGTTTATTGATCGATCCACAGATCGTACCAGCTGGAAGAATCCCAGCGCGGCGTGTTGTGGTGGTTCTTCAAGACCTTATTGGTCACGCCGACGAACGGATGTTCGATGGCGAAGATGACCGGCAGGTCTTTCATCTCAAGCTGCTGGATCTGGTGATAAAGATCGGCGCGCTTGGCCGGGTCGAGCTCGCTGGCAGCCTTGTCGATCAGGCTGTCCATTTCGTCCGATTTGTAGTCGAACTGGTTGGACCATGCCGTGCCGACCGGAGCGCCGGAACGCAGCCAGACGGTGGTGGAAACAGCCGGATCGGAGCGGAACTGGTGCCAGCCGCTTGCCGTGTCGAAGTCATGGTCACGATAGACACCGTTCAGAAAGCCCGGCGCATCGTTGGTCAGGATCTGGACGTCGATACCGACTTCCTTCATCGCCTGAGCATAATATTCGGCCCAGAGCTGCGTATATTCACCCCATGGTGCCGGGCGATGACGCAGCTTGAAGCGGATGCCGTCGGGGCCAACCGGATAACCGGCTTCGTCGAGCAGTTTCTTCGCCTTTTCAACATCATACGGGTAGGTTTGGACCTGATCCGTGTAATTGGCGCCGCCGGCGCTTGGGATCGGGCCACGGCCCGGCTTGGCATAGCCGCGCATGATCGTCTTGATCGCAAAGTCGATATCGAGCGCGTGATAGATCGCCTGGCGAACCTTCAGATTGGCAAGGATCGGATTGCGCAGATTGAACTCGATGGTCGAGTGGGCAACGTTGTTTTCGAAACCCTTGGTGCCGGTGTCAAAGCGGCCATCCTTCTGGAGGCGCTCGGTATCCGACATGGAAATACCGTTGAAGGCGGTTTCCATCATTTCACCGGCTTCAAGCGCTGCGGCAGCAGCGGCCTTGTCCGGCATGAAACGCCAGACGATGCGGTCGAGATAAGGATATTCCTTGCCACGCCAGTAATCGTCGTTGCGCTCGGCAATGATGTGCTGGCCGCGCTCATACTCGACGAACTTGAACGGTCCCGTGCCCACCGGCGCGGCGTTGTACTTGTTCTTGAGAATATCAGTGCCTTCATAAAGATGCTTCGGCACCGGATGGCCGAGATCAGGCATGGCGGCGACGAGCAGCTCCAGCGGCATCGGCTTGGAATAGCGGAACACTGCCGTGTGCGGATCGGTGCAATCGACGGCTTCGAGATTGGCCTGAAGCGTGGTCGAATAGTTGAGCAGCTTCTTCCAGAGATTCATCGCGCTGTACGAAACGTCATCGCAGGTGAAGGGCTGGCCGTCGTGCCAGCGCACATTCTCGCGCAGCTTGAAGGTGATAGCCTTGCCGTCTTCCGAGGAAGACCAGCTGGTCGCCAGAACCGGCACGTAGCCCTCATAAGTGCGGTCGATCAGCGGTTCCATGATACGGCCGGTGATCTGATAGACGCCGGTGGAGGCGCGCAGCGCAGGGTTAAGCACACCCTGCTCGGTGTTCATATGGACGATGACAGTGCCGCCGCGCTTCACTTCTTCGGCGTGCGAAGACGCCGTCGCAAGCGAAAACGCCGCTAGAAACAGGCCAAGGCCAGCTTTTCTGATATGCATTCTCTGTTCCCCTGAAGGACGTTGAGGGAGGGCTTTCCAGCCTCTTTTCCCGCACGTCCCAATATTGTTCAAGCCCCTGAAATCGCAACGAAATGCCACCTCAGAGGGTCTTTATTGTATGCAAGCATTGATATGCTAGAATCCGTGGCGATAATGTCAAGATAAACTAATATCGCGGGCAAAATTGGTAAAATTTCTCGACCAGCCTGCGTTAATAAATGTCGATTTTCTACGACGGAGTTTGTTGATGAGTCAGAATTCCCCCGAGCAGAACGCAAACTCGGGCAAAAACGAGCGCGGTGCGGTCTGGATCACCGGCGCCGGGTCCGGCATCGGCGCTGCCATGGCACGACGGTTCGCGCGTGAAGGCTGGCGCGTCGCGCTAACGGGCCGCAAGGCGGATGCACTTGCAGTGATTGCCGAGGAGATCGTCTCCAATGGTGGCGAGGCGCAGATATTTCCGGCGGATGTTCTCGACCGGGAGGCGGTTGCCGCTACTGCCGGAGCCATCGTCGATTGGGCAGGTCGTCTTGATGTGCTCTGCAACAATGCCGGTCTCAATATTCCGCGCCGTAGCTGGGCGGATATTGATTTCGATTCATGGGACGATGTCATCGACATCAACATCAAGGGTGCGATCAATGTGATTGCCGCTGCTTTGACGCCCATGCGCGCACAGGGTGGTGGGTTGATGATCCACACATCGTCCTGGGCAGGGCGGTTTTCATCGCCCGGCGGCGGCGTCCCCTATGGTGCGTCCAAACATGCGCTCAACGATCTGAGCGCCAGCCTGAATGCGCAGGAAGGACCAAACGGCATCCGGTCGACGGTGCTATGCCCCGGTGAGGTGGCGACGCCGCTTCTGGCGCGTCGTCCGGGCTTCGATCTCTCTCGCATGGATGATGTCATCCAGCCCGAGGATATGGCTGAAACCGCCCTCTATGTTGCCAATATGAATCCCAAGGTTACGATCCACGAGATCGTTCTGGCTCCGACCAAGAAATAGAAAAGGAAGTTTTGTATGTCTCATCCGGTCAAAGGCGTCGATCATATTTTCCTGCTGGTCGGCGATCTGGAGAAAAGTGCCGAACAATATCGCCGTTTCGGATTCACACTGAGCCCACGTGGACTCCACAGCAAGGAAAAGGGCACCGGCAACTACACCATCATGTTTCCGGAGGATTATTTCGAGCTGCTCGGCATCGTTGCCGAGACGCCGGGTAATCTGCATCAGCGTGAGAAACTGGCAGCGCAGGGCGAAGGCCTCCATGCCATTGCCTGCCGCATCGACAATGCGCGCGATGCCAAGGCGGAACTGGACGCACTTGGCATCAAGACCGGCGAGGTTGGCGCGTTTCAGCGTCCCGTAGAACTGCCGGGCGGCGGCGAGGGTGTTGCGGCTTTTGAAACGGTGTCTTTCGCGGAAAGTGAAGTGCCGCAAGGTATGGTCTTCATGTGCCAGCACAAGACCCGCGAAACAGTCTGGCTGCCGGAACTGATCGAACATGCAAATGGTGCAAATGGCCTTTCCGCCATTGTTGCCATCTCATCCGATCCGGAAGCTGCTGCCAATGGTTTTGCCCGCCTGTACGCCAATGGCAAGGCAGAGGTACAGGATGGTGGCTGGAAGGTTTCGACAGGCTCACGTTCGGCAGACATATGGGTTGTGAGTGAGGAGAAAGCCGCTGCAATCTATCCCGGTGTGGATTTTGCCCGGACACCGGGCAAGGCTTTCGCCGTTCTGCGCATCCGGGTCGCTTCGCTGGACAAGGCGCGCGGCGTTCTCGATACCAACGGAATTTCCCACGTGAAGACATCTGCGGGCATCGCCGTGCTGCCGGAAAATGCCAGCGGCACGGTTCTGGAATTTTCCGAACAGTAAGAATTTGAACAGGCGGGGCTGTGAGGCCCCGCTTTGCTAATCAGCGCGGAAAGCGCTGGTTTTCTTCCAGCACGTTCAGGTCCATGTGGTTGCGCATATAGCGCTCGGACGCCTTTTGCAGCGGCTGGTAGTCCCATGGATAGTAGGCGCCGTTGCGCAACGCCGGATAGACGACGTGGCGACGCGCCTGACTGGCCCGGACGTCGGCATCGTAGCGTTCCAGATTCCAGCGTTTTTCAGCTTTGGCCAGAAGGTCGTCCAGAGCGGTTTTGAATTCCGGCAGTTCCGCCAGATTGCGCAGCTCGTCGGGATCGTCGGCAAGGTTGAACAATTGTGGCGGGTCGGCGCGGCACAGGTTGAGCTTCCAGTCGCCATCCCGCAGCGAGATCATTGGCGCAATGGTGCCTTCGGCTGCATATTCCATAGGCACCGCCCCGCGCTCCGCGCCAGAGGCAACATCTGTCAGTGAAACGCCGTCGGTCCACGGCATGATGCCCTTGAGGTCGATCCCGGCAAGGTCCGCCAGTGTCGGCAGAACGTCGAGCGTCGAGACGGGCGCATCCACGCGGCCAGCCCGCAATTGCGGGGCCGCAATCATCAACGGGACGCGAGCGGAGCCATCGAAGAAGCTCATCTTGAACCACAAGCCGCGTTCGCCAAGCATATCGCCGTGATCGGAAGTGAAGACGACAATCGTGTCTTCCGCCATGCCGCAGCGTTCGACGACATCGAGCAGGACGCCGATCTTGTCATCCACATAGGAGATATTGGCGAAATAGGCCTGACGTGCCGTGCGAACCTTCTCGCGGGTCAGATCGTAGTCCTCGGCCTTGCAGGCCCGTAACAGGCGTTCGGTGTGCGGGTCGATCTCGCTTTCAGCCAGCGGTCCGATTTTCGGATCAAGTTCGGGAATGTCCGCATAGAGATCGAAGAAGCGCTTGCGCGCTACGTAAGGGTCATGTGGGTGGGTAAAGCTGACAGTCAGACACCATGGCCGCTCGTCGTGGCCGCGCGCCAGATCATAGAGCTTCGCTTCGGCCTGATAGGCAACTTCATCGTCATATTCGAGCTGGTTGGTGATTTCGGCGGAACCCGCTCCGGTGATCGAACCGAGATTGTGATACCACCAGTCGATACGTTCACCAGGCTTGCGATAATCCGGCGTCCAGCCGAAATCCGCCGGGTAGATGTCGGTGGTGAGCCGCTGCTCGAAACCGTGCAGCTGATCCGGACCGACGAAATGCATCTTGCCGGAAAGCGCCGTCTGGTAGCCAGCGTTGCGAAGGTGATGCGCATAGGTTGGGATTTCAGACGAAAACTCCGCCGCATTGTCATAGACGCCAGTTCGAAACGGCAACTGGCCCGACATGAACGACGCACGCGCCGGGGCGCAAAGAGGGCTTGCCGTGTAGCAGTTGGCAAAACGTGCGGAACGTTCGGCAAGCTTTCTCAGATTGGGAACATGCAGGAATTCGGCCGGGCCGTCCGGAAAGAACGTGCCGTTCAGCTGATCGACCATGAGGATGAGGATATTCGGCTTTTTCATTGTGCGGGACCGTTGGCAAGTGTGGGAACGCGAAACGGCGGGCGCTGAAACGCCCGCCTGCAAAGTGCGTGTTGTTCTCGGTTAAAGACCGAGGTTTGCCTTGACGGCTTCCGCGCCCGGTTCGCCCTTGAAGGTGGTGACGCCCGCAAGCCATTTGTCGATCTGGTCCGGATGCGCCTTCAGCCATTCCTTGGCGGCTGCAGGACCTTCCGCACCTTCATCGAGAATCTTGCCCATCAGCTCATTCTCGATATCGACAGTGAAAGTGAGGTTCTTGAAGAACGTTGCGGCATTCGGGCATTGGGCGGCCCAGCCGGTGCGGCCAAGCGTGTAGACTTCCGCGCCGCCGAAATTCGGGCCGAAATAGTCATCGCCACCCGCCAGATATTCTATCTTGAGCTTGTTGTTCATCGGGTGCGGCGCCCAGGCCAGAAACACGACCCAAGCCTTATCCTTGTTCTTGCGATCCACCTGCGCGAGCATGGCCTGCTCGCTCGATTCCACCAGCTTCCAGCCATCGAGCTTGAACTTGTGGTCCTCGATGATTTTCTGGATGTTCTGGTTGGCAGGTGCACCCGGCTCGATGCCGTAGATTTCCTTGCCAAATTTGTCCGCATGGGCGGCGAGGTCGGCAAAGTCCTTCACGCCTTCGCTTGCCACATAATCCGGCACGGCCAGCGTGAACTTTGCCCCTTCGAGGTTTTTCACGATGACTTCGGCGGCTTTCGCCTTGTCGAGATCGTCACGGAACTTCTGTTGTGCGGGCATCCAGTTGCCGAGGAAAACGTCAAGATTGCCAGTCTTGAGCGCCTCATAGCCGATGGGCACGGACATGGTTTTTACATTGGGCTTATAGCCGAGACCTTCCAGCAGCACGCTTGCGACGGAGTTGGTGGAGGTGATGTCGGTCCAGCCCGGATCGGACAGCCGGATGGTTTCGCAAGCGGCGGGATCGGCAGCAGAAGCCGCTCCTGAAAGCCCCGCCAGTGCCGTGAACGCCAGTGCCGCAATCTTCAAGTAGCGCATTTTGTGACCCCTCCTATAGATTAAGACCAGTTATGTCTTATGTTCCTACTTTAAGGAGAACATCATTTAGGCTAAGGAAAAACCCATTCATTTTTTATCGAAGCTATAGAAAGTATTTATGGTTTCTCCATCCTGGGACCTTGGCAGCCTTGGCGTTTTCGAAGCGGTGGGACGATTGGAAAATCTGACCCTTGCAGCGCGTGAACTCGGCATGACGCAACCGGCCGTCAGCTATCAGATAAAACGCATCGAGGAGCGTCTGGGCGTCGCATTGTTCGCCCGGCGGGCGCGCGGCGTTGAGATATTGCCCGAGGGCCGCATTCTTTATGAAGCAGTGCGCTCCGGTCTCGATGGAATCGATGAGGCTGTGCAGCAGATCAAACGCCGTCAGCGCGCGCCGGGACTGCGGATCGCGACCGACTATGGCTTCGCGACGTTCTGGCTGATGCCGCGTGTCGCGCAGTTTCGCCCGAAACATCCGGAGGTGGATGTGCGCATCACGGCATCATCCATGCTTCAGCCGCTCGACCGGCGTGACGCGGATATTTCGGTCCTTTTCGGCGGTCGCGAGGATTTCCCGAAGGACGCTATCGCCTTCATCGGTGAAAAAGTCGTGCCGGTCTGTTCGCCAGCCTATCTTGCCGAACATGGCCCGTTTCCGGATGGGAAACGGCTGGGTACCGCTTCACTGCTGCATCTTGATACGCTGCAGGGTGATCGCTGGTTCACATGGCAGTCATGGCTCGATGCTATCGGTGAGGACATCGAGGACGGCAATTACGGGCTGGTCTTCAACACCTATAATCTGGTGATCGAGGCAGCCATTGCCGATCAGGGGGTGGCGCTTGGCTGGGCGGGGCTGATCGACGGGGCCGTGCAGCGTGGGCAGCTTGTCCATGCTTGCGAGGTGTCGCAGACGAGCGACAAAGGTTATTGGCTGGTCTTCAATCCGGACATTTCTGCGGGGGCGCGCAAGCTCGCACTGGAATTGCTGCAAGCAGCAGACGAAAGCTGATATTGTAAGAAAGCAGTCGCGATCCTACTTTTGCACATCATTCAATATCTGACGCGCTTGCCAAAAGCGCGCGGTTTTTTAAGAGGTGTCGATATGATTACCTGGAACCGGATCGATGAAACGAATTGAACTTCTGATCGAAAATATCATTCTGGCGTCACGCTGGCTGCTGGTTGTCTTCTATCTCGGTCTCGCCGTTGCGCTGGCGATCTATGCTGTATCCTTCGTGGGCAAGCTGTTCGATTTTGCAACGAAAGTTACCGCGCTGAATGATACCGACACGATCCTGAAAGTCCTCGGGCTCATCGACGCGGCGTTGATTGCGAGCCTCGTGGTGATGGTCATCATTTCGGGCTATGAGAATTTCGTCAGCCGCTTCGATCAGGCCGGCGACGAGGTGCACTGGCTTGGCACCATCGATGCAGGCTCGCTCAAGATCAAGGTTGCCTCGACCATCGTGGCGATCTCGTCGATCCATCTGCTGCAGATATTCCTCAACGCCACCACCTACACGTCAAACCAGTTGCTGTGGTTCACCATCATCCATCTGGCATTCGTGTTTTCGGCGCTGTTCCTCGCCTATATCGACAAGCTCACGGCCAAGGATAAAGGCGGGGCTAAAGGCAAGGGCAAGATCGAGCCGAATATCTGATGCTCTCGGATATAATTCATTGAAAAGACCCGGCTTTTGCCGGGCCTTTTGTTTTGAAAGACGAATGCAGTAAAGTTGGTTTCAATCAATGTGAAGAAGCTGCCGCTATGCATTGCTGGCAGCGGTGTGGCTCCATTTCAACCTTGTGCTAGACTGACCTTCTTTGAGAGGAAGGGCTGACCATGACACGTCTGACGGCGAAGGATTTCCCGCAAGAACTTCTCGAACTCTACGATTTCTATGCCCATGGCCGGATAACCAAACGAGAGTTTCTGGACAAGGCTGCAAAGTTTGCGGTCGGCACCATGACGGCCACAACCATACTGGCCTCGCTCAGTCCCGATTATGCGATGGCGCAACAGGTCGAATTCACCGATCCCGACATCCATCCCGAATACATCACCTATCCGTCACCGGAAGGAAACGGCGAGGTCCGCGCATATCTGGTGCGACCGGCCAAGCTGCAGGGCAAGCTGCCCGCCGTCGTGGTAGTGCACGAAAATCGCGGACTGAACCCGTATATCGAAGACGTCGCCCGCCGGGTCGCAAAGGCCGGTTTCATCGCACTCGCGCCCGACGGTCTCACCTCGGTTGGTGGCTATCCCGGCAATGACGATAAGGGCCGTGAATTACAGCAGCAGGTCGACCCGACCAAGCTGATGAACGACTTCTTTGCGGCGGTCGATTTCATGATGAAAAGCGATCTGACGACCGGAAAGGTGGGCATTACCGGCTTTTGCTATGGCGGTGGTGTTGCCAATGCGGCGGCAGTCGCCTTTCCGGAACTCGCAGCCGCTGTGCCTTTCTATGGCAGGCAGGCCCCGGCGGATGACGTGCCGCGCATCAAGGCGCCTATCCTGTTGCACTACGCCGAACTGGACACCCGCATCAACGAGGGCTGGCCCGCTTATGAGGAAGCGTTGGAAAAGAACGGCAAGACCTACGAGGCTTACATCTATCCGGGCGTCAATCATGGCTTCCACAACGATTCCACACCGCGCTACGACGAAGCGGCGGCGAAGCTCGCATGGGATCGGACAATCGAATGGTTCAAGCGCTATCTGGCCTGAAGTTAGAGCATGTCTCCCGAAAGTGGGAACCGGCTTCGGGATGAAGACATGCGTGAAAACGAACAGATAGGGCGCCGATCTGATGCAATCAGATCGAAACGCGCTCTAGGCCTTCGCTTTCAGGGCCTTGAAGACGTTGACGGCTATCACGACGACAATACCGATTAGAACCGCAAGTACAGCCTGCAGGAAGGAGGTGGCGATCCATTCGAAGGCGGCTGCAAACCGGGTGCCCTCGGTCGGCAGGTGCGAGACGATGGAATGGATGAAGGCTTCAACGCTATGGATGCCGATGGAATCCAGCCCATGTACGATGATGCTGCCGCCGACCCAAAGCATGGCGATGGTGCCGACAGTGCTCAGAACCTTCAATATGATGGGCATGCCCGCGACCAGCCCCTTGCCGAGTTGCCTGCCGAAAGCCGTGTGACTGTTGCGCACGAGCGAGACGCCCATATCGTCGAGCTTCACGATGATGCCGACCACGCCATAAACGGCGAAGGTGATCAATATGCCGACTGCGGCGAGGATGGCCGCCTGCGTATAAATGCTCGACGGAGCCAGGCCCGCCAGCGTCAGTGCCATGATTTCCGCCGACAGGATGAAGTCCGTGCGGATCGCACCGCTGACGGTTGTTTCCTCGATCTCCTTGGCAGTCGTGCCCTTGGTTTCCTCATGTTCCTCTTCCTTGTGCGGGATGAAGAACTCCACCAGCTTTTCCGTTCCTTCAAAGGCCAGATAGACACCGCCGATCATCAGAAGCGGCATGATGAAGGATGGTGCGAAATAGCCGAGGATGAGCGCCAGCGGCAGCAGGACGATGAGCTTGTTGCGCAGCGATCCCTTGGTGATTTTCCAGATGACCGGCAATTCACGTTCCGGCTTCAGCCCCACAACATATTTCGGCGTGACGGCCGTATCATCAATTACGATGCCTGCTGCCTTGGCGCTGGCCTTTGCCGTCTGTCCTGCAACATCGTCGAGCGAAGCTGCCGCCATTTTCGCAATGGCTGCGACATCATCGAGAAGCGCGAACAAGCCGGACGCCATGGGGAGCCTTTCTATATTGCTGTTGCAGGTAGCTAAACTTTGAATGGGCAGTACGTCTAGATGGAAATCATCATAGCCTGCAACTGTATCTGAAATCGATACAATCTGTGCATGATTGTCAATGTTTCAATGATCATACCGATGGCTATATTGGCGGTAACACAACAGGAGAGATAGCCATGCTTAATCAGATCAAGGGCCTCCACCACGTGACCTCGCTTGCCGCCGATGCGCGCTCCAATAACCGCTTTTTCACCGATACTCTGGGACTGCGCCGCGTCAAGAAGACTGTCAATTTCGACGATCCGAGTGTCTATCATCTCTATTATGGTGATGAACTAGGCACGCCCGGCACTGTCATGACCTATTTTCCATTTCCCTGCATGCCGCGCGGTCGCGATGGTACGGGCGAGGTGGGGACGACGGTATTTGCTGTGCCGCAGGGTTCTCTTGGCTTCTGGGAGGATCGTTTCGAGCAATCCGCCGTCAAGATTGAATCCGAAGACGAGGCGTTCGGCGAAAAGCGTATCCATTTCCGTGGACCGGATGGCGACAGTTTTGCACTGGTTGAAGTGAAGGACGATCCGCGTGCGCCGTGGGCACATGAGGGGATTGATGCCGAGCACGCCATCCGTGGCTTTCATTCGGTCTCAATGCGGCTTCGCGACGAAGGCGCGACCTCGGAATTGCTGAAATATATGGGATACCAGAAGCTCGATGCGAAGGACGGTGTCACCCGGCTCATCATGCCGGAAGGCAATGGTGCGGGCGTCATCGATCTGGAAACCTTGCCAGCAGTTGGTCGCAACCAGCAGGGTGCCGGTTCCGTGCATCATGTGGCATTCGCCGTCGAAAACCGCGAGAAGCAGCTGGAGGTGCGCAAGGCGCTGATGGATACGGGCTATCACGTCACACCGGTCATCGACCGCGATTACTTCTGGGCGATCTATTTCCGCACGCCGGGCGGCGTGCTGTTCGAGGTGGCGACCAACGAACCCGGTTTCGACCGCGACGAGGATACGGCCCATCTCGGTGAAGCGCTGAAGCTGCCGGAGCAGCACCAGCATCTGCGTGGCTATCTCGAAGAGCATCTGGACAGGATCTGAAGACGTCGGGACAGGAGATCGAACATGACAATCCAAACCTATGAGCACCGGCTGAAGGCCGGTGCGAACGGAGCGCCGCTGTTCATCGTGTTTCACGGTACGGGCGGCGATGAAAACCAGTTTTTCGGTCTGGCGGAACAGCTTTTGCCGGAAGCGACCATCGTGTCGCCACGCGGTGATGTGTCGGAATATGGAGCTGCGCGCTTCTTCCGCCGCACAGGCGAGGGCGTCTACGATATGGAAGACCTTGCTCGCGCCACCGACAAGATGGCCGATTTCATCGCTGGCCTTGTGGCTCAGCACAAGCCATCCGAAGTGATCGGGCTCGGCTATTCCAATGGCGCCAATATCATGGCGAACCTTCTGATCGAGAAAGGCAGGGTGTTCGACAAGGCGGCACTTCTGCATCCGCTGGTGCCATTCAGGCCGAAGGACAATCCGGCGCTCGAAGGCGCGAAAATTCTGATGACTGCCGGGCGGATGGACCCGATCTGTCCGCCGGATCTGACAGAAGCGCTTGCATATTATTTCGAGCGCCAGAAAGCTGATGTCGAGCTGGTCTGGCATCCGGGCGGGCACGAGTTGCGCCAGACGGAACTGGCCGCCGTTCAGTCACTGCTCCAGAATTGAGCTCAAAGCCGCCGTTCAATTTTGTACGGCGGTATTACTGTTCTGGCTCTCTTGAAAAAAAACAATATACATTATATTTAATTGTATATTGAAAATTGGGTGCCATGATGGATGCGATTTCGGGCCGAGTGCCAGCCCATGAAAACAAGATGACGCGCACGGAAATGGAGGGGCGGGCAACCGAGGTTGCCGAACTCCTCAAGACGCTGTCGCATCCGGCGCGGCTTATGCTGGCCTGCACGCTTGCAGAACGGGAATATTCGGTTGGAGAGCTGGAGGAAGCGCTTGGCATTCACCAGCCGACGCTGTCGCAACAGCTGGGCGTGCTGCGCGAAGCGGGCATTGTCGAAACCCGTCGCGAAGCGAAGCAGATTTTCTACCGGCTGACGGAAGCCAAGGCTGCACAACTCATCGAGGCGCTTTACGGCATTTTTTGCGCACCGGAGGAACGGGCATGATCACAACCTATCTGCAATCATTGGCAGGCGGCATGTTGCTCGGTCTTTCCGCAGTCCTGCTGCTCGTCTTCAATGGGCGCATCGCCGGGATCAGTGGCATCGTCGGGCGGCTTCTGGGTGGCAAACAGATTCCAGCCAATGCGGTCTTTGTCGTCGGCCTCGTTCTGGGACCGATTATCTATGAGGCGATTTATGGTTCATTTCCCCCGGTCACGATGGCTATGTCCTGGCCCGTCATCGTCGTGGCAGGACTTCTGGTCGGCATCGGAACGCGGATGGGATCGGGCTGCACATCCGGTCATGGCATCCTCGGCATGGCGCGGTTTTCCAGGCGTTCGATAGCCGCAACGCTCACCTTTCTTGTAACCGGCATTGTGGTGGCCAGCATTTCGGGAGCATTGCTATGAAACAGTCGGCATATGCGCGTCTGGCCATGACGCTGCTTGCGGGCGCGATCTTTGGGTTTGGTCTGTCGCTGTCGGGCATGATCGATCCATCGCGCGTGACGGGCTTCCTGAATATTACCAGCGGCCATTGGGACCCAAGCCTTGCCTTCGTGCTGGGCGGTGCCCTCCTGGTGGCTATCCCCGGCGTGATGTTGCAGCGGCGTATGGCGCGGCCGGTGCTGGACCAGTCTTTCCATCTGCCGGAGAATACTGAGATCGACCGTCGGTTGATTACCGGTTCTGCCATCTTCGGCGCGGGTTGGGGGCTGGCAGGCTTTTGTCCCGGCCCTGTCGTGTCCGCACTGTCCATGGGGTTGCCGCAGGTATGGCTCTTCGTTGCGATGATGGTTTTGGGAATGATTTTCCACGATCGTATTATGATGAAGTCTTCATAGGAAAATCATTCCGGGCGGCGAAATTCCGGACAAAAGCCAGCAGAAGCATTCAAATCTTGAACTCTTTGGTCAAATTACCCTTTTAATAGGGAGATGAATGAGTTAGGCACCCTTTGAACGATCTTGAGGGAACCGTGCCATGGCTGGATTGCTGAAACGTTTTGCCGGATATTATCGTCCGCATCGTGGGCTGTTCGCGCTGGATTTTACCAGCGCCGTGGCATCCGGCCTGCTAGAGCTTGCCTTTCCGGTTGCCGTTACGCTTTTCATCGACAAGCTGTTGCCGACCGGCCAGCTCGGCGTGATCGCCATTGCTGCGATCGGCCTGCTGGCCATTTACGTCGTCAATGCCTTCCTGCAGGTCATCGTGACCTATTGGGGGCATATGCTTGGTATCAAGATCGAGACAGAGATGCGCCGCAAGGCCTTCGATCATCTGCAGAAACTCTCCTTCGGCTTCTTCGATAATCAGAAGACCGGCCATCTTGTGGCGCGGCTGACCAAGGATCTGGAAGAGATCGGCGAAGTGGCGCATCACGGGCCGGAAGATGTCTTCATCGCGATCATGACCCTGATCGGCGCCTTCATCCTGATGCTGTGGGTGCATCCGCAGCTTGCGCTGATTACCGCCGTCATCGTACCGCTGTCGGCCTATGTCACCGCCCGCTATGGCGGACGCATGACGCACACATGGCACGCGCTTTACCGGCGCGTCGGTGATTTCAACGCGCGTATCGAGGAAAATGTCGGCGGCATCCGCGTTGTTCAGGCCTTTACGAACGAAGATCATGAACGCCAGCTTTTCGCGGAGAGCAACGACAAGTATCTCACCACCAAGCTCGCCGCCTACAAGATCATGGCCGCGTCGATGTCTCTGTCCTATCTGTCGATGCGCTTTGTGCAGGTCGTGGTGATGCTGGCGGGCGCATGGTTCGTGGTGCGCGGCGAACTGACGGCTGGTGGATTTGTCGGCTTCCTGCTGCTGGTGAACGTGTTCTTCCGCCCGATTGAAAAGATCAATTCGGTCATCGAAACATATCCGAAGGGCATTGCCGGTTTTCAGCGCTATACGGAATTTCTCGATACGCGCCCGGATATTGCAGACCGCCCCGGTGCGCAGTCCGTTGCACGTCTGACCGGCGATATCGAATATCGCGATGTCAGTTTCGGCTATAGTACCGAGCGTCCCATTGTCGATGGTCTCGATATTTCCATTCGTGCTGGCGAAACGATTGCCTTTGTTGGTCCTTCAGGTGCAGGCAAGACGACGATCTGCTCGCTGCTGCCGCGCTTCTATGATGTGACGAAGGGCGCGATTCTTGCCGACGGCAGCGACATTCGCGATATGACCCTGAAGTCTCTGCGGTCGAATATCGGTATTGTCAGTCAGGATGTGTTCCTGTTCGCCGGAACGATCCGGGAAAACATCGCTTATGGCCGTCTCGATGCGACCGACGCGGAAATCGTCGAGGCTGCGCGCCGCGCGCGGCTTGATGGCGTGATTGCCAATCTGCCGGAAGGCTATGACACGGTTATCGGCGAGCGTGGCGTCAAGCTTTCCGGCGGGCAGAAGCAGCGCATGGCCATTGCGCGCATATTCCTGAAGAACCCGCCGATCCTGATCCTTGATGAGGCGACTTCCGCGCTTGATACGGAAACCGAACGTGCCATCCAGCAATCGCTCGCCGAGCTTTCGCAAGGGCGCACGACTCTGGTGATCGCACACCGCCTTGCAACCATCGTCAATGCCGATCGCATTCTGGTGGTGGAGGGCGGGCGGATTGCCGAACAGGGCAGTCATGCCGAGCTTCTGTCCATGAAGGACGGACGCTACAAGCGCCTCCATATTGCGCAGGCCGGGCTGGATCAGGGGCATTATTCAGCGGCGGAATAGGCTGATCTGCATATCAGGATACGCTTAATAAAGGCGGCCTTTGGCCGTCTTTTTTATTGTCTGACAACGAGCGGAAGAGTTTCCTTTGATATCTGATGTATCAGATATTGACATATCAGATTCGCTGTTTCAGGATCGGAGCGTGAATTCAGTGACAAACAGGTGTTGCCTTGGGTGATAACGTTTCCCCCCTTTCTCCGATCAAGGTGAAGAGCCTCAGAGACCATGTGCATGACAATCTGCGGGAGGCGATTATTTCCGGGCGGATCAAGTCCGGCGAAAAGCTGAATGAGAGGCAGCTGGCATCCGATCTGGGCATCAGCACGAGCCCTTTGAAAGAAGCGCTGCGCCAGCTGGAAGGAGAAGGGCTGGTGCGCACGGAGGCCCGTCGTGGAACGTTCGTGTCGTTCAATGCGCGGCAGGCCGAAGAGATGACGCTCGCTCGTGCCGCGCTTGAAAGCATCATTGCGCGGCAGGCGGCCAAGCATGGCGGCGAGGAGGCGTTCGGCTTTCTTCGCGCGGTGATTGAAGAAATGCGGGCGGCGGTCGAGGCAGGCAATGTCGATCAGCTGATCGAGCTGAACGAGAAGTTCCACGACGGCATCCATGAGGCATCGGGATGTGAATATCTGCGCCGGTTGCAAAATGCACAGCGCATGTACGACCACGCCGCAAGGGTGACTGTTCTGTCGCGCGAGGATGTGCGTCGGCAATCCTTCAACGAGCACGAAGCAATCATGAAGGCAATTACGGCACGTAACGGCGATCTGGCTGAGCGTCTGATGCGCGAACACATCGTGAAAGCGGGAGACACGCATATCGAACTGGTCTTCTGACCAGTACATTGGGAGGAAATAATGGATCTAGCGGAATACCGCCGGGTGCTTCGGGGCATTTCGGGTGTGCACGCGACTGCCTATGATACAGATGGTGAAATCGATGACGCGCTGACGGCGAAAATTGTCGAGCGGATCGCCGGCGCCGGTGTGCATAATATCGTTACCGGCGGCAATACGGGCGAGTTCTACAGCATGACTGTGGATGAGGTCATCCGCTTGCAGGCTATCGCGGTGAAAGCGGCAAATGGCAAGGCTGCTGTGACAGCCGCAGCCGGCCGTTCCGTGCGTGATGCGATCAGGATTTCACAAGCAGCACAAGCCGAAGGTGCCGATGGCGTGATGATCCATCATCCGCTTGATCCCTTTGCGGCGCCGCATGCGCAGGTGGATTATTTCATCGCGATTGCCGAAGCCATAGACTTGCCAATCGTTGCCTATATCCGTTCGGATCTGATTCCGCTCGATGAAATGGTGCGCCTTGCGACCCATGCCAAGGTCGCAGGCGTCAAGTTTGCATCGCAAAACACGATGCTCTTCTTCGAATGCTGTCGGGCGACAAAAGGCATGGATGCGACCTGGATCTGCGGCTTGGCGGAAAGCTGGGCCTTGCCTTTTTATGCCCTTGGTGGCCGCGGCTTTACCTCTGGCCTCGTGAATGTTGCACCGAAGCGTTCGCTGGCGGTCTGGAATGCGCTGGAAGCGGGAGATTTCGCAAAAGCGCGGGCGGTAGTCGAAAGCATTGCCGATTTCGAGACCATGCGCACCAAGTACCGTAATGGCGCGAACGTGACTGTTGTGAAGGAAGCGTTGCAAATTCAGGGGTTTGAGGTCGGAAAAGTGCGACTACCCGGATTGCCGCAGCTTGAAGCGAATGATCGCGAGGTGCTCCAGACAATCGTCTCGGGCTGGGAGACTGATGGCATTGTCTGACAAATGAAACCCGGCCGTCCTGACAGGGAGAAGAGGGGCGCACCGGAAAACCAAAAAGTGGAGGAGAACATGAATAAGGGAATTTCACGTCGTACATTCATGGCGGGGGCCGGGATTGCGACCGGCATGGGTATCATGCTGCCGAAAGGCGTATGGGCACAGTCGGCGAAACTGCCGTCGTCGCCAGTAGCGCTCAACGTCATTGATGCCGCTGGCAATCTGGCCCTGACCCAACCGATCTTCGACAATTTCGCAGCCGAGCAGAAAGCGCTGGTTTCGCGCTTCACCTTCAACAAGGCACCGGCGCCGGAACTGCCGGGGAAAATCAAGGCGCAGCAGCGCGCCAACCGAATTGACATAGACATGGTGATCGTCGGGCCGGATGCGCTTTCCGCCGGACTTGCCGATGACATATGGACCGACATCATCGCGTTGCCGGATAACGGCTTGCCGAAGCTTCAGGATATCTATCTTGAACCAGCATGGCGTATGCAGGAAATGTCGAAGGGCAAGGGCGTTGTGGTTTCCTATTATCCATCTGGCCCCCTTCTTGAATATCACCCCGACAAGGTGAAGACACCGCCCAAGACCGCTGAAGAACTGCTGGCCTGGACGAAGGAAAACCCGAACAAGTTCATCTATGCTCGCCCGGCCAATTCCGGTCCGGGGCGCACCTTCCTGATGGGGCTTCCCTATCTTCTGGGTGATAGTGATCCGAAGGACCCGGTCAAGGGCTGGGACAAAACCTGGGCCTATCTGAAGGAACTGCACAAGAATATTGAATACTACCCGGCAGGTACGGGCGCGCTCATGAAGGAACTGGGCGAAGGCACGCGCGATATGACGGTGACCACCACTGGCTGGGACATCAATCCGCGTGCGCTCGGTGTGGTGCCGAAGGAAATGGGCGTCAGCAAGCTGGAAGGCTTCCACTGGGTTTGCGATGCGCATTACTTCGCCATTCCTAAGGGCGTGTCCGAGGAAAAAATCGCAGTGCTGATGGAGTTCATCAAGTTCTCGCTCAAGCCTGACCAGCAGGCCTATTCCTACGATGCCGGTTATTTCTATCCGGGTCCTGCTGTGAAGGACGTCACCATCGAAATGGCGCCGAAGGAAAGCCAGAACATCATCGCGGAGTTTGGCCGTCCGGAATATGCCGACTGGATTGCAAATAATCCGATCGAGCTGCCGCTCGAACCGGAGGCGCTGGTCGCTGCATTCCGCCGCTGGGACGAAGACGTCGCCGCTGGTTGATTGACCGAAGGCTGGGTGGTGGGCCGTGAAGGGCTCGCCACTGGCCGCTGATAGTCGCCAATTCTAAATCATGGTGCTTGTGTCAATGTCCTTTCAAGAACTCCGGCTCGACCGGATGAGCCGATCATTCGGAACTTTCAATGCGCTGAGGGAAATCAACCTCACAATCCGGAAAGGCGAGTTCATCGCACTTCTGGGACCTTCCGGCTGCGGGAAATCGACGGCTCTCAATTGCATCGCCGGACTTCTCGGCACGACGAGCGGCGGTATCTATATCGATGAACGGCGCGTGGACCAGTTGAAACCGGAGGATCGCGGTTTCGGCATGGTGTTCCAGAACTATGCGCTGTTTCCGCATATGAATGTCCTGCAAAATGTCGGGTTCGGTCTCAAGATGCGCGGTCTGGCAAAAAGCGAGATCGACGAACGTGCGCGCGCCGCATTGGCTTTGGTGCGCTTGCAAGGACAGGAAGAAAAACTGCCGGGACAGCTTTCCGGTGGCCAGCAACAGCGCGTGGCAATTGCCCGCGCCATCGTCATCGAGCCGCCGGTGGTTCTCATGGATGAGCCGCTTTCCAATCTCGACGCGAAGCTGCGGCTTGAGATGCGCGCCGAAATCCGCCGCATCCATAACCAGCTCGGCTCAACGACGATCTATGTGACCCACGATCAAGACGAAGCCCTGTCGCTGGCCGACCGCATCGTGGTCTTGCGCGACGGTGAAATCCGTCAGGTCGGCAAACCGCACGAGCTTTACGAAGAGCCCCGCTATCGTGATGTCGCCGCCTTCATGGGTTTCCGCAACGCCTTGCCAGGCAAGGTCGTGCGCGTCGAGAACGGGCAGGCGATCATTTCCGTCGCGGGAAACGAACTCGTTGGCCGTGCGATGGATGGGCTTGAGCCGGGTGACGATGCCGTGCTGATGGCACGCGGCGATGATGTCGTGTCCGGTTCGGGTCATCGCAATGACCTGCAGGCGACCGTCGAGACCATCGAATATCGAGGGCGCGAATATGTCGGTACAGCCCGCACCGAAACCGGGATGGAGCTGATCTTTCATGGGCCGCAGGGCGTGGAGCCCGGCAGTCGTATCGTGTTGGGCGTCGATGCTGGCCATGCGCTGGTTTTCCCGGCGGAGGGCTGAGCGATGGTGGCTGAGACCTATGCGGATGCACCGCTTAAGCCCGGTTTGCGACAACGGCTTGCAAATCGCGGCTTCGACGGCGTCACCCTTCTGATCCTGCCCGCGCTGCTCTTTGTGGTGGGTGTATTCATCTATCCGTTTCTTTACGGGCTAGTTCTGTCCTTCAATCCAATTGATGGCGGCGGTGCACTGGCCAATTACACCAAGTTCTTCTCCGATCCCTATCTTTACAAGACCATCGGCGCGACGCTTTGGCTTGCGATTCCTGTAACCGTCATCAGTGTTCTTTTCGCGGTTCCCATCGCCATGCGCGTGCGTCTGATGCCGCGCCAGCGCCTGCTGACCACGATCCTCGTTCTGCCGGTGACGCTCGGCACGGTTCTGATTGCTGAAGGTCTTTTGAATTATCTGGGGCCGCAAGGCTGGTTCAGCCGCACGCTGATCTATATTGGCCTGATCGATAATCCGCTGAAGCTCACTAATAATTACTGGGGGGTCTTTGCATCGCTGGTCATTACGGTTTTTCCGTTCACCTTCCTGCTGACGCTTTCCTACATAACCGGCATTGATCCCGCACTGGAACGGGCCGCCGCCACGCATGGCGCCAATAGCTGGCAGCGCTTTCGCCATGTCATGCTGCCATTGCTGGTGCCGGGGCTGGTGGTCGCAGCCTGCCTCACCTTCGTGCAGGCATTTGCTGTGTTTCCATCCGCTGTCCTCTTGGGCGCGCCGTCGGGACCGACCCGCGTGATATCCATCGCTGCGGCACAGGCGGCCTTCGAGCAATATGACGACTCCATGGCTTCATCCATCGCCATGATCATGGCGGCAGTGCAATTGCTCGTCGTCGGGGCACTGCTCGGTGTGCGCTCGCTCTTCTATCGCGGCTCGACCGCTGGCGGAAAGGGATAGATCATGATCCGCGATACTTCCATCCTTTCCAAGCTCTGGATCACTCTCGTCTGGCTCGTAACCGGCTTCTTCGTGCTCAATGTTCTTGCTGTCATCGTGGCCGTGGTGGTTTCAAGTTTCGGCACGCGCTGGCTGGGTACATGGCTTCCAGACGCGTTTACCACGCGCTGGTATGCAGCCGCCTGGGCCGAATTCCAGCTTGATCAAGTGCTTCTGGTCACCTTTCAGGTCGTCTTTGCAGTGGTGATCCTGTCGGGTGTTCTGGGCGTCACGGCAGCTTACGCCATGGCGCGCCGCGATTTTCCCGGCAAAAAGCTTGTGCTGCTGATCTTCCTGCTGCCGCTTCTGGTGCCGCCGATAACCTTCGGCATTCCGCTGGCAACCGTGCTTTACAAGTTCGGGGTGGGCGGTACCTTCTGGGGCGTCGTTCTCGCCAATCTCGTGCCGACGGTACCCTTCGTCATTCTGGTGATGATCCCCTTCATCGAGCAGATCGACCCGAAGGTCGAGGCGGCGGCGCGTGTGTTTGGCGCAGGCACATTCAAGCTCTTCATCCATGTGCTTCTGCCCATGCTGTTGCCCGGTGTGCTTGCGGCCATGCTGCTGGTTCTGGTGCGCACGGTCGCGATGTTCGAGCTGACCTTCCTGACCGCAGGACCGACATCGCAAACGCTCGTCGTCGCGCTCTATTATTCGGTGTTCGCTGCCGGGGTCCGCTCCGTCCAGTCCATCGACGCCATGGCGGTCATTTACATGGTCACCTCGCTGGTTTGGCTGCTTCTGGCCCTGCGTTTCGTCAATCCGACGCAGATCGTTGCGCGCAACCGTCAACCGTCCGCGCATTGAGGCACAACAGGATGAAAATCATCGCTATCGAAACGGTGCAGCTTCCGCACCTCAACAACATAGTGTGGGTGCAGGTCCACACCAATGAGGGCATTGTCGGACTTGGTGAGACTTTCCGTGGTGCAAATGCGGTCGCCGCCTATATCCACAGCGATATCGCACCGCTGCTCGTCGGCCAGAACCCGCTGGAGATCGACCGTATCTCCAAACTGCTGCTGGAGCCTTATGTCGGCTTTCGCTCGTCAGGCGTGGAAATCCGTGCCGCCTCGGCGATAGACATCGCGCTTTGGGATATTTTTGGCAAGGTGACCGGCCAGCCAATCCATCAGTTGCTCGGTGGTCTGTCTCGACAATCGATCCGCACCTACAATACCTGCGCGGGCTACACCTATAACAAAAGCGGCGCGCGCCGATATATCGGTGATGCCGATGAGGCAACGGAAGGGCCCTACGAGGACCAGCTGGCTTTTCATAGGGACGCAGGTGCACTTGCCGAAAGCCTTCTGTCGGAAGGCATCACGGCCATGAAAATCTGGCCCTTCGACCCGTTCGCTGTCGCATCCGGCGGAAACTTCATCCATGCCGGCGATCTCGACAAGGCGCTGGCACCGTTTCGCCAGATACGCGATGCGGTCGGCGAGCGGATGGAAATCATGGTCGAGTTCCACTCCATGTGGGACTTGACGTCGGCTCTGGCCATTGCGCGCGAACTGAAAGTCTTCCGACCGTTCTGGTCGGAAGACCCGATCAAGATGATGAACCCGCAGGCGCTGGCCGTTTACGCACGCCAGTCCGGCATTCCGGTCTGTGCCAGCGAAACCATGGCGACGCGTGCGCAATTTCTCGATGTCCTACGCGCCGATGCCTCCGATTATGTCATGCTCGACATTTCATGGTGTGGCGGGCTTTCGGAAGCGAAGAAGATCGCCACCATGGCCGAGGCATTTCAGCGCCCCATTGCGCCGCATGACTGCACTGGTCCGGTGGTGTTCGCGGCCTCCGTCCATCTGTCGCTCAATGCGCCCAACGCGATCTTTCAGGAATCTGTGCGGGCCTATTACACCTCATGGTATCGCGATCTGGTGACGGTGATGCCGCGCATAGAGAAGGGCATGATCTATCCGTTCGAAGGAGCGGGTCTGGGATTGGAGTTGTCTGATTTCGTACTCAGTCATCCCGATGTCATTCGGAAAAAGACGGGAGCTGAATGATGGGACCGTTTCGCTGCATAGCCGATCTTCGCGGGCAACTGATGGAAAGTCCGGTTTGGGATGACCGCAGGGGAACACTTTTCGCCTGCGATATCTATGGGCGCCGCATATATGAAATCGACATTGACGTCGATAGGGGTGTGCTTCGTGAATGGTCCTTTACAAGCGAGGTAGCAAGCTTCGGATTGACAGAAAGCGGACGTCTCGTGGTGGCGCTTTCACGTGAGGTTGTCCTGTTTGATCCTGAAACCGGCATTCGTGAACCGCTATGGGCGGGGTACGATGAGCCGGGAACATCCCGCCTCAATGACGGCAAGGTCGGTCCTGACGGTGCGTTCTGGATCGGCAGCATGGATGGCCGTCATGAGCGGGAAGCCATCGCGCGGCTCTACCGAGTAACATGGGACGGCGAGGCTTCTGTTAAGGCCGAGGGTTTTGAGATTTCTAATGGTCTCGCTTGGACGGCGGACGGCAGAACCATGTTCCATACGGATTCCCGCAGGCCGTGGATCGACCGTTATGACTTCGACCCGGAGACCGGTGAGATTAGTGGGCGCAAGCGCATTTGCGACCTCGATGAGCAAAGCGGCAGGCCGGATGGCGGCGCCTGCGATGCTGAGGGTGCTTATTGGAGCGCGGGTGTATCCGCTGGCATTCTGAATCGCTTCGACCGCGAGGGTAATCTGCTTGAAAAGGTTCCGGTACCGGTTCCGGCTCCAACAATGCCCTGTTTTTGCGGACCAGACCTGACACTTCTGGCCATCACCTCGCATCGCCAGCTGCCGGAAGCGACCCTGGAGGCCGCACCTCGGTCGGGTGGCGTATTTCTGGCGCAGGCTTCGGTTGCAGGAGCCCCTGTGGCCCGGATGAACGGAGTGTAACGTGATCGCGCAGGCACTCCTGAATATTTGTTTTGAATTGAATATCATCTCGAAGCCGTTTTACGCCCTTCGGGATATTTTCTGATCGGGAAGGTAGGGAAATGACCAGAAAGACCTATGGAGATCTGCGTTCGGCGCGCTGGATGCTGCCCGATGATCAACGCTCGTTCGGCCATCGTTCGCGCACCATGCAGATGGGATATGATCCGGTCGACTGGGAAGGTCGTCCGATCATCGCCATCATAAACACCTGGTCCGAGGCCCAGCCTTGCCACATGCATTTCAAGGATCGGGTGGAATGGGTCAAGCGCGGCATCCTGCAGTCAGGCGGATTCCCGATGGAGTTGCCAGCATTGTCGCTGTCGGAAAACTTCGTGAAGCCGACAACCATGCTCTATCGCAATCTGCTGGCGATGGAGACCGAGGAACTTCTGCGCTCGCATCCTGTCGATGGTGCGGTGCTTATGGGCGGTTGTGACAAGACAACGCCGGGTCTCGTCATGGGGGCCGTCAGTATGGGACTGCCGTTCATTTTCTTGCCCGCCGGACCAATGCTGCGCGGCAATTATGCCGGTAAATATCTGGGGTCCGGCACTGATGGCTTCAAATACTGGGACGAGCGCCGCGCAGGCACCATTTCCAAGGAGGAATGGCAGGGGATTGAAGGTGGCATCGCACGGTCCTACGGCCATTGCATGACCATGGGAACCGCATCGACCATGACCGCGATTGCCGAAGCCATGGGGCTGACGCTTCCCGGTGCATCATCGATCCCGGCTGCGGATGCCAATCATCAGCGCATGTCCACGCAGTGCGGTCGCCGCATTGTGGAAATGGTCTGGGAAGACCTGACGCCGGAAAAGATTATGACGCCCGCTGCAATAACCAATGCGGTCACTGTTGCGATGGCAACGGGATGTTCGACAAATGCCATCATTCATCTGATTGCGATGGCGCGCCGGGCAGACGTGCCACTGGAACTGGACGATCTGGATCGCATCGGACGCACGACGCCTGTGATCGCGAATATCAGACCTTCCGGCACGATCTATCTGATGGAAGATTTCTACTATGCGGGAGGGTTACGAGCGCTCATGAAGCAGCTTGGCGACAAACTCGATCCTTCGGCCGTGACCGTGACCGGCAAGCCGCTGACCGACGGTCTGGATGAGGCTCATATCTGGAACGATGACGTGATCCGCCCGCTTTCCAATCCGGTCTATCATGAAGGCTCGCTTGCGGTGCTGAAAGGCAATCTCTGCCCCGATGGCGCGGTGATAAAACCTGCTGCCTGCGACCCCCGCTTTCACCGCCATAGTGGCCCGGCGCTTGTCGCGGACAGTTACCCCGACTTGAAAAAGATCATCGACGACCCCGATTATCCCATGACGCCGGATACGGTTCTGGTGCTGCGTAATGCCGGTCCGCAGGGCGGGCCGGGAATGCCGGAATGGGGCATGATCCCCATGCCGAAAGCGCTGTTGAAACTTGGGCTGCGCGATATGGTGCGGATTTCGGATGCGCGCATGTCGGGAACCAGTTTCGGTGCCTGTGTTCTGCATGTCGCGCCGGAATCCTTCATCGGGGGACCACTCGCCCTGCTGAAGACGGGCGACATCGTCGAACTCGACATTCCAGCCCGCAGCCTCAACATGCTGGTTTCGAACGAGGAGCTGGCGGCACGGCGCGCGGCCTGGCAGACGCCACCACCCAAATATGAGCGCGGCTATGGCTTTGTCTTTTCCAAGCATGTCGAACAGGCCGACAAGGGCTGCGATTTCGACTTCCTGAAAACCGATTTCGGCCGTCCTGTCGACGAACCGGTTATCTATTGAGAGGCAGTTTCGATGTCAGATTATGTGCTTTCCGAGGAAACGCGGGCCAAGCTGAAGACGGTTTCGACGGCTTCCGTTGCGACAGCGCTTTACAAGCGTGGTCTGCGCAACCAGTTCATTCAGGGCGTGTTGCCGGTGGCGCGCAGGCGCGAGAACATGGTCGGTCAGGCCTTCACGCTGCGCTACATCCCGGCGCGTGAGGACCGGAATCCCATCACGGTTTTTCGTAATCCGGACCACAAGCAGCGCGTTGCGATAGAGACTTGCCCACCCGGTTTCGTGCTGGTGATGGATGCGCGCAAGGATGCGCGTGCGGCGACTGCGGGGTCTATCCTCGTGACAAGGCTTGCCTTGCGCGGCGCGGCGGGCATTGTTTCTGACGGCGGATTTCGCGATGTCAGCGGGATCGGCGAGCTTGATATGCCTGCTTATTGCTCAAAGCCATCTGCGCCGACCAATCTCACGTTGCATGAGGCGGTGGATATCAATGTGCCGATAGCCTGCGGCGATGCGGCAGTGTTTCCGGGCGATGTGCTGGTTGGCGATGCTGACGGTGTCATGGTCATTCCGGCTGGTCTTGCGGATGAAATCGCAACCGAATGTATCAGCATGGAAACTTATGAGGATTTCGTCCTGGAAGAAGTGCTGAACGGCGCTACCATTGTCGGCCTCTATCCGTGCACGAAAGAAGAGACCGAGCGCAAGTTTGAGAACTGGCGCGAACAAAATGGCCGTTAGCGCATCCCGAAAAGTGTGAAACGGTTTCCGGATAAGAATCGCGACAAAACAAAAAAAGAGAGGCGTTACGCCTCCCTTTTTCATGCAGCTTTGTTGCCGTGTTTTAGTAGAGCACGTTCTTGGCTTCCGGCTGGTCGATATTGTCCTTGGTGACGACGACGGCGCCCGTATCGACAACCTTCTCGACCTTTTCTTTGTTCAGCACCTTCAACAGGGTTTCGATGCCCTTTTCGCCCATCTGGTAGGAACCCTGAACCACGATGGCATTGAGCGTGCCGTCCTTGACGAATTCCTGCAGGTCCTGATTGCCGTCGAAGCCGATGGCGGTCAGCTTGCCGGACTTGCCTGCCTGCTTGATCGCGCGGCCCATGCCGATGGCAGTCGGTTCATTGGCACCGAAGATGCCGACGAGGTCGCCATTGGCCGCCAGAACGTCGGTGGTCTGGTTGAGCGCTGTCGCCATCTGCGAT
Source organism: Brucella lupini (assembly GCF_002252535.1). NCBI lineage: Bacteria > Pseudomonadati > Pseudomonadota > Alphaproteobacteria > Hyphomicrobiales > Brucellaceae > Brucella > Brucella lupini. The sequence continues at coordinate 165,722 of NZ_NNRN01000044.1, forward strand.
TGTGAGTAGTAAGGACCGACGACTTCCAGCTTGGAATTGGCCTTGATGTAATCCACGAAGCCGCCGACGCGACCGATTTCCGAGCCAGCGCCCGCAACATAGGACATGACGGCGATCTTGCCGGTCGTGCCTGCCTTGTCGATCAGGGCCTTGGCTGCGGCTTCACCGGCCTTGCGGTTATCGGTGGCGAGGAACGACTGGTAGTATTTGTCGGCACCATCGGCGAGCTGCGAGTCAATGATGACGACCGGAATGCGGGCTTCCCATGCCTTCTTTACCGCAGGCGTCAGCGCATCCGGATCGGACGGGGCAAGAAGGATTGCATCCACTTTGCGGTTCACGGCATTTTCCACCATGTTCACCTGATCGGCGATGGCCGATTCAGCCGCCGGACCCTGGAAGGTCATGGTGTGATCCTTGGAATCCTTGATCGCAGCTTCGGCACCCTTCTGAACGTTCTGCCAGAAAGTCGAATTCACGGTCTTCACGATAACGGCGATTTCGCCCGCCGAAGCGCTTGCCGCTCCAGTAAGCACAAAGGCCGAAGCCATCAATGCAGAAACCAGTCTACGCATGTTTTCCTCCTGTTATCGAGCTCTTGGCTCTACCCTTTTCCGGAATGCCCTGACACATTCCGTCTCCCCTCTCATCGACGGTTGCGCATCTGGTCGATCCATACTGTGACCAGAATGACGAGGCCGATGATGATCTGCTGTGTGAAAGCGGAAATGCCGTTCATGTTGAGGCCGTTCCGCAGGATTCCGATGACGAACGAGCCGATGAACGTGCCCGAAATCGTGCCGACGCCGCCGATGAGCGAAGTGCCGCCGATGACCGCGCTCGCAATGGCGTCGAGCTCATAGGCGACGCCTTCATTGGGCTGTGCGGTCACGAGGCGGGACATGAGAACGCAGCCCGTCAGACCCGCCAGTGTTCCCGATACGACATAGGTGAAGGCCGTTACACGGGCGACGTTGACGCCCGAAAGCCGTGCAGCCTCGGCATTCGATCCGATGGCATAGATGTGGCGGCCAAGCACGGTGCGGTTCAACACGAGTGCGGCCACGATCGCGATCACGATCATCAGCACAACCGGGTAGGGGATGCCGGGGAAGGTGACGACCGGAAAGCCCTGTTCGTCGATGCTCTCGATGCGAAACAGCGAGCCGTTGCCCAGCACGCCGAAGGATTCGCCAAGGCCGGAGACGGCACGCGCACCGGTGATCTGAAGGGCTACACCGCGCGCGATCAGCATCATGCCGAGCGTGGCAATGAAGGGCGGTAGCTTGAGTTTTGTGATGACGACGCCGTTGATGAGGCCGCAGAGCGACCCCGTCAATATACCGAGCAGCATGGCGAGCGGGATCGGCAGCGAAAGATCCTTGACCGCAAGTGCGGCCACAACACCGGCAAGCGCCAGCACGGAGCCGACCGAAAGATCGATGCCGCCGGTTATGATGACATAGGTTGCGCCGATGCCGAGAAACGCGATTGAGGTCACCTGCAAGGCGATGGTCATCGCATTGTTGACGGTCATGAAGGCGCTGCTGGTGACGGAAAAGATCGCCGCCAGAATGATAAGGCTGCCGACAGCCGCAAATTTCTGGATGATATCCTTCTGACGGTCGCTGAGCCCCTTGGATTTTGCCGTCTGCTGGGGCTTGTCCGTAGTGATTTCGGCCATTACTGCGTCCTCATTTGTCCTGCCGGCCCCGACCGGAGGCATAGGTCATGATTTCTTCCTGCGATGTCGCGGCCGTGTTCAGGACGGCGGTGATGCGCCCCTCGTGAAAGACCGCCACACGGTCCGAAAGCCCCAGAATTTCCGGTAGCTCCGAGCTGATCAGCACAATGCCGATGCCCCTTGCGGCCAGTTCGTCCATGATCTGGTAGATCGCGAATTTTGCACCGACATCAATGCCCCGCGTCGGTTCATCGAAGAACATGATACGCGGTTCGCGGAACAGCCATTTGCCGATGATGATCTTCTGCTGATTGCCGCCCGAAAGCAGCCGAACGGGCTGGGCCAGCCCCGGCGTCTTGATATTGAGAAGATCGACATAACGCTGGCTCGCCTGCCGCTGTCGCTCGAAATCGATCACGCCATAGGCACTGCTGACCGCTTCCATATTGGCGAGTGTGAGATTGGCATCGACCGGCATCTTGACCGCCAGTCCTTGCGCCTTGCGGTCTTCAGACAGATAGGCAATGCCTGCCTCGATGGCGTCGCGCGGGCTGGAGATGGAAAGCGTCTCGCCTTCAAGCACAATCGTTCCGGCATCGTGCGGATCGGCGCCGAAAATCGCCCGCGCTACTTCCGTGCGCCCTGCGCCCATCAGTCCGGCAAAGCCGAGGATTTCTCCGCGCCGGAGTTCAAAGCCGATATTCTCGAAGAGGCCGCTTCGTGTCAGTCCGCTGATGGAGAAAATCACTTCCTCCGTCGGCTTTCGGGTCGGTTCCGGAAACTTTTCATCAAGCGAGCGCCCGACCATCCCGGCCACGATTTCATCCACGGTCACAGCGTCAAAGTCCTTGGTCCAGACATAACGTCCGTCGCGCAGGATGGTGACGCGGTCGACGATCTCCGCCATTTCATCGAGACGGTGCGAAATATAGACGATGCCGGTGCCTTGCGCTTTCAGTTCGCGGATGACCTTGAACAGAAGCTGCGCTTCCTGTTCGGTTAGCGAGGAGGTCGGCTCGTCCATGATGAGGACGGAGGCATTGAGCGAGAGGGCCTTGGCGATTTCAACCATCTGGCATTGGGCGACGGACAGGTTCAGCACCTGTGCAGACGGGTCGATCTTGACGCCAAGCCGGTCGAGGCAGTGCTGCGCGTCCTGCTTCAGCTTGCGGCGATCGACGAAGAAGCCGCGTTTCGGCTCGCGAGCGAGATAGATGTTTTCGGCAACGCTCAGATGCGGAACGAGGTTCAGTTCCTGATGGATGATGGCGATGCCCGCCGCTTCCGATTCAAGCGTGGAAGCAAAGCGGACAGTCTGGTCGCGATAATGGATCGTCCCGCCATCAGGCTGATAGACGCCACTGACGATCTTCATCAGCGTCGATTTGCCCGCACCATTCTCGCCGCAGACAGCATGAACCTCGCCCGCCCGCAATTCGAAGCTGACATTCGACAGAGCTTTGACGCCTGGAAATTCTTTGGAAACGGAATCCAGCTTGAGCAAGATAGGCGCGGTATCGGCGCGCACAGTCGCTGACGGCAATCCTCCCATCGCGCTTCCTCCCTCGCGCAAAGTTTCGTCACCTATGCATGGAAGAAGTAGAAGCCTGCTGGTTTCTGGTCAAGCCAATTTTGCGCGAGCAGCAAAAAACCCGCCACATCGCGGACTGGCCCTCCAGAATTTCAGTTATTAAACCTAATTGGCCTGACCAGACCATGATTTTGCGGTTTTACCTGCATCGTGAATCATTTACTGAAAAGAAGAGAAAAGGCAGCTACTGCTGGCCAGAAGAGAGCACATAAGTACTGCAATTCCGACAGTATCGCAGTATTTTGTGTCGCGGCCTCTGGAAAGAGGGGCGGTTCCTTTCTATCATTATATTCCGATTATCTGATCCCGAGGGGCAGTTTTGTACTTTGAAATAATTACGGTCGTGCTGTTGACGATCCTCAATGGTGTTCTCGCCATGTCGGAACTCGCAGTGGTTTCCTCCCGCCCAGCGCGACTGAGGGTAATGGCCGACAAGGGCAGCCGCGGCGCCCGCATGGCCATCGAGCTTGCCGATAATCCCGGCCGTTTCCTGTCCACCGTCCAGATCGGCATCACGCTGGTCGGCATTCTGTCGGGTGCATTTTCTGGCGCGACGCTGGGTGCCCGTTTGTCGGGCTGGCTTCTTGGGCAAGGCTTGTCGCCAGCCCTTGCCGATGCTGTTGGCGTCGGTTCGGTGGTCGTGGTCATCACCTATCTGTCGCTGATTGTCGGCGAACTCGTGCCAAAGCAGATCGCACTGCGTGAGCCGGAAGCGGTTGCAAGCCGTGTAGCGCCGACCATGACACTGCTGTCCAAGATGGCTGCACCGCTGGTCTGGCTTCTCGATACATCGGGCCGTCTGGTCTTGAGACTGCTTGGCCAGTCGGGCAAGTCGAGCGACGGCGTGACCGACGAAGAGATCAAGTCCGTTCTCGCCGAAGCGCATAGCGCGGGCGTGATCGAAACGGAGGAATCCCGCATGATTGCAGGCGTTATGCGCCTTGCGGACCGGACGGCACGCGGGCTGATGACGCCGCGCATGGATGTCGAAATGGTCGATGTGGATGATAGTTTCGATGAAATTCGCCTGCAACTGCACAATACAAGCCGTTCGCGGCTTCCTGTGCGCGGCGAAGATTCCGATGAAGTGATCGGCGTCTTACAGGTGCGCGACTTCTTCAATCAGCTGTCCTCCAGGGGCAGTGTCAATCTGCGCGAGATCGTCCGTGATGTTCCGGTCGTGTCGGACTTTTCCGATGCGCTCGACGTGGTGGAAGCCATTCGCGGCACGCCAACGCATATGGTGCTCGTCTATGACGAGTACGGTCATTTTGAAGGTGTGATTACTGCGGGCGATGTGATGGAAGCGATCATCGGCGCCATGCAGGAGGACCATATCGAGGAAAAGGCTATCGTGCGCCGGGCGGATGGTTCTTATCTCGTCTCGGGCTGGATGCCGATTGACGAGTTCTCGGAGTTTTTGCGTTTCCCGATTGACGACGATGCGGAATACAACACCGTTGCCGGGCTGGCGCTTGAGGAACTGAAGCATCTGCCGGATGTGGGTGAAACCTTCGTCAAGAACGGATGGGTGTTCGAAATCGTTGACCTTGACGGACGCCGCATCGACAAGCTGCTGCTGACGGCGGAAGAACAGTCGACCGAGTAATTCCGGGATAGAACATTCCCTGGTTTGTCCGAACTGTGGCGCATGGCATGGGTTCCTGCGCGTCCCTAACTATTGTTGAGCGCGCGCCTCAAGCGGCATGTCGATGGTATGCCTTGTCCGCCGAAGTGATCGTCTTGATTGAACTGCCGTACCATTGGCATTTTAGATTGTATGCATGTTATAGTTGTCAGTCGGGGGCAGGTTTGCTGTCATTCCTTTTTAATCAGGACACGAGGGGCGTCCCGATTGGAAAAAAGCTGAACGTGCTCTGGCCAGTGGTGGCGTTTAAATGGGGTCGAGAACTGAATATTGGCTTCAACTGGTCAGGTCGGCCTATGGCAGGCAGGACAGCCCGATAGCCGACAAGATACTTGCGGACCAGCTCAGGGAGATTTGCGACGGCGCGCGCTTCTCGATGCCCATCAGCACGATTCTGTCCGTGCTCATTTTACTGGTCCAGATTGCTGCCGGGCATTTCTGGATGCCCATCATCTGGTTCGCGCTGGTCAATATCATCAATGCGCTGCGCTTTATCGATGCGATAGCCTATTATAGAAGCCCGGCTGCGCCAGTTGAGAATATCGCGGTTCTGCAGCGCCAGCTCGCCCGCTTTCAACTGCTTGGCGCTATGGCCGGTTTCGTCTGGGCCGGTATCGCCATTCTTTCCCATGGGTTCTCTGATCCGCAATCGTCGGTCTATCTGGTCATTCTGGCCGGTATCTGCGCGGGCGCCGTCACCTACGGCTCGTCCTATGCCGCCGTTGCAATCAATTTCATAACGCCGCCGCTTGTCGTGACGGTGGTGTGTCTGGTCCTGCAAACCGACCTGCAATATGGCGTGATTGCCGTTGCAGTTGTTCTGTTCTGGCTCGGGCTTACGCGTGGCGCACTTTTGGGGCAGAACCGCTTCATCCAGACCAGCAGGTTGAAACACGAAGCCAAGCAGCTGGCTGACGAAATGGCGCTCAAGTCGCAGGAGGACCCGTTGACGGGGCTCTTCAACCGGCGCGGCCTTGAAACCTCCATTCGCCTCTATCCTGTGAAAGACGGCCCGTTCATCGTCATGCTGATCGATCTCGACGGGTTCAAGTCCGTCAACGACACCTATGGTCACAAGGTGGGTGACGACCTCCTTGTCGCCATTGCGCAGCGTATCCGTCAGGTCTCGCCGGAGCGTTCCGTTCTGGCGCGTATTGGCGGTGATGAATTCGTACTCGCTTATCCCGAGCCCTCAGCCAAGATCGAGGCCGGATTGGTGGCCGCACGCATCATCGGCAGTCTGACCGCCCATTATGAGGGGATTCTGTCGGTGGAGATCGGCGCCTGTGTCGGCATTTGCCGGCTGGAGCGTCTCGATCCGGTCGAAATGTTGCTGCGCGCCGACTTCGCGCTTTATGCGGCCAAGAAACGCGGACGCAACGAATATTATTTTTTCGAGAAGCGTCTGCAGCACGAGTGGGAGCGCAAGCAAAGCATAGAGCGAGACCTGCGCATTGCAATCGAAACCGGGCAGGTGCAAACCTACTTTCAGCCGGTGGTGCAACTCTCCAGTGGGCGCATGGTTGGTTTTGAGGCACTGCTGCGCTGGGATCATCCGCAGCACGGCACAATTCCCCCGCCGGAAATCATCGATGTTGCGTGCGAAGTGGGTGTGGTGCGTCAGCTGACGAATAATGTGCTCTTCAATTGCTGCGAGATGATCGACAAGCTCACCGAAGGCGGGCGCAGCGATCTGACAGTTGCCATGAATCTTTCCCCTCGCGAACTGGCGGGGGGACGCATTCCGCACGAAATCCTGTCCCAGATGGAAAAACGCGAACTTCCGATGTCCATGCTTGAAATCGAGATAACGGAGGAAGCTCCCTTCGATCAGCGGGGGATGAGTGACAGTCTCGGAGTGCTGTCGAGCGCTGGTGTCTCTATCGCACTTGACGATTTTGGCACCGGCTTTGCTACTTTCGCCTCCTTGAAGAAGGGCCTCATCACCAAGATCAAGATCGATAAGGTTTTCGTGCGCGGCATTGCCGAATCCGAAGGCGATCAGCACATCGTGCGCGCCATGGTCGAGCTGGGCGATGCTCTTGGCATCAAGGTCACTGCCGAAGGGATCGAGACCGAGGAAGATCGCGACATGCTTTGTAAGCTCGGTTGCAATGCCGGGCAGGGCTTCCTGTTTTCACCAGCTTTGCCGGCGAGCATGGCTCTTGATGCCCTTGCCAAAGCGAGTGCCAGCTCACGGTTCGATCAGGCTGTCCGGTAGTTTAGGTGGATAATCCATCTCGATTTCGTCCTGACCGTAAATAGGGCTCTTCAGGTTGGGGCCGGTCAGGATGGGGCGGATCTTGTATTTTCCTGTAGTCAGCCCTTCGGGAAAGAACGGCGAATAGGCGTCATCGTCGCCGACCGGGTGATAGATCACAAATTGCCCGCCGCGCTTCTGTACGGGATTATCATCGAGTGTTTCGCTCTTTCCCGGCTCAAGGGTCTTGTTGAAGAGATCATAGAGCTTATGAGTGGTTTGCTGGCCGTCGGCAGATGTGAAAATCAGGTGCAATTCACCATAGCCGAGTTCTACGGCTTCGCGGCTTTCATTGGCCAGCGTCAGCGTGAACAGGTGCTTGTAATAATCCTGATCCTTGTCGACCTCGCTGTAATCCGCGAGACCGAGCTGCAAGGATTGTAGTTTTTGCCCGTTTTCCGCCTGCCAGGCCGCAAGGTCATAGGCCTCTTTCAGGGATATCCAGCCCTCCAGCGGCCCGGTTTTGCCCTGATAGGCAATTTTCATCCAGTCATCGCCGGCAAAGACAAGCTTGCGCGCCTTGTCGCCTTTGGCCAGATAGGAATTTGTGGTGCTTTGCCGGTCAGGATCGCTGTACAGGGCCAGCTTTTCTACAGGAACCTCCCAGCCTTGTTCCGTTTCATCCGGTGCCAAAGGCACTTCAAGAACGCTGTTTCCCTGTGCGTCATAGGTGACCATGCGCATGGGTTTCATCAGGTAGGGCCAGCCAGACATCTGCTCTTCCGGGCGCGATTGTTCCACAAGCCGCACCGTCTGGTCGCGATCAATCGACAGGATGTCGACGCGGTTATAATGCCCATCCAGACTACAGCTGCTTTTGATCAGCTTTCGTTCCGGGATGCGTTCGACATTCCACAGCTCGCCGCAATTCAGTTTTCCGCCAAGTTCGTCCTCGATAATCAGTGGGGAAAAGGCTTTGGCTTTTGGATTATAGAGATAAAGCGCGACGCCAACGTCGAGGCTTCCCGCTTCGCGGGCGCCCAAAGAAAAATCGGTGTAGCCATCGAAGTCATAGTCGCCGGTTTCGAAGCTGACAGGCCCGTCCAGTCCGTTGAGCCAATCGGAATCCAGCAAAACGAGTTTCGATCCATCGGGCTGGGTCAGAACATAACCCTCTTTGCGTCTTTCGATATGCGCGCTCACGCCCGGTTCTGGCAGAAGGCGAGGAAGATTTTCTTCCGCGAAAGCAAGGTTCATCAGGCCTGGCGATAGAAATGCCAGACAAATTCCGCGTGCCGCGAGGTGGAAAAATCGTCTCATTGCCATCTGCTTGTTTGATGTGGTCAGCTTTGCTTACACGAGACATGGCTGAAACGGGAGTTGTTCTTTCCTGTCATCCAAAGCTTGGTCGCAAACCGGATGAGATGTATGGTCCCAGCAACGAAGAACCGGCGGGAGACGCGATCAGTGGAGGAAACGTAATGACCGATAAAAAACCTGACGGTCCGGTACTTTTGTCGGGCGGCAATCCCCAGATTGCAAAAGGGGAAGGGGATGCGCCGGTTCAGGCCTATATCGCTGCCATGCCGGGATGGAAAAGCGAAGCAGGTCGCCGCCTGGATGCTCTCATCGTGCGTACCGTTCCCGATGTGCATAAAGCGGTCAAATGGAATTCCCCCTTCTACGGAATGAAGGGAGAGGGGTGGTTCCTCAGCTATCATTGTTTCGACAAATATATAAAGGTTGCATTCTTTCGCGGCGCAAAGCTGAAGCCGATGCCGCCGGTTGAATCCAAGAGCCAGGATACGCGCTATTTCCACATTCATGAGCACGACGATGTGGATGAAGCCCAGCTGACGGACTGGATCAGGCAGGCAAGCCAGCTACCGGGCGAGAAAATGTAGGTTGGAGCACAGATCGAAAGACGCTCTGGGAGGGGTTTCATGACAGATGATAATGACGCTTCAAAGCTTATTGACGGGCGGATTGTCGAGCTCGATGACTGGCGCGGCGAGACGCTCGCCCGAATGCGGGCGCTCATAAAGAAGGCCGATCCCGACGTGATCGAGGAATGGAAATGGCGTGACGTGCCGGTATGGTCGCATGACGGCATCATCTGCACCGGCGAGACTTACAAGAAGGTCGTGAAGCTGACTTTTGCCAATGGCGCAGCGCTGAACGATCCCACCCGCATCTTTAATTCCAGTCTTGAAGGCAATACGCGCCGCGCGCTGGACATAAGCGAAGGTGAAGAGGTCAACGAAGATGCCTTCATCGCACTCGTTCAAGCTGCCATAGCGCATAATACAGCCAAGCGGGCGCAGCGAAAAACCAAACGCAGCTGATTGCCCCCTAATTTGCGAGAATTCTTGTGAAATCCGTCGGTTTGCGGCGGATTTTTTTAATGCGCATTTCGATGCTCGGGTGCGTGTCTGTCGTGCAAAAGGCAGTCTCAAAGTTACGAGCACACGAAATCGCGAAGACAAAACATGTATCTATGTCTATCTTTATTTCTTATAATTGATCATCTTGTAGAGCGTTTATTTTAGTAAATACTAATGAAAGTAACAATAATATCTATTTAATAAATTGTAATATTGTATAAGTATCGTCTCGATACAAAAATAATTGCCACTTGATCTATGGCTTTTTTGTTGTGGCGGTAAAGAGGATATTCAGATGTGTATAGCCTGTAATCCGGGTATGGTGGCGTTTCTGCGGTCCACGGCCTCAAGGCGCGATTTTCTCAAATATCTCGGCGCTGCCGCCGCGACTTCGGCCTTTGCCTGTTCTTCGCCGGGCATGGCATTCGCGCAGCAGGCTGCAGCACCCGCGGGCGATATCATCTTCAAGGGCGGGACAATCCTGACCATGAATGACAAGGCGCCGCGTGCCGAAGCGATTGCCATTCGCGGCAACAAGATATTGGCCGTCGGCAAGCTGGATGACGTGCAATCCGCCATCGGTTCCGGAGCGCAGGTGGTGGATCTTCAGGGCCGCACCCTGATGCCGGGCCTGATCGATCCGCATATGCATTTCGTGTTCACGGCATTCGAGGACTGGATCGATGTCAGCCCGATCACGACACCGGATTACGCGACCGTCTGGTCGAAGTTGCAGAAAGGCGTGGCTGATGCCAAGCCGGGGGAATGGGTGCGCGCGCAGCAGTTTGATGCCAGCATCACCCGCGATGCCAAAATTCCGACGATTGCCGAACTGGATGCACTTGCGCCCAACAATCCATTTTTCATGCAGGAAAGCAACGGCCATATCGCCTATGCCAACAGTGCCGCCTTCAAGGCCGCCGGTATCACCCGCGAGACGCCTGACCCGTCCGGTGCGCGCTTTGTGAAGGATGCCGATGGCAGCCTGACCGGGCGCCTGGAAGAGATGGCGGCGCAACAGGAATTCCTTGGCGTCATGCCGTCTCCGACTGCGGCGGATATGATCGGGCGCGTCCAGCGTTTTCTGGATCACGCAAGCTCCGTTGGCTGCACCATGCTGCACGATTGCGGCATCGGCATCATGGCCGGTGCGCAGGATCTCAAAATCCTCGATGCGGTTCTGGGCGGAGGCAAGGCCCCGGTGCGCTATCGTGGTATGCTCGTGTCAACGATCATGGATGAATGGGAAAAGGAGGGGATCAAACCCGGTCGCGGCAATGATCTTTTCCGCGTCGATGGCATCAAGGCGTGGGCCGATGGTTCCAATCAGGCGCAGACCGGTTATCAGCGCGAGAACTATCTGGGCACCGATGCGCGCGGCGCCCTGAACTACAGCCTTGAGCAGGTAACGGAAGTGATCCGCCGGGCGCATGAAGGCGGCTGGCAGGTTGGCGTTCACGCCAATGGCGATGCGGCAATCGACATGGTACTGGATGCTTACGAGGCCGTTCTCGGAAAGTCCTCGAACAGCGATCTTCGCCATCGCATCGAACATTGCAGCGTTTTCCACCCGGAGCAGATGGTACGTATGAAGGATATGGGGCTTTCGCCGTCCTTCCTGATCGGCCATGTGCGCTGGTGGGGCAAGGCGTTCCGCGACCGTCTTCTGGGGCCTGAGCGCGCCCGCTTCTATGATCCGTGTGCTTCCGCGCTGGCTGCGGGTCTCAAGATTTCGCTTCATTCCGACTGGAACGTGACACCGATTGAGCCGCTGCGCTATGTCGAGGATGCCGTCACCCGCGTGATGAACGAAGGTGGCGACGTGTTCTTCCCCGAAGAACGTATTCCGGTGGATGCAGCGCTGCGCGCTGTTACCATCGATGCGGCCTGGCAGTGTCATATGGAAGACCAGATCGGTTCGCTGGAAACCGGAAAGTTCGCAGACTTCGCCATTCTGGAAGAAGACCCGACCGCGCCCGATGTGAAGATCGGCAAGATCAAGGTCAGCGAAACCTGGATGGATGGCACCAAACGTTATGCGGCCTGACCGGAAAATGCGGCGACAGAACGAAAACTGTCGCCGGATTGGTTCGGCTTCACAGAATATCGGCGGCGCGGTGATGTTTATCGACGCCGTCGATCAGAAACACCTCTCCTTCCGATCCTTGCCGGCGCCATTCGATAATCGCCTGATAGGCAGGCGAGGCATACCAGTTGCGTGCTGTTGCTAGATCGGGAAAAGCGATGACGATCAGATCGTCCGGTGACAGACCTTCCAGTTCATCCTTCGGTCCACCGTGAATGATGAAGTGTCCGTCGAAGGGCGCCAGAGTTCCATCGATGGCTTTCAGATAATCGACAATTCCCTGATTGACCCTGACATTGCGAAGCTGGGCGATTGCATAAGCGGTCATTTGAGGTCTCCGTTCGATCAGAATGCGGTTTGAGGGATGCGGGCGGCGCGAACTTCGAGCCAGGTAAGCACAGTCACAGCCGCGGCCTGTCCAACGAGAAAAACCCAGCCGAACAGATTGGGAAAAATCATCCCCGCAACAGGCAGGAAAAGGCTGGCTGCTACCCATGCGCCATTGCCAAGAATGACGAGGTTTACCGCCCATGCGGGAGGATTTGCGCTCCGCGACACCCAGGCCATAAAGGCTGCGACTGGCAGCAGCAGTATGCCTGCCCAGTAAAGCAACGACGCTGGAATTCCAGTCAGTTCGCCCACCGGTGCTGAGGCAGTGACAAGCGCGGCACCCATCGCTGCGCAGGTAACGGCATCGATTGCGACGATTGGCTTGAGGGCAAATATTGGGTGTGTGGTTTTCATCCTATCGACCTTTCAATTTGGCGTCCCGTTCTTCGGGCTGGCTGCATATTTGCCCTGTTGCGTTCTGGGGTCGATTACGTGAGAGGTAATTGTTGCTATGAATTTTGCGACGCATTCCAGAATGCACCTGCCAGCCATGATGGGCAGTCAAATCGTTGAAGGGATCGGACAAGCCTATGACCGAAACACAACAGACAGTCGGCTCGCTTCTCCGGGAATGGCGGCAGCGCCGCCGCTTCAGCCAGCTATCCTTGGCGGTCGAGGCCGAGATTTCGCAGCGTCATCTGAGTTTTCTTGAATCAGGGCGCTCGGTGCCGAGCCGCGACATGGTTCTGCGTCTGGTCGAACATCTGGACGTGCCGCTGCGGGCGCGCAACCGGATACTGGTTGCCGCCGGATATGCGCCCGTTCACAGCGAGCGAGGGTTGGAAGCGCCGGAATTTGCCGCCGCGCGACGCGTGATTGAAGCCCTGCTGCACGGACACAACCCGCATCCCGCCCTTGCAATCGACAGGCATTGGACCCTGCTTCTGGCTAACAAGGCGGTAGGTGTTCTCACGGAGGGTGTGGCGGAACATCTTCTGCAGGGGGAGGTGAATGCGCTTCGCCTCAGCCTGCACCCGGAAGGACTGGCCCCGCGCATCCAGAATTTTCGGCAGTGGCGCAGCCATATTCTTGCGCGCCTTGCTCGCGATGCGGACAATTCAGCCGATCCGCGACTGGCAGCACTTCTCGATGAACTGAAATCCTATCCGGTCCCCGCGCGCGCGGTGTCTTCGGGTGGGGGAACTGTCACTGATAATCCGGTGGCCATTCCGCTCAGGATCGACAGCCGTGAAGGCCCGCTGGAGTTTTTGAGCGCGACGACGGTATTCGGCACCGCCGTCGATATCACGCTGTCGGAAGTGGTCATCGAGACCTTCTTCCCCGCCAATGAGGAAACGGCAGCCGCCATGCGGCGGCTCACCGTCGAGTCGTAGTTTAAACAGCCCGCGTCAACCCGCCATCCACACGCAGGTTCTGGCCGGTGATGTAGGCGGCGCCATCCGATGCGAGGAAGGCGATCGTCGCCGCGATTTCCTCGCTCTTGCCATAGCGCTGCAATGGAACGCTTGCCCGGCGCTCTTCCGTCTTCGGCAGGCTGTCGATCCAGCCCGGAAGAACATTGTTCATGCGAATATTGTCGGCAGCATAGGTGTCGGCGAAAATCTTGGTGAAAGAGGCGAGCCCTGCGCGGAAAACCGCCGAGGTTGGGAACATGGCGCTCGGCTCGAATGCCCATGCGGTCGAGATATTGATGATGACACCAGACTTCTGCTTCTGCATCGTCGGCACGACGAGACGCGACGGGCGAACTGCATTCAGGAAATAAGTGTCCATTCCCTTGTGCCAGTCTTCATCGGTAATTTCGAGGATCGGCGCACGCGGGCCATGACCTGCGCTGTTTACCAGCACGTCGATACGGCCCCATTTTTCCAGAACAAGGTCTACGAGGCGCTTCAGATCATCATTCGACTGGTTCGAGCCGGTGACGCCGAGGCCACCCAGCTCCTGTGCCAGCGCTTCGCCCTTGCCGGAGGATGAGAGGATTGCAACCTTGAAACCGTCCTGCGCAAGCCTGCGCGCGGCGGCTGCACCCATGCCGCTTCCGCCCGCCGTTACAATCGCTACTTTTTCTACTGTCATGATGCGTTCCTTTTTCCGAAATGTTGCACTAGGTCGCAACTGTCGACAACCATTATTTGACGTTATAGCGGAGAGCCATTATCGTGACGAACGAAAACGCGTAACGTTAATCAATAGAAATTCTATCGAGTTTAACTCATGAAAAGGCTTCCCTCGCTCAATGGTCTGCGTGTGTTTGAAGTCGTCACGCGACATCTGAATTTCCGGCTGGCAGCGGAAGAACTTGGCGTGACACAGGCAGCAGTGGCCCAGCAGATACGCGGGCTTGAGGCAGAGCTTGGACTGAAACTCTTTGAACGCCAACCCCGCACGCTGGTCATGACCGAACCGGCTCGTGCATATATTGCCAATGTGCGACGGGCTTTCGACCTGCTTTCGGAGGCGACCGAAATGCTGCGACCCGAGCCGCAGCACCTGACCATCAGCGTGACGCCGACCTTCGCGTCGAAGTGGCTGATCCCGCGATTGGCGGAATTTACGCACACACATCCCGATATAGAATTGCGCATTGTCGCCAGCGACAAGGTCGCCAATTTCCAGACCGATGCCGTCGATCTGGCGGTACGCTACGGCGAGCCGCCTTTCGGTCCGGGACTGAACGCGGAGCTGCTTTTCGAGCACGTGATTGTCGCCGTGGCAAGCCCGGTGCTGGTCGAAAGGCTTGATGATCCGGGGCTGCCGGAAAACCTGGAACGCTATCCGCTGCTGCACGACGCACATAATTTCTGGCCGCAATATCTGGAAAAGGCTTTTCCGGACGGCGTGTCGACATCGCCGAAGAATATCCGCTTTAACCAGACGTCACTTGCCATCGATGCGGCGATTGCCGGGCAGGGGCTGGCGCTGGCAAGCCGCTTCTTCGTGGAAAAGGAAGTTGCAGCGGGCAGCCTCGTCCAGCCAATGGCCACCGAGCTGCGGGTGGGCGCGGATTTCTATGCGGTTTCCCTGCGAAAACCGCGTCATCCGGAATCGGTCGACGCAGTCAAAGCCTGGTTAAAAAGCGCATCCCGAAAAGTGTGAAACGGTTTTCGGACTAAGATGCGCGTCAGGTTGATGGCTCGGGCACTTCCAGCGGGGCTTTCTGGCTGCGGGTCGGTATGGTGATGCAGACAAGGCAGATGACAACCAGAAGAACACCAAACCAGCCGAGGGCGGAAAGGCGTTCGCCGACAATCACCACTGCGAAGAACGCGGCGACAACCGGTTCAAAAAGTGTGATCGTCGTCGCCACACTGGTTTCAACGCGGCTCAACCCGTAACCGAAGCAGACATAGCCGAGGAACATCGGCACGAAGGCCATGTATAGGCCGACAGCTGCATTGTTCCACGAGGCGAGGAACGGTCCGCCGGTTGCGAGCAGAACCGGCATCAACAAAAGACCGCCTATACCGAAAGTCGCGCCCATGGCGGTTGTCGATGATATGCCGCCCTGCATCAGCTGGCGCGCGCATGAGGAATAAAGCGCATAGGTGAAGCCCGCCACCAATCCGACCAAGGCTCCCATGAGTGTGGAGCCTTCTGTAGACGCGGCATGGCCGCCGCCGTCCTCCGACATGCTGAGCAGGACCATGCCGACAATGCCGATGATCGCACCTGCCAGCCAGCGCAGCGAAGGGCGAAAGCCGCTTTGCCGATACTCAATCCCTGCCGAAAGAAGCGGGGCGGAACCGAGCGAAATGACTGTTCCGATGGTCACGCCAGCCATCCGCATGGAGCCATAGAAAGCGAGGGGATAGATCGCGACGCAGACGGCTCCCACTAACAGGACGCGCCATTGATCGGCCAGCGCCTTTCGTGAAGCGATCAGTCCGCGCCAGGCGATTGCTGCCTGCGCCAGTCCGCCAAGTCCCATGGCCGCGGCGCCGATCGCCGCCGCGCCAACCTCGGGCGCAAAGGTTGCTGCGGTGCCTGTCGTGCCCCAGATGGTGGAAGCGACGATGATGGCGGTCACTCCCAGAAGATAGTTTTTTGATGATTGCATTTTACACTGGTTTCAAAATTGTCGTGACCATGGCCTTGGCCTCGCCAAGACGCGCACTATTGCCTTCAAGGCCAGCCCGCATGATTGCTCCTTCGAGAATGAAGGAGAGCTGCACGGCGAGCTGGCGGACCCGGGGCGGATCGTCCGGGATCAAGCCGGTGAGATGTGTCACAAGCAGGCCTTCGACTTCTTCCTTGTGTTTTCTCACCGCCTTGCGGCCCGGATCGCCAGCGGGCAGTTCTGCTGCCGCATTCAGCAGCCCGCAGCCGCGAAACCCGTGTTCGTAGGCAAATTCCGCGTGATCGCGGTAAGCGTCGAATATGGCCAGTATCCCATCCATCGGGCTTGCTGCCTTTTCCAGGCGATTGTCATAGAGGCCCAACCATTCGGCATGGCGATGCTCCAGATAGGTGGCCACCAGCTCCGCCTTGGATGCGAAGTTGTTGTAGAGGCTCTGCTTTGCCACGCCCGCACGCTGGATGATCGCGTCGATCCCGGTCGCCGAAATACCTGCATCGTAAAACAGTTCCGCTGCCGCTTGCAGAAGCCGCTCGCGTGCCGGTTTTGAACTAGGTGTCGCGGGATCGTCCATCATATTTCATCCGAATAATTAGGTAGACCAGTCTACCTAATTGAAAGGTGGAGTCAATCGGGGGAGAAAAACCGTTTGGAAGTCTCACTGGAGGAGAAGTTCTGCGCCGGTTTTGGTTTTAACCCCTTGTCCCTTGGGAGAGATTCACGTATCCGCTCTATTAGGCAGATGGAACGGGAGGTCGTCCGGTGCCGCAGAGAATTTCCCCCCTGGCGCCTTTCCAATACAAAACATTTCGGGCGCTCTGGTCAGCTACATTGGTTTCCAACCTCGGCGGTCTGGTGCAGACGGTCGGTGCTGGCTGGATGATGGCAACCATCGCCCATTCGGACGATATGGTTGCACTGGTGCAGGCTTCGACAACTCTGCCCGTGATGATCTTTTCAGTTGCTGCAGGCGCCTTGGCCGATAATTTCGACCGCCGCCGCATCATGCTCACCGCGCAGGTTTTACTACTGATTGTTTCGGTTGCACTGGCGGTTTTTGCCTATCTTGGCATTCTCACACCATGGATGCTGCTCAGCTTCACATTCCTGATCGGCTGCGGCGGGGCCTTGCACAACCCGTCATGGCAGGCGTCGATGGGGGACATCGTGCCCCGCACCAATCTGCCCGCAGCTGTAGCGCTCAACAGCATGAGCTTCAATCTCATGCGAAGCATTGGTCCTGCCATCGGCGGTATCATCGTTGCGGCAGCGGGTGCTGCTTTTGCCTTCATTTTCAATGCGTTCAGCTATTGTGCGCTTATTCTGGCGCTATGGCAGTGGAAGCCGGAAACGGTCAAATCCACCCTGCCGCGCGAAACGCTGGGACCGGCCATGGTGGCAGGGCTGCGTTATGTCGCCATGTCGCCGAACCTTCTCAAGGTGATGTTCCGGGGGTTTCTGTTCGGCCTGTCCGCGATTGTCATTCTGGCGCTTTTGCCGCTCGTCGCGCGCGATCTCGTCCACGGAACAGCGCTCACCTACGGTATCATGCTGGGCTTTTTCGGGCTTGGCGCCATTGGCGGCGCCTTGCTCAGTGCCCGGCTTCGCGAACTTCTCGGCAATGAATGGTTGGTGCGCGGCGCTTTTGTGGCCTTTGCGATCAGTTGTGCCTTGCTGTCGATCAGCCGGAATATGTGGCTGAGCTGCA
This sequence comes from Brucella lupini, assembly GCF_002252535.1. NCBI lineage: Bacteria > Pseudomonadati > Pseudomonadota > Alphaproteobacteria > Hyphomicrobiales > Brucellaceae > Brucella > Brucella lupini. The sequence continues at coordinate 183,452 of NZ_NNRN01000044.1, forward strand.
TTTTCCTGCTGCCTGCGGGTGTTTCGTGGGTTCTGGCGCTGTCGCTGTTCAACGTTACTGTGCAGCTTTCCACGCCGCGCTGGGTGGTGGGGCGTGCTCTGGCGCTCTATCAGACGGCGACTTTCGGCGGGATGGCGGCAGGTAGCTGGCTCTGGGGCTCTGTCGCAGATGAATATGGCGTGCCAGGCGCGCTTCTGGCTGCTGCCGTGGTGCTGATGTTCGGCGCGCTGATCGGTCTGCTCCTGCCGCAGCCTGAATTTGAAGACCTCAATCTCGATCCGCTCAACCGTTTCAGCGAGCCGCAGCTTCGGCTGGATTTGCGTTCGCGCAGCGGTCCAATCATGATCATGGTCGACTATAAGATCGCACAGGAAGATGTTCCAGCCTTCCTTTCCGCCATGGCTTTGCGCCGCCGTATGCGCATCCGCGACGGTGCCCGGCAATGGGTGCTGCTGCGTGATCTGGAGAACCCGGAAACCTGGACGGAAAGTTATCACGTGCCAACCTGGGTCGAGTATGTCCGCCATAACCAGCGTCGCACCCAGGCCGATGCCGAAGTGTCGGAACGGCTCCTTTCTTTGCACAAGGGGGACAAGCCGCCGCTCGTCCATCGCATGATCGAAAGGCAGACTGTTCCGGTTCATGACGACATGCCGCTAAAGGCACATCTGGACCTGTCTTAGAGCACCGATCTGATTCAATCAGATCGGTGCTCTAAACTTTTCTTCCCAAAGCATAATCTTACCGATCCTCTTTTCACTTCGATCGGATTATGCACCAAGCGCCGATTTCAAATTAAGGCAAGTTCGGGATTTGTGTCCGTTCGGCGCTGAAGCGGCATTTCTTGGAGCAAAACCTGCTTATTTTGCATCAAATTTTGTGGCGACGGGCGGACGAAAACAAGGCGAAACAAAGGCTAGAAGCCCAGACGCTCCCGCAACGCTTTTCGATAGGATCGCGAGACTGGCCACGACTGATCGATGCCGCGCATCCTGACCAGCCATTTGTCGATGGTACTTCTGTCCAAGTCCGATACATGCAGCACGTTTATGAACGTCGTGCGGTGAATGCGAAAGAAGACGCTAGCGGGAAGAATGCCTGCCCATATGCCAAGCGGTCTGGAATCAAGAACGGAGGAACCATCGCCAAGCCATATCTCGCTGTAATTGCCAGCCGAGCGCACCCCGATGATTTCCTCCGGGGACACTCCGCGCATTACCCCGCGTTTGCTGACATAGATTACTGATGTCGGGTCAGGCTCTTCGTCTGACACCGCTTCCTCATCGGAGGTCGAATATTTCGCCTGTGCGATCAGGCACGCACATTGGAACATGGCTTTGATTTCTGCGCGCGACCAGTGTCTGGCTTCCACGGTCGTATCGAAACCGACGATCCCTCGCAGCCGACGCTGATGAAAAACCGGTATGCTGAGTATGCTTTGATTGCCCTGACGCAGGAATTCAGCCTGAATGGCGCGCGCGGTGCGCGGCAGCCCCCTGACATCGTGGACGGCGACGGCCTGTCCCTCGCTCAGATAGCGGTGCAGCCAGCCAATCAGCGTGGTTGGGGTTTCCTGAAGTTCGGAAATATAGGCGGTTGTATCGCCTTTACACCATTCATGCGTGTTACAAAACCGCAGCAGATCAGGCGAATACTCAATCATCCAGGCGCGATCAGCCCGCGATGCATTGCCCACGAAGGCGAGAAACTCCGAAATCGCGTTCTCGAAGGGCTCTCGGAGCAGGTGCAGTGCGCAAACATAGGGCCAGTCGAGTGCAGGTGCGTCCGAGCACTCCTTTTCAGAATAAATCCGGTAGGCCCCAACTGCGCTGTCCAAGCTGCCTCCCAAAATGTTGCGTTATCGAAATCGGTCGTCCTTTAATAGTAAGACAGTATATTGAATATAGTTTTTCGCTATTTGCAATGGAAATCATGCTGTGGCTGCAACCATTGTGCCAGTTGATTTACCTATCAGAGTGTAGAATTATCTGGAATGGGGCGGCGTAATGGACATGAAACGGCCAAAAGCCCCGGAAAGCCTCGGTATGTGTGGTGATAGCATAATCATACCGAGGCTGCGCATTTGCCTGATTCCGCCGAAGCGGTGCGCTGGATCAGATTAGTGATCATTGCGACAGAAAGAAGTCTTACTTCATGGCCTGATGTAATGCCTGTGGATCAATTAATTTGTATGCAAATTATTTCCATATCGCAGGCATTTTATTTCAAATACTTCGCGCGGCCATGCCCTCGATTTCGACCTTCAGCTCGGGCCGTGCCAGTCCGGCGACATAAACGAGCGTGGTCGGTGGAAGGCTGTCACCCAGCAACTCAGCGCGGATTTTTTTGGCGCGTTCCGGGTCGAGCCGGTCCACGAGGAAGATGTTCAGCTTCACCAGACTGGCCGGTGTGAGGCCCTGACTGTCGAGGATGCCGACAATGTTGCGCAGAGCCAGCTCATATTGCTTTTCCGGCTCTTCGGGAACTGTACGGCTCAAGTCCATGCCGACCTGGCCTGCAATAACCAGAAGTTCCGTGCCGGACGGAATGACTGCCAGATGTGAATAGGCCGCTATAGGCGGTGCGACATTGTCAGGGTTTAAAATCCGAACGGAATTCTTTGTTTCGTCTGGCAAGGTCGCCTCTATCTTTGGAGAGCATTCAGGCCCGAAACGGGTCCGGGCCTGACATAGAAATCAACCGATATCTTCGACCTGATCGAGATACTGACCATATCCCTCCGCTTCCATTCGGTCTTTTGGAACGAAACGGAGTGAGGCCGAATTGATGCAATAGCGAAGGCCGCCGCGATCAACCGGCCCATCCGGGAAGACATGGCCCAGATGACTGTCGCCATGTGCCGAGCGCACTTCGGTCCGTACCATGCCATGCGAGATATCGTTCAGTTCGGCAACATTGGCGGGTTCGATCGGCTTGGTGAAGCTGGGCCATCCGCAATGGGACTCATATTTGTCGGCTGAGGCGAAGAGCGGCTCGCCCGAAACGATATCGACGTAAATTCCCGGCTCTTTGTTGTAGAGATATTCACCGGTCCCGGGGCGCTCGGTGCCGCTTTCCTGCGTGACGCGATATTGCTCGGGCGTGAGCTTCGCAATCGCTTCGGGGTTCTTGCTGTAGGTCATGATATGCGCTCCCTTGATATGTGCCCTGAATCTAGGACGAAGGGAGCAACTATTCCAGCCCGTCGCAAGTGACGAACTGTTGAAGAAGGGAGGTTGCGTGCGAAGAAGATTTTCTTCACACGCAACAAACGCTTCAATTGCAGAGTTCAGTCAACTGCGATCATCACGTCGGATGCCTTCACCACGGCATAAGCGCCGCCGCCAGCTTTCAGGCCAAGCTCGTCGACAGCCTCATTGGTGATGGAGGAGGTAACGATCACACCATTGCCGATATCGATCCGGACATGGGATGTGGTTGCCCCTTTGGTGACTTCGACGATTGTTCCCTTTAGTCGATTGCGGGCGCTTATCCTCATTGTGCAGTCCTTTCGAAGGTTGATTTCGATCGCTGAATATAGAGTGACTTCACATATTTGGAACAGAAAAACCCCCGCCGGAGCGAGGGTTCTGTTTCAATAATTTCGCGAAGATGAACCTTATTTGGCAGTGACCACTCGCTCTGCAGGAGCGGCCTTGCGGGCACCTGCGAGAAGCAGAACAGCGATGCCGCAAAGGGCCGCAAGCGTGTAGAAACCAGCATCATGATTGCCCACTGCGACATCGGCCCAATTCTTGATTTGCGGCGCGAAGAATGCACCGAGATTACCGATGGAAACAATGAAAGCGATGCCGCTGGCCGCGCCGATCCCGCCCAGATAACGGGTAGGCAGGCTCCAGAATACAGGTTGCGAAGCTGTGAGGCCCGGCACGGCAATGCAGGCCGCAAGAAGCATCAGCCATGGGTTGCCGGTGAGCCCGATGACGGCGAGCGCCACTGTTCCAGCGATGACCATGCCCATGCAGACAAGCCGATGCTGGTTGGTCTGGTCGGCCAGAACCGTGAAATAACGGGTTGCGATGACCGAGCACAGCCAGGGAAGGGCGAGAAGCGAGCCGATAAGAAGATTCATCTGCCCATTCGATGCTGCCTGTGCGAAGCGCGATGGGAAATAGAAGGTCAAAGGCGCGGTGCCGATCTGCAGAAAGAAGTAGATGCCAATGAAAGCCCAGACGCGGCGGTCTTTCAGTACCGACATGGCTGAATGCTGGGCCTGTGTTTCTTTTGCGGCTTCTTCCGCGGCGATAACCCGTGTGAGGGCATCGCGCTCCTCGACCGAGAGCCAGCGCGCTTTTTCGGGGCGATCCGTCAGGTAGAAAAGGGCGATGATCCCGACCAGTGATGCGCCGAGCCCTTCGACCACGAACATCCATTGCCAGTTGGTGAGGCCAAAAATACCGTGATGGGTCAGCAACCAGCCGGAAAGCGGGCTTCCCAGGACGAGCGCCAGCGGAACGCCAAGATAGAAGATACCGGTCGCGCGTGCGCGCTGCTTCGCGGGGAACCAATAGGTCAGATAAAGTAGGACGCCCGGATAGAAACCGGCCTCGCAAACGCCGAGCAGAAAACGCAGCGTGTAGAAGACGCCTTCCGTATGAGCGAACATCATGGCGGCGGAGACGATACCCCACGAAATCATGATCCGGCTCAGCCAGAGGCGTGCGCCGACCTTGTGCATGATGATGTTGCTGGGAACTTCAAAAAGCGCATATCCGATAAAGAATATGCCGGCTCCGAATGCATAGGCAGCATCACTTAAGCCCGTGTCAGCCTGAAACTCGGACTTGGCGAAACCGATATTGGCGCGGTCCAGAAAGGCCAGGATCAGCATGATTGCCAGAAATGGCAGAAGTCGCTTTGTCGCCTTGCCAACGGCGGAATCGACGAGGTTGTCTTGCATCGTTGAGCCTCCTCCTCAATGCTGCCCCTCCGGGCACGATGGTGAAGCGGAAACTAGTCACAATTCTCTGATAAATATATAGCGCATATATGAATATTTGGCGACGTATTTGAGGCTTCACCGATATATCCGGTGCGATGACAGCCACTTTAATCTTTGGTTCTGTGTGTAAGTTGAAGTATAATTTATATATGAATAATATTTTTAGTATGCGGGTTTTGATGACTTATCAACGATAGTTTCCTGCTGGAATAATCCGTGATTTTGCGTGTCGCTCACCGGCTGATCCGTACGCGCGGGAAAATTTCCATGGTCAGATAGTGCTCATCGAAGCTTGAGATATGGACGAGAGCTGACCGGTTCAGAAATTCGACCTCATTGTTGCGGAAGACGAGAAGATCGTCCTCACGAAGTTCACGCAGCATCCGGTTGATATGGATCGGCGTAAGCCCCAGTGCATCGGCCAGCTCGCTTTGTGTCAGCGGACAGAAAAAGCTGTTTTCATCGCCCGTTCCGTTGATCCGCGCCCTGTGCCCCAGTTCGAGCAGGAGATGCGCGATACGCACAAGTGCACTTCGGCGGCCTATGCTGATGAGATGCTCAATCAGAATGGCACGCTGACGCGCCATCAGTTCCATGAATGTCATGGCAAGACGAGGGGAGTTGAGAAGGCTTTCGGTGAGATGATCCAGGGAGATTTCGAGGACAGAAAGCTCGGTAACCGAAATCAGGGTATAATAGTTGAAGCCGAGCCCGGTTCGGAAACCCAGAAAATCACCTTTCATGGGAAAGTCCAGAATCTGGCGATCACCATCGGGAAGATCGCGATAGATGCAGCCCCAACCACTCTTTATTATGTGAACCGAATTGGCCCAGTCTCCCTGGCTACTCACCACGGTGTGCGGGGCATAGTTTTTTGAGGATATGGGCAGGGCGCTAAGAACGCTCAGGTCACTTTCATTGAAAACCGCACTGATAGGCGCGCTTTCCAGAAAATGGCGCAGCGTTTTTGCTTCGTCGGCATTTACCACCATAGAGCCTACCTGCCGTTTCGCCCAGCATGAGTGCATATAAGTTTTAAGTCGAGCGCCCCCCACGGTTCGTTTCCCCAGGCTCTTCCAAGGAGGCCAGGTATCTAAAGAGTTTCAGCGAGGCCATTTGTTTTGGCAAGGTAGTAATTTCTACCACTAATTGGGTATATATCCGCGCTTTGTCTAAACCATATTTTGCCGAAACCCTTAATCTAGGTTAATGACACTCAAAGAATTTTCAGGCAGTCTTTTCATCAAAATAAGAACAAAAACAAGAATTGCTTCCGGGGTTTTGTCTAGATCTCAAGAAGAAAAATAAAACAGGTAACCGATGCGCTTCCGTGATTGTGATGTGCAAACAATGGGGTCGTGCGCATAAGTCGGATTAGAGGGCGAACAGATGAACATTTCTCCACAATTCAGTAGCAGGACGAGTGAATTAAAGAATAATGGCTTTGGGGCGTCAAAAGATAGTTCTTTTAAACCTGAACAGCCTAACGACAGCATGTTGCCGCTACTGGTCATCATAGACAACCGTGCGTTGGATCGCGAATGCCTCGCACATGGATTGACAAACCACAGTATCGAAATGTCGATCGCCACATTCAGCTCGTTCGAGCAGTGGCAACATCAGCGCAAGGGCCGCACCGCAGGTGCAGTGCTCTTCAACATCGGTGGCCAGAAGGTTTCGGACCCGGCTGTCGGAAATTATCTCAATCGCATTGTTACTGACTGCGCTCCGGCACCGGTCATTCTTCTGGCCGACAAGGAAGAAATCTCGCAGGTTCTCAAAGCGCTCGACCATGGCGTGAAGGGGTATATTCCAACATCGGTGAATGTGAATGTCTGCGTTGAAGCATTGCGGCTTGCCATGGCGGGCGGAACCTTTGTTCCAGCCAGCAGTGTGCTCGCTCTGCGTCACGCCACCGATCCGAACTCACAGCGGCTGCAACCTCTCGGCGGAATGTTTACCCAGCGTCAGGCCGAAGTGGTCAATGCGCTGCGCCGCGGCAAGGCGAACAAGATCATCGCCTATGAGCTGAAGCTGCGGGAAAGCACGGTCAAGGTTCATATCCGCAACATCATGAAGAAGCTGAAGGCGTCCAACCGTACCGAAGTGGCTTGCATCATCAACGAGCTGTTCCCGTCGGAAACATCGTTCTCCGACTTGCAGTAGGGCGCAACTGGCGGCAGCGAAGCCGCCCGGCCGACGGATAGAATTGTTCCGTGAAGGAGACTTTTGGTGATTATCTCCGACGTTTCAGCAGGAAACGGGCGGCAGCCGGTGGCTGACCTGCTCGACACTATAAAACGTAGAAGGATGATGCTGATTGTACCGGTGCTTGCAGGCATCGGTGTCGGCTTCGCAGGATATCTTACAGCACCAGTCAGTTATGTGTCGGAGTCTGTGCTGGTGCTGGATATGCGGCGATTGCAGGCGCTTCCCAATGAAAGCGCGATCACCCCATTGCCGCAGGACAGTCCGGTTCTGCGTTCCGAACTCGATATCATCAATTCGCGTATGATGGCGCGCAAGGTCATCGACATTCTGCAAGCGGAGAACATTGTCGTGCCGACGGAATTCCGTTCGCGCACGGTGTTGTCGTCTGCTTCGAATACAGGATCGCAGGCGAAGAGCGCACGCGATGTCGATCCGGCCATGCGGGAACGCCAGCAGATCGACCTTCTTCTTTCGCGGTTGCGGGTCACAAATGATGGCCGTTCCTATACGATCTTCATTTCGTACCGCGCTTCCGATCGGGTTTATGCGGCCCAGGTCGCCAATGCCTTTGCCACGGCCTATCTCAATCATCAGATCGACGTGCAACAATCGGCCACGCGGCGTATCAGCGAATGGCTGGGCGAAAAGCTTGGTACCTTGCGCAGCGATCTTGAAAGTGCCGAAAGTGCTGCGGAGGAGTTCCGCCAGAAGTCACGGCTTGCGGGCGATCAGGGACAGATCAGCTTTCAGGCCCAGCGCGTCGCGGCTCTGAACAATGAAATTGTCGCCGCAACGGGAGCAGTCTCGCTCGCCGAAGCACGATTGCGCACGGCATCAGAGCTGAAGAACAACAATGAAGCGCCTGCACTGGCCGAGGTGCTGGCTTCGCCTGCGATCCAGACCTTGCGCAATGAGGCAGCACGCGTCGAACGCCAGCTTGGCGAATTGCAGTCGAATGGCGCGTTGAAGAGCGCTGAAATTCCTGTGCTGAAGGCGGAACAGGAAGCGTTGAAGCAGCAGATTTCGAGCCAGGTCGGCGAAATCATCAAGAGCCTTGGCAATGAAATCCAGATTGCGCGTCAGCGGCGCAGCGGACTGGAAGGCGCATTGAAAGATGCGGAAGCCGATCTTGCCGAAGCCAATCAGGCGCAAGTCAGGGCCGGGCAGCTGGACCGCGAGGCCAATGCCAGCCGCACGGTCTATGAAAGCTATCTCACGCGTTACAAGCAGCTGATCGAACAGGACGGCATTGCCGCGCCCGAAGCACAGATGATCTCGCCTGCGGAGCCGGCGATGGCCAAGGCCAGCCCGAACCTCGCCAACTGGCTGCTGCTGGGGCTGGGGTTGGGCGGACTGGTTTCACTTGCAGGCACCATGCTGAAGGAAACATTCGACAAGATCAGGCCCGCACAGACGGCATCTCTGATGCTGCCCGGCATTCCGGCTGCGACGTTGCTGCCGGTTTCGCCGCAGCTGACTGTGCCGCTTCTCGTCAATCGCGGTCTCGATCCGGCAAGCCCGTTCGGTCGTGCAATCAAATCCGTGCACGATCGTCTGCGGACACTGACACGCGGCCGGGATTCCTTGGCGCTGTCCGTCGTCTCCCTGTCCGATGGCGAGGGAAAGACCCTGTTGATCACCGCGCTCGCGCAACAGATCGCCGCGACCGGCTTAACGGTTGCAGTCATCGATGCGACAAACAAGCGGTCGGGCCTGTCGGAGGCCTTCGGGCTTCCGCATGGTGATTACGGTGCTGTTTCTACAGGGCGTCCGCTTTCCGGCGCAACGCTCGTGCATGATCACGGTTCGGGGATCGATATCATCAAGCCGAACAGGCAGATGCGTGACGGAGACTGGCTGGCCGAGCTGATTGCCCAATTGCGCGCGGATCACAAGATCATCCTTGTCGATCTGCCGGCGGTCATGGAAGACAAGCGCTCGGTTCTCCTGTCGCGGGCGACGGATACGGCGCTTCTTGTGGTTCCGTCCGACCGACAGGACCAGCTTGCGACCAATGCACTGATACAGACGATGGCGTCGTTCGGGCGCAAGCCCGCGCTGGCGGTCGTGAACCATAATTCTTCGTCTTATCGCAGCTGGATAGTGCTCCCCGTGGTGCTTTGCGGACTGGGCTTGCAGAAAGCACGGCGGAGCATAAGCGCGATATTCGCGCGGCGCCGGAAACCAGATGCGGATGGCGCACAGGAACAGGCGTGAGGGCAAACCATGTCATACAGGATCATCAAGAATCGCATTGGTACCCATCTTCGGGCCACTATGCTTTCGGGCCTCATTCTGGTCGGCGGGACTTTTGGAGCGCTTGCGGACGGACAAGCCTATCGGGTTGGCGCAAATGACGTGCTGCAGGTAACCGTTTATGGGCAACCGTCACTCACCGGGCTTTACCCGGTCGATGTGGACGGCAATATCGGTTATCCGGTCGTGGGCAATATTTCCGTCACCGGGCTGACCACCAACGAAATCAGCGAGAAGATCGCGGGATCGCTATCCCAGCATATTCCGGGACTGACGGTCACAGCAACGATCAATCAATATGCGCCGGTATTTGTCGTTGGCGATGTGAAGGCGCCGGGAAAATATCAGTTCCGGCCCGGAATGGTGGTGCTTGAACTCATGGCGCTGGGTGGCGGAGCCGGAAAAGCGGAGTCTCCAGCCCTGACTGCCGGGATGCAGCTTATTTCCGCGCAGCAGGAATATGTCGACCTGCAGATGCAGATCACTGCCATGGCAATCCGGCGGGCCCGTTTCGAGGCAGAACTGAACGGCACGGATTTTACTTATACTCTGCCGGATCAGGCGGCTGCGAACAAGGAAACCGTGGCCCTGACGCAGAAGATGCTGGACGGTGAAAAGACAGTGTTCAACGTCCGCCGCAACAATCTTGCAGCCGAGCGTCGGGCGCTTGAAGCGCAAGCAGCGAGCTATGGCGATGAAATCCAGACCCTGCAGCAGAGTATCAAGCTGCACGACACCGAAATCGGGCTGTTGCAGGAGAATGTGGATTCCAGCAAGTCGCTGGTGGATCGCGGCCTGGCTGCAAAATCCAACCTGCGCGATATGGAGCGTGATCTGTCGGCCACACGGCGCGCTGCGCTGGAGCTTGCTTCGTTTCTTGCACGGGCAAGACAGAACCAGCTTGCCATGGAGCAGCGCATCGCCAATCTGGAAGAAATTCGCAAAAGCGAAGCAGCTACCAATTTGCAGGATATTGACCTCAACATTGCCCGCATGGAGCGCCGCAGCAATACACAACTCCAGGCTATGGCCGAGATCGCCAAGTCTTCCGGTAATATTTCCGCGGCCACGCTGCGCCAGAAACTGGTGTTCTCGATCAGTCGTATCGTGAATGGCAGCTTTCAAGATATCGTCGCCAACGAAAGTACGGAAATCAAACCGGGTGACATCCTGCGCGTCGAGCTGGATATGAGCAGGGTTGGCGGCTCGCCGTCATAGGTTGAGAGTTCCACTTCAATGGAAGTTTAGGAAGGCGCGGCGTCTCTTCGTGCTTCGGGACGACGCTGCGCGTCTCCCCGGCATGAGGGATGCCGAGGAGACTTGTCCAGGATCGACAATATCGAAGAAAACGTCGCGCTTGATCGGAAAAGCGGGTCCCGCTTTTCCGGGGGCTTCAAGCGGCGACAGGATCGGCGGCTTCCTCCAACCAATCGCGATAGACTTCACGCAGGCCGTCCTCCAGACGAATTTGCGGCTTCCAGCCCAGCGCCCGCATCCGCGACGTGTCGAGGAGTTTGCGCGGTGTACCGTCCGGTTTGCTGAGGTCGTGTTCAAAGCGACCTTCGTAACCGACGACGCGGGCAACGGTCAGTGCCAGATCCTTGATCGAAATCTCTTCACCCGTCCCGATGTTCATCGGCTCGACGCCTTCATAGAAACGCAGCATGTGCAGGCAGGCATCGGCAAGATCATCCACATGCAGGAACTCCCGCAAGGGCTTGCCGGTGCCCCAGAGCGTCACATGGTCGGTCCCTCGCACCTTGGCCTCGTGAATCCGGCGGATCAATGCCGGCAGGACATGCGAGGTGTTGGGATCAAAATTGTCGTTTGGACCGTAAAGATTGGTCGGCATCGCCGTCATGAAGTGATTGCCATATTGCCGTGCGCAAGCCCGAGCATATTCAAGCCCTGCGATCTTGGCGACGGCATAAGCTTCGTTGGTCGCTTCCAGCGGGCCTGTCATCAGGGCATCCTCGGTGAGAGGCTGCGCTGCGTCGCGGGGATAGATGCAGCTTGATCCGAGCCACAACAGGCGTTCGACACCGTTCTGATGGGCGGCGCGGATGAGGTTCATGCCGATGGCGAGATTGTCATAGAGAAAATCTGCCGGATATTGCGAATTGGCAAGGATGCCCCCAACGCGGGCGGCAGCGATGATGATGACATCCGGCTTGCGACCGCTGATGAAATTCTCCGTCGGTCCCTGCCGGGTCAGATCGAGTGCGCTGTGCGCTGCAGTGATGATGTCGCAATCCGTGCCTTGCAGGCGGCGCAGAATGGCCGAACCGACCATGCCTGTATGCCCGGCAACGAACACCTTCTTGCCTTCGAGTGAATAAAACGGAGCGGGGGTGATGTCAGCCGTAGAAGTCATTGCGTCCAACCTCCCGCATGATGTTGCGCAAATCCCAGTCGACCATTTCGGTGACAAGATGGTCGAAGCCCGTTGTATGCTGCCAGCCGAGGCGATTTTTCGCCTTGGATGCATCGCCGAGCAGGAAGTCGACCTCGTTCGGACGGAAATAGCGGGGATCAATCTCTATCAGGCAATTGCCGGATTTTCGGTCGCGGCCGATTTCTTCCACGCCGTTACCGTGCCACTCGATCTCCTTGTCGACGGCCTTGAAGGCGTGTTCGACAAACTCGCGCACCGTGTGCGTTTCGCCGGTCGCCAGCACGTAGTCGTCGGCGGTGTCTTCCTGCAGGATACGCCACATGCCCTCGACATAATCACGCGCATGCCCCCAGTCGCGACGGGCATCGAGATTGCCGAGCCGAAGCCTGTCTTGCAGGCCGCGTTCAATGGCCGCGACAGCACGGGTGATCTTGCGGGTAACGAAGGTTTCGCCACGAAGCGGGCTTTCGTGATTGAACAAAATGCCGTTGGAGGCATGGAAGCCATAGGCGTCGCGGTAGTTTACCGTCGTCCAGTAGGCATAGAGCTTTGCTGTCGCATAAGGACTGCGCGGGGCAAAAGGCGTCTGTTCGTTCTGTGCCTGGGGCGAGCTGTTACCGAAAAGTTCCGACGTGGAAGCCTGATAGAAACGGCATGTCTTGCCGAGACCCAGAATACGCATGGATTCGAGCAGACGCAGCGTGCCGAGCGCATCGGCATTGGCCGTATATTCAGGCGTTTCAAAGCTTACCTGAACATGGCTTTGCGCGCCGAGATTATAAATCTCGTCGGGTCGCACTTCCTGAATGACACGGCACAGATTGGTTGCATCGGTCAGGTCACCGAAATGCAGGCGGAAGTGAATGTCCTCCTCATGCGGGTCCTGATAGAGATGATCGATACGCGCAGTGTTGAACGAGGAAGACCGCCGTTTCAGACCATGTACGCGATAGCCTTTTTTGAGCAGAAGCTCGCTTAGATAAGCGCCGTCCTGTCCGGTCACACCGACGATGAGAGCTGTTTTCTCTTGCAAGGGCTTCCCTCCGACCAAAGCTTTCCAAAGCTGCAATGAAACCATGTTAGCGATTTCCTGCGTGGGCAGAACGGCTCCAAAACGGCAATTGCGGGCCGGAACATCCCTCTTCGGATGAGGCTTGAGGCGCGCCCGGTATGTCCGGTTTCACCCAAAGAGGTAGGCAGTTCGCCCGGTGTCGGTGCATGCCATGCCTTTGTGTTTCTTGCGGTATCTGCTGCGCAGTTGCGATGCTCGTTTCAACGGGATCGAACAACAGGACGTGAAATCATGCGTGTGGTGCTTGCCAATCGTTACTTCTACCCGGACCAGTCGGCGACGAGCCGGATGGTGACGAGCCTTGCCCATACGCTTGTGCGTGAAGGCATCGAGACGACAGTGCTGGCAAGCCGCAGCTATCACGACAAGCGGAAGGACGTGTTGCCCGCGCGTGAAACGATCGACGGCATAGATGTGCATCGCATATGGACCTCGGGCTTTGGTCGGGGCAAGCTTGTCGGGCGCGCGGTCGATTATGCAACCTTTCATCTGTCCGCGGCCGCCTGGTTTGCATCCAATGCCCGCAAGGACGATGTTTGCGTCGTCTGTACCGATCCGCCGCTTCTTTCCGTTTCGGCAGCGCTGCCTGTTCGCCTGCGACGGGCAAAGCTGGTCAACTGGGTGATGGATCTTTTTCCCGAAACGGCAATGGAACTCGGCCTCATCAAATCCGATACCGTTTCCGGTAAGCTCGCCCTGATCCTGCGCAACTGGTCGATGCGCCAGTCTGCACTGACAATCTGTCCGATAGAGCGCATGGCGCATTATCTTTCGACACGGGATATTCCGGCGGAAAGCCTGAGCGTGGTTCACCACTGGGCCGACCGCAATGAAATCGTTCCGGTGGAACCGTCGCAGAACCCCTTGCGCCGTGGCTGGGGGCTCGGTCGAAAATTCGTCATCGGTTACTCGGGCAACTTCGGGCGCGCGCACGAGTTCAAGACGGTGCTCGATGCTGCGGAGCGGCTCCGGCATATGAAAAGCATCGTCTTTTTGATGATCGGCGAGGGGCAGCAGCGTGGTTTCGTCGAAAGTGAAGTCAAGCGACGCGGCTTGACCAATGTGATGATGAAACCATTCCAGCCCGTGGAAAAGCTCTCCGAGAGCCTTGGCGCGGCCAATGTGCATCTGGTTTCGCTGAAGCCGGAGCTGGAACATTGTATCGTGCCCAGCAAGTTCTATGGCGTCCTTGCGGCGGCCCGTCCGACAATCTTCATCGGTGATACGGAAGGCGAGATCGGCACGATTGTCCGCGATTTTCAGTGCGGTATGGCGCTGAGACCGGGCGATGTCGATGCGTTGATCAACGCGATCCTTCATTTGCGGCATTCGCCTGTGGGACGCATGTCGATGGGCAACAATGCCCGCTATCTGATGGAAACAGCCTATTCGCGTGAATATGGCGCAGCCGTCTGGCAATCGGCCATTTCGCGGCTTGAGGAAAAGGTGGTGCCACAGGCCATGCCGGTTCTCGACCGGCAGTTCCAGCCGAGGGAATTATGATGGATGGGTCGGTCGTTGTCAGCCAGTTGGGCGCCCGCCGGCACTATGCAGTCCCGCGGATTTTTGCGAATAATCAGAAGCTGGCACATTTTTATACGGACATATGCGCTTTTCAGGGATGGCCACGTTTCCTCAACAGCTTGCCCTCCAATGCACTCCCATCCTCTGTTCGGAGATTGATTGGACGCAAGCCCCAGGGAATTCCCCAACAACAGATGACAACCTTTCCGGGCTTCGGACTGCATTCCGCCGTACGCAGACTGGCGAACCAGACCGGGCCGAAATCCACGGCCAATGCAATATGGGCTGGTGAAACATTCGGAAGGCTGGTCGCCGAAAGCGGATTTCACGGCGCAAGTGGTGTCTATGCCTTCAGCGGTGAAGCTGTTGAACTGTTGTCGGCTGCGCGAAAAATGGGTCTTTGGACAGCGGTCGATCAGGTAATCGCGCCGCGCGCCATCGTCGACCAGCTTGGTTATGAAGAGGAATTGTTGAACCCGGGTTGGCAATTGCCGCTCGAAAGCGATGGATATTCCGAGGCTTTCGCGGAGCGTGAACGAGCTGAATGGCAGCTGGCCGATGTGGTTGTGTGTCCATCACCTTTTGTTGCCCGTCATGTGGTTGAAGAAGGTTGTGCTCCCGAAAAAATCGTGGTGGTTCCGACAGGTGTTGATACGCGTTTCCAGGTTGAACGGAAACCACGGGCACCAGGCAAATTGCGCGTGCTGACAGTGGGCGCGGTTGGCTTGCGCAAAGGTTCGTCTTATGTCGGCGGGGTTTCCCGATTACTGGCGGGAGAGGTGGAATTCCGGATGGTCGGCCCGCTGGAACTGTTGCCGGAAGCACAGAAGAAGCTCGCCGCCTCGGTCGAATTGACAGGCCCCATTCCGCGCAGCGAGATGCGCAAGCAATTTGAGTGGGCCGATGTTTTTCTGTTGCCTTCGTTATGCGAAGGGTCGGCGATTTCCGTTTATGAAGCGCTGGCCGCTGGGCTGCCTGTAATTTGTACGGAGAATACGGGCAGTGTCGTTCGCAACGGTATCGACGGCTATATCGTGCCTATCCGGGATGTCATGGAGACAACGGAAATCCTGCGGGAACTTGCAGGCAATCCGGCAGCGCTGGAACGGATGGGCGAAAGCGCCCGCGAACGCGCGGCTGATTTTACTTTATCGCGTTATGGCGAACGGTTGACCTCAGCAATCTTTCGGGAGAAGGCGGCATGAACATTGTCCACGTCATCGGTTCCTACGACCCTGCCAAGGGCGGCCCGCAAGCCGTCGTGGTGCGGCTTGCAGCAGCGCAGGCAACGCTCGGTCATGAAGTGACAATCGTAAGCTATAGCGATGATGAAGTGAGCGGTCGCGCCGTCAGCGCCACGGCCACAATCCCTGGTTTCGACAAGGTGCGCACCCTGCTTCTGCCAATGCCTGACCTGCGTGAAACCTTGTTCGGCGGGGCTGCAGCAAAAGCAATGGAGATGCTGCTGCGCTCGGCAGATTTTGTGCATCTTCATGGCATATGGGAAACCAATCTGTTGCGGGCATCAATGCTTTGCCGCCGCTATCGTGTGCCATATTGCGTATGTTGTTGCGGTATGCTCGACGTGTGGAGCATGCAACAGAGCGCATGGAAGAAGAAGATCGCGATGATGCTCGGCTTTCGTCGTATGCTCGACGGTGCGGCCTTCATCCACGCACTGAATGCGGATGAAATCGAGCTGATGCGGCCGCTTGGCCTGAAATCACCCTCGATGATTATCCCGAACGGAATTTTCCTCAATGAAGTCGAGGGCGACAAGGACATTGCCGTGCGCGGATTGCCGGAACGGCCCTACATACTTTTTCTGTCGCGGCTGCACTACAAGAAAGGTCTTGATATACTTGCCGATGCCTTTCGTCGTGTCGCCCCCTTGTTTCCTGATGTGGATCTGGTTGTCGCGGGTCCCGATGGTGGTGCGGAAGAAGATTTTCGGCAGCGTATTCGTCAATACGGGCTTGAGACGCGGGTACACATGACAGGCGGGCTCTATGGTCCGGCGAAGATCGCTGCCCTGAAACAATCGGCCTGTTTTTGCCTGCCAAGCCGTCAGGAAGGATTCAGCGTCGCTATAACCGAGGCGCTGGCCTGCGGCGTACCGGTTGCGATTACCGATGCGTGCCATTTTCCGGAAGTCGCTGAAGCCGGTGCCGGTGTGGTCTGTTCACTCGATCCGATGGCTGTGGCTTCAGCGCTTGAGCAAATTCTGGAAGACCCGGATCGCGCGAAACGCATGGCTGCGGCTGGTGCCAGACTTGTGCGGGCCAACTACACCTGGCCACGCATCGCTCTCCAGACAATTGCGGCCTATCAGAGCTTTCAACCGCAAAAAAGCGGCGCCGTTGCAGGCCGCAAGGCGCTCCGGTCCGTTCCTGCTTCCTGATTGTCAGGGCTTCCGTCGAGGTCTCACGGGCTTGGCCGGATTGCCGACATAGACCATCCATGGTTCCATATCACGGAAGCCGACCCCGCGTGCGCCAAGAACTGCGCCTTCACTGATGGTCACGCCCGGCCCGACAAAGGCTTCAGCTGCAACCCAGCCATAAGGCCCGATGTGAATGGGTGCTGCCGTGAGGGGAAAATCCGCCTGATCGATATTGTGCCCCGCCGTGCACAGATGCGCGCGTTGTGAAACGATGGCGAATGGGGCAAGCGTTACGTGCGCTACGTTATAGCAGAGCGCACCTGGTCCCAGCGATGAATGAGCACCCATGGTCAGATTGCCCGGCCACCAGATACGCGCACTGCCGCGCACGATGGCGGTCTTGTGAATCTTCGCGCCGAAGGCACGCAACACCGCGCCACGCCAGCGCCACAGGAAAGATGGCGTCCATGCCGCCAGTAACAGCCAGCTTGCCTGCCAGCACAGACGCTGAACACGGTGTCCGAGTGTGAAGGTCGCGCCGCCTTCCATGGGGCGCGACGCGTTCATTCTGCCTGAAATGCCATCCAGTTGGCGCGATTTACCGGTTTCTCCGGCGAACGTCCCTTTGTGGTCTGACGTCACGGTCATGATGACCATCCTTCCTGAAACCTGGCCCCCGCAATGCTGATCGCGCCACTTTGTGATGGCGGAAGCGGGAGCTGGATTGATCGATTGCGGATTACGCAGAACGACAGAACGGGAATGAGGAACAATGCCATGTGAATCCAGACAGGCACGACCCAATCCGTGTGATGAGAAATTGAGTGCATGGCCGGAACAATGGAAAGCATATACACCAATTGTCCGAGCATCTCGCCTGCCATTGCGGTTTCCCAAAGTCTGCGCATGGCCCAGGCAAGCAGCAGGAATTTCAGGGCTCCGAAATACCAGAATGACAAGAACGCATCGACCAATCCCGTTTCGGTCGAGCCTGTCAAAGGGTTGTAATCCCGGCTGGGTTCCGGGACATCGAGATAGAGCGCTTCCTTGATGCGACTACCCACAAGTTGCGCCGGAACGAATGTAAAGATGATACGGTTCCAGTGATATTTGCCGTAATCAAACTCGAGCCGCCGATCAATTTCATCAATACGTTGCACGGCATTGCGCATTTCCGGACCACCACGGTCAAGGGTAGCGCGAAAATTGGCGGCATAGTCGATCTCCAGAATCTCATCGAGAACAAAGCTCGCATCCGCACGGGTTACCTGTCGATAATCGCCCATACTGGTCATCAGAAATGTGCCAGCCAGAATGCTGATTGCCATGATTGTTCGAGGTACGACAATCCGTCGGTAGAACCAGAAGGCGAGAAGGAACATGAGGACCAGCTGGATGGTCTCTGCGCGTTTTCCTGTGACCAGAATACGGTCCAGATAGAAAACCAGATCGAACAGGATGATCGCGATGGCAAACCATGACGGCCGCCGTGCGAAACACAGGACGGCGATGGCCAGGCCATAGGGCATGAGCTGTGCAAAGAAGAGGTACACCACCGGCATACCAGTCATTTGTACGCCGATGGAGACGTCTCCTGGAAGGCGGCTAAGGAGGAAATAGAAGACAGCGCCGAAAGCCGACAATCCGGCTGCAGCCCAGAGCAGTCTGCGTTCGCTGAAACTCATGCTGAGAAACTGAATCGGCTTTCTCGTCAGACGCCATCCAAGCATCAGCATTGCGAACGACAGAATGCCCATGATCATCGTCTTGGCGTAAGCGCCGGAAGGCAGAAACTGATCATATACGAGGGCGGGAAGCTGCGGCAGCAGGAAGCCGAAGGTCATCACCCCTGCAAGAAACGGAAACTGATACATGCGTTCCGGTCTGGAGAAGAGACCGCCAGCCAGAAGGCAGAGGACGCAACCGACGAAAATCCAGGTGAGTGAGAGGTTCATTGTGTAACCCCCGCATCAGCGCATACATCCGAAAGATCGGGTGCCGGTTCATCCGTGGAAAGGTCGTGTGGGAAGATGCGGCCTGAAATCAGATACCAGCCAAGTTTCACATATTCCTTGACGACGAGTTCCATGTCCGTGGGTGTTGTCGGAAAACCGGGCCGACCGTCATCGCCGCCGATGGGAGACGAGATGAAACGCATCTGGGGGCAGGCGGCGCGAAAGCTCGCTATGGCGCGGCGCGAGTGATACCAGTTGGTCACGATCAGCGCACTTCTGGCCTGTATTTCGCGCATGAGGGGCGCGGAAAATCGGGCATTCTGCCAGGTGCTGCCCGATTGGCATTCCACAAAAATCGCCGATGGTGTCACGCCTTTGCGCACCATGATCCGTTTGTTGGAGAGGCAATCCCCGTCGCCGGTAACAAGGATCACCGGTGAGCGGCCTTCCTTCCAGAGACGTGCGGCCTCCGCCGCGCGGGGCGGTCCGTCTCCACCGGGTACGACGATCACGTCAGCTCTGCCGCCGTCATCCTGCAAGGTCAGAACAGGTTCCGAGAAGAACATGGCGACCAGTCCGAACAAAACGGCACAGGGCAGAATAATGGGCAGCATCATACCATACGCCGTTCTGGTGCTTCGGTTTCCAAAGGGCGTCTGACTGATGATGATTCAGCCAGAAGCGCCGATTGGCGCTGGCGTTGCTCTTCCATCTTGATCACGATCATGAACTCGTAAGCCGAAAGCAGGCGGCAATAGAGATAGCCGGGCTTGCCGTCGAGGAAGCCACCGCGCAGCACATACATGTAGAAGAAGCGCAAGGTCGGCCGACACGGCAAATTGTAGGACAGGGATTTCATGGCGCGCCGACGCCGTTCCGGATTGCCCGACAGGAGGCCACCCCAATCGACGCGCCGCTCAAGAAGCCGCGCTGCCGACAAATCCGCTTCAACGGTGGAATAGAGATTGTGTTTGTCGTACCAGGCGGCGAGCCCCTTGTTGAAGCTGTAATGGATGAAATGCGCCTGTAACTGGCCGCTCGGACCTCCGGTTGCGCGTGCATGGATTGAACGCTCGAAGCGTACGCGATCCGGCCTGACCAGCCGGGTGATCCATGTCGGATAGAGGCTTGCATGGCGTATCCAGCGCCCCATGAACATGTTCTTGTAGCGAAGCCGGAAAAACACTTCCGGTCGGTCGGGATCAGCGGTGACCGACAGTATTTCATCTCGCAGGTCCGGCGGTGTGATTTCGTCCGCATCGGGTGTATAGACCCAAAGATGTTTGAACTCGATTTCCGTCAGCCCGTACATGCGCTGGCGGTCCTCGGTGTCATAGACGCGCTGATAGACGCGCGCGCCCGCTGCTTTGGCGATTTCCACGGTACGATCAGTGCTGAATGAATCGAGCACTACGATATCGTCGCACCAGTCGAGTGAGGCGAGGCATGCAGGTAGATTGACTTCCTCGTTAAGCGTTCTGATGAGGACGGACACAGTCATGAAGTTGCCCCTGGATAAGTGATGTTCGGTTTGGTGGTCGGGTTGGCCTCGGCCATCGAAGCGGTAACGATCGGACGTGCGCCTCTGGTCATGCGCAGCACGAAGAGCGTGTGCGCTGCGGCAGGGATCGCCAGCGCCAGAAGCATCGGCCAGACGGGTATGTCGAACCGGATGGCGATGTAGGCGATGGCTCCCGCCAGAAGATTGAGCGCCATGACCGCTACGGCTGTTTGCCCGCAGGAAAGCCCCGCATCCATCAGCAGATGATGCAGATGCTGCCGGTCCGGCGAGAACGGGCTTCTGCGTACAGACATGCGGCGCACGATCAGGCTCAGCGTATCAATGACTGGCACGATCACGATCCAGATCAGGACGGGAAAGGCGACGGCGGCGGTTCCGCTTGCAAGGATGAGGATAAATCCGGCAAGGGCTGCACCGAGAAATGTGCTGCCGCCATCGCCAAGGAAAAGGCTTGCTCGTGCGCGCCAGCGATGCCGCATGTTGAAGACCAGAAAGCCGAGGCAGGCAGCAGCAAGGGCGAGCGCCTGGAGCCCGAGGCGATGTTCGCCGATCCCGAAGCCGATGACGGCCAGCCAGAAGAATGCGGCAGCACTCGCCGACCCTGCCAGTCCGTCCACGCCGTCACTCATATTGACCGCATTGACGAGGCCGACAATGAAAGCAAGCGCGATAATCAGGAAAAGCGGTCCGGTCAGGACCTGTATAAGCATTTCCGGAGTGGACGTGGCGGCAGTTTCGATGCCGTCGGAAGCAAGCCCGAGATAGGTCTGCGTCACCCCGGTGATAGCAATTATCAGGAAGGCTGCGAGCAACTGGATTGCAAGGCGCGGCGCGACAGGCAGGTTGAAACGGTCATCGAGAACACCGGCGACGAGGATGAGCACAAGCCCTGGCAGCAAGGCCATGGCATTGGCATGTCCTGAAACGCCAAACGCCAGAAACGTGGCTGCGGAAAACGAGAGGAAAATGGCAATGCCCCCGCAAAGCGGGACATTCCCGTCATGCCTCTTGCGGGCATCAGGAATGTCGATGAGATGCCATTCGCGTGCCAGCCCCCGAAAGCCGAGGCAGAAAGCGACGGAAAGAGCGAAGGCCAGAAGCGTGATCCAGGAAAGACTCGTCATGTCTCCTCCGAGGCGCGTGCAAAAGATCAAACTCCGGAAATTTTTACGCACTGACACTGCTATCCACGACTTGGCTTTAGAGCGTGCCGCATACTCCTTTCAGGTCAGGTGCTAACACCAAGGGCGACATTTCGTGCCTGTGGCAAAGGATTATTCTGAGCGAGGATTGGAAAATTGCGCCTGCGGACGCTTTTGCCCGCGCTGTCATGAATGGGGGATGAAACGATGATGCAGAAAACGCTGGCGGTGCCAGAGAATACCTGTTGGAGCGGATCATGAATGGCAGTCGCAGGGGTTTCCTCATGGCGGCGCTCGAACAATATGCAGGGCTGCTCTTCAACTTTGTGACGGTGGCTGCGGTGTCACGTGTTCTGGGGCCAGCCGAAACCGGAATGGGTGTGATAGGCTTGAGCCTTACGGCAGTCGTGTTTTCGCTGCGTGAATTCGCCAGTCCCGAATTTTTGATAAAGATCGATAAGGTACGCGATCAGGACATCCGGACTTCGCTTACTTTTCTGATGGGTGTAACGGTTCTGCTGTCGCTGATCCTGTATTTTGCACTCGGATACTTCGCCGAATCCTATAACGATCCGAAGTTGAAGCTTTTTCTCAGCATCACGATTGTGGCCGCGCTGGTCGAAAGCCTGTCCTTACCGATTGTCGCATTGCTGAAGCGCGACATGGCCTTCGGAACATTAGCGCGCATCCGCACCGCCGGGGCCGGTCTGGGTGCATTGGTAACCATTGCCATGGCCTTCAGCGGTTTCGGGCATATGTGTTTTGCCTTCGGACTGCTGGCAAGCGCGTTGATAACAACGGGGCTGGCTGTCTCGATCCACCCTTTGAAAAATCTGTTCCGCCCGTCATTGGCCAGTTTCGACACGGCCTGGCGGTTCGGGATTTATCTTGGAGGCAATGCTGGTCTGAACAAGATTTGCATGACGCTTCCGCAGCTTCTGCTCGGGCGTTTCATGCCCATATCGGCAGTTGGCATTTACAACCGTGCCGACACTTTGAGCGGTCTGCCGGATCGCATCATCCTTTCAGCCGTCTTCACCGTGGCGTTCCCGATGCTTTCGGCGCAAGTTCGTGCCGGAGCGGATATCAGCCAGTCATACATCCGCGCCTTGTCCTATATTACCGTCGCCTACTGGCCGGCACAGGCATTGCTGGCGCTGCTCGCCTATCCGGCAGTGCACATCGTTCTTGGCCCCGACTGGACTGAATGCGTGCCCATAGTGGCGATCCTCAGCCTTGCCTGCCTTTTCTGGTTTCCTGCGATTCTGACCTATCCCTTGCTGATGGCATTGGGTGAAAACCGCGAAGCTTTCCTGTCCAACCTCATTTCGCGGCTGGTCGCACTCACCGTTATAGGCACGGCTGCATTTTATGGGTTGCTTGCCGTCGCGCTGGGTCAGTTCATCAGCTTGCCCATACAGATGGTCATAGCCATCGTTTTCGTGCGCAGGCACGTGGCCTTTTCCTATGCCGTACTTGGTCGGGAATTGCTGAAAAGCGGTCTTGTGACTCTGATTGCGCTGGCCATACCGCTTGCAATGGTTGCCGCTGATGGCTTCTCGCTGGAAATCCCTTGGACCAGAGGCGTCGTGATGGGCCTCATCGCGGTGGTGAGTTGGCTGGGCGCGCTATTCCTGGTGCGCCATCCCTTCGCTGCCGAGGTCGAGCCATCGCTGAGCTGGCTTTTCGGAAAGCTTCGGGCGCGGCTTGTGCCCCGATCGGCGTCGACCCCTGCAGAATAGGACGGCCTGTCATGGACAAATGCAAATTGGAACAGCCGACAATCGACGTTGTTATTCCCAACTTCAACTATGGTCGCTATCTTTCCGCCTGCGCCAACAGCGCCTTGCAGCAATCAGGCGTCAATGTCCGTCTGCTCATCATCGACAATGCCTCGACAGATAATAGCGTCGAGGTTGCAAAGAGCCTTGCGGCCGACGACAGCCGCGTCCAGCTGCTGCTCCGTCAGAAAAATCTGGGGCCGCATGCTTCGTTCAACGAGGGCATAGACTGGGCCGCATCGGAATATTTCCTGATCCTGTGTTCGGATGATCTGCTGGCGAGAGGGGCTCTGGAGAGGGCGACAAGAATGCTGTCGCAACGCGACGACGTTCATCTCGCGCATGGCGCGACGGGCCGGATAAAAGCCGACGATGGTGAAGCTCGCGTGACAGGTGCCACGTCCCCCGCTTCGGACGAGTGGCGGATATGGTCCGGGGAAGAATTCATTGAGTTTGCCTGCCGGCATGCGTTTAACCCGGTTACAGGCCCGACAGCGGTTGTGAGGACTGCGATCCAGAAACAGATGGGATATTACCGCACGTCGCTTTCCCATACTGACGATCTCGAAATGTGGCTTCGCATCGCCACACGCGGTTCCGTCGCCTCTACCGGCCAGATACAGGCTTTTGCGCGGTCGCATCCCCAGAACCGGTCGGCGACGGTGAATGGTATTCTGTCCTGGAACCGCGAGTTCGAGGCTGGATTCCGGTCCTTCTTCGATCATGAAGGTGCCAGCTTGCCGCATCAACACCGTCTGTTTGCAATGGTTCAGGATTGCCTTACCAAACGGGCTTATTGGTCAGCGATCTCCAATCTGGCGCGGAGGCCGAAAGTGGCGGGTTCGCTGATGGCATTCGCGCTGAAGCGGGAGCCCTTGCTCGCTGTCATACCCCCCTTCGACTATCTGTTGAAGCGTTCCGCGTGGCGAAGCGGACGCGGCGCCTAGAACGCATCCCGAGAAATCCGAAACGATGTTCGGATCAAGGTGTGTGTAAAAACAAAAAGATAGGGCTTTTCCAAACACGTACTAGTTCGGTCGTAGTGACTGAATGGCTGGATCAGCCGTACTCCTGACATTGTCGAGAAATGTGGTGTGAAGAAGCTCTTCCTGTCGTGCCAGCCGGCTGCGATAGCGCTCCACACCGGCTTTCACCTGCATGGTCAAAATCGTTCGATGCTCGAAAGCAAAGTCGATCTGGGAGAGGATTGTTTCAGGATCAAAACTGTCAATCCGGTGGCAGAATGCCGCCAGTCCGGTATCGTGCAACAAAGCGTCGTTTTTGCTCGCATAAGCCATGGAGATTGTGGGGCGTCCCATGGCCAGCGCGCAGACGATGTTATGGTAGCGGCTTGCGATAACGACGTCGGTTCTGGCGATCTGTTGCATGAGTTCGTGCAGGGAAGCGGATGGTTCAAATGCGACTTTGTTCGCTTCCGCCGGAGCGAGCTGCTCCAGTATATCGCGAGCCGCCTCTATGTCGCCCTTGTCTCCGATCAGCAGACGCACCTGACGCCCGCTGGCCAGAAGCCTGTTCACCAGTGTCGTCACTTTGGAGACATAGTCCCTGTAGATGGCATCGCCATCCTTCTCCATCTTTTTCCACCCGCGATAAGTCATCACGCCGATGCCCACACATTGTTCCGGGCTATTCCGGTTCTGATCTGGAACCGTTGGCAATGCAAAGGCGATATCAGCACTGACGAAATCCTGAGCGGGTTTTACGCCCAGCTGTTTCATGAAGTCATGAGAGATCTGATCTCTATAGGAACGAAAAGACGCCAGCATTGCAGCCTGACGGATGAAGAACCTGCTCCATCGATGATCGACCGGTCCGGCACCGATCGACACGAAGATCATGCGCGTGCCGGTCAGTCTGGCCGCCAGCGACCAACGCAGTACAGCAAAAGGCCAGCCAAGGGGGTTCTCGTTGAAGTCATCCAGTATGCCTGTACCCGGTACAATGATGAGATCGAGCTGAGAAGCAAGCAGAAGCGCGCAACTGAAACCGACTGTTCGTCGGGGAAAATGCAGCATTGCTTTGTTGGTTGCCCGGAGCAGCCAGTTGGATGGGTCGGGCTGGGAGACCGGATGAGCCGAAAGATCGAATGTCTGCGCAACGATATCGGGTTTGGAGCAGATGCAGACAAGCTGTGCGTCGGGACAGTTACGCTTCAAGAGTTGCAACATGGCTTCCAGCGAACCGTCATTGCCGGTATTGCCGGAACCAAACTGCCCGAAAAGTCCTATTCTCATGCGCGTGTCTCCCGCTGCACCGACAAGCTTAGGCCAGACCGACCTGCAGGAAAACTGGCAGAAGGGTGAACACCATACTCTATTGTAGGATGGGGTGTACCCCTCATAGCCGAAATGCGTGGCAGAGCAATTTCGATACACTGGCCAGCGGTATATCCATTGCCCCCCGATATACCGGAGTAAGGCTTCGAGGGAGTTGTTCCCTCGAAGTCTTGTCTCCCCTGAGGTGTTTCTGTGGCAACAAGGTTCTGGCCATGAAATGTGCTTACTTTGTCCGTCCTCACATAGGCGGGACCTATTCGGTTTTCACGCGTCTGCGCGCCTCGCTTGCCCAGTCGGGCATAGAGCTTCGCTGGCTTGCTGCAGGCGCTGCTGGCGATACGGTCAATGTGCCGACAGGGCAGGGGCTTGATGATGCGCTTCGCAAGGGCGATGCCATCGACCGCATGGGTGTGCTGGATGAAGAAACCCGCGCAAGGCATATGATCAGCTTCCTGCGCGAAAACCATTTCGACGCCGTTTTCGTCAATGTTCTTGCGAACCGTTTCGAAACCAATCTGGCGCGCTATCTGCCCGCCGATATTCTGCGCATCATGATCGTGCACAATATCACACCCGGCACCTACGCGGCGGCGCGGGCAATCCGTGATCATGTTCACGCAACCGTCGGTGTTTCAAAACGCTGCCGTGACGATCTCGTGCGCCAGCATGGTTTCGATGCGTCGCGCACGCTTGTCATCCCGCATGGACTGAACCGGGACATTCACTTGTCGCGCAAGGTTCAAAAGCCGGATGAGTCCGGCCCGCTTCGCCTGCTTTATCTGGGGCGGATGGAAGACAATTCGAAGGGCATTTTCTGGCTGCCGAATATTCTGCGCGAGCTTGATTGCTCCTATCACCTGACGGTCGCCGGTAATGGTCCCGATCTGGAACAGTTGCGGCATCGTCTTGCGCCTTTCGGTGACAAGGTCAGTTTTAGTGGCTGGGTTGCGCCTGCCGATGTTCCCTGGCTGGTGAACCAGCATGACGTCATGATCATGCCGTCACGCTTTGAAGGTTTCGGCCTGACGCTCATTGAAGCGATGAGCCAGGGATGCCCGGCGGTCGTCTCGAAGATCGCTGGTGTGACTGATACGATTGTCACCGATGGCGAGGACGGGCTCTTGTTTCCCGTCGGCGATTTCCGTCAGGCTGCGCGTCATATAAACCGGCTTGCACGCGACCGAGAGCTACTTGCCGGCATGGCAGCCGCCGCCCAGCAGAAAGTGGAAACGGTCTTCGACAACGATATTGCTGGTCGAGCCTATGCCGGTCTTCTCGAACATCTCGCGGAGGATCGCCCAGCCATTGCGCCGCCACTGCCGCTTTCGCAATGGTCGATGCCGAACGCACTTCATTCCAGTTTGCGCAGTCGCTTGCCAAAACCGGTAAAGAACTGGCTGCGTCAGGTGCGCGAGCGCCTGCATACGAGATGGTCGGCAGCATGATCTGTGAATAAGAAAGGAGAAGGGGCATGAACCTTTTCACATCGCAGTTCCGCAATTCTCAGTTGCTCGCCAGCAAGGCGCACGCGCTCATTCCGGGCGGCTGTCACACCTATGCCAAGGGTGACGACCAGTATCCGGTACTCGCGCCCGGGTTCATCCAGCGCGGGTCCGGTTCGCATGTCTTCGACGTCGATGGCCATGAATATATCGAATATGGCATGGGCAATCGTGCGGTCGGGCTTGGCCATGCCTACCCGCCCGTCGTGCGCGCCGTGCGCGACGCCTTGCAGGACGGATGTAATTTTACGCGCCCAAGTGCCATCGAAGTCGAATGCGCGGAAAGTTTTCTGGAGCTGATCGACGGCGCCGAGATGGTGAAATTCTGCAAGGACGGTTCGGATGCGACCTCCGGCGCGGTGCGATTGGCGCGTGCCTATACCGGACGTGACATGGTTGCCTGTTGTGCCGATCATCCATTTTTCTCCACCGATGACTGGTTTATTGGAACGACGAAGATGAATGCAGGCATTCCAGCTTCGGTTTCGGCTTTGACGGCAACTTTCCGTTACAACGATATTGCAAGCGTTGAAGCCCTGTTTGAGGATTATCCGGGGCGTATCGCGGCCATTATCCTCGAACCTGCAAAGGCTGACGAGCCGCAAAACAACTTCCTGCAGGAAGCAAAGCGCATCGCCCATGAAAACGGAGCCTTGTTCATTCTGGACGAGATGATTACCGGCTTCCGCTGGCATATGCGCGGCGCGCAGAAGCTTTATGATGTCGAGCCGGACCTGTCCTGTTTCGGCAAGGCGCTGGGCAACGGTTTTGCAATATCGGCGCTGGCAGGTAAGGCGGAATATATGCAGCTTGGTGGTCTGACCCAGACCGACCATCCACGTGTGTTCCTGCTTTCGACCACCCATGGCGCTGAAACCCATGCCATGGCTGCGGCGATTGCCACGATGACGATCTATCGCGACGAGCCGGTGATCGAGAGGCTCTATGAGCAAGGTTCCAAACTGGCAGAGGGCGTGAATGCGACGATTGCCAGTCATGGGCTACAGAATCATGTTCGCCTGTTCGGGCGTCCGTGCTGCCTTGCCTATGGAACGCTCGACGAGCAAGGGCAGCCGTCGCAGGAATTTCGCACATTGTTCCTTCAGGAGACAATCCGGCGCGGCGTTCTGATGCCATCGCTGGTGGTGAGCTATACGCACAGTGACACCGACATTGCGCGCACGGTGGATGCCATCGACGGTGCACTCGACGTTTACGTCCGGGCGTTGAACGACGGTGTAAGCTCTTATCTGACCGGACGTCCTTCACAGGTGGTCTATCGCCGCTTCAATGAAACGCCGACCTATCCGCCGACGATGCGATGAAACACTTTGCAGCGGTTTTGATTGCCGCGATCCTGCTGTTTATCGCGGCAGGGTCATCTCAGGCGGCTGCTTCGTTTCCGATCAAGATCAGCCAGGATCGGCGCATTTTCGAGGATGCGACGGGTAAACCTTTTTTGCTGCAGGGCGATACTGCCTGGTCGCTGATCGCCGAACTGAAGCGCGAGGATGTCGAGATCTATCTGCAGGATCGCCGGAAGCGCGGCTTCAACGCCATTCTGGTCAATCTTGTCGAACACTATTTCTCCCGTGATCCACCCGCCAATGCCTATGGTGAAAAACCGTTCAAGGGCGATGCCTTTGGCGATCTCAACCCGAAATATTTTGACCACGCCGCTTGGGTGATCGGGCGGGCGGAGCAATTGGGGATAGTTGTTTTTCTGGCTCCCGCCTATCTGGGCGTGAACGGTAACAGTCAGGGCTGGTTCTCGAAGGCTGAGGTTGCCGGTCCCCAGAAAATGCGCGTCTATGGCGAGACGATCGCCCAACGATTTAAGGAATTTCATAATATAGTCTGGGTCTTGGGCGGTGATTTTAATGCGCCGGATCAGCGGCTTGTCTCTGAAATGGCTGAGGGTATAGCGCGCGTTGATCCAGACGCCCTCCAGACGGTGCACTCTGGCCGCAAGACGAATACGGCGGAACTCTGGGCCGATCAGTCCTGGCTGAGTTTCGATACGGTTTATACCTATGACGATGTGCATGCCACGGTTTCCGAGCGGCGCAAACCGAACAAAATGCCCGTTATTTTGCTGGAGGGGGGCTATGAGTTCGAGCGGGAGACGACCGCGCAAATGATCCGGCGCAACGCCTATGGTGCTTTGCTTGCCGGTGCTGCCGGACAGTTCTTTGGCAATAATCCCATCTGGCATTTTACCGGGCCGGGTGTTTTCACTGCTGATCGCAGCTGGCAGGAAGCGCTCGACAGCCCAGGCGCGCAGTCGATGACGGCGTTGAAGAGGCTCTTCGACAAACTGCCCTGGCCGCAACTTAAACCAGATGGCGAAGGAGCTGTTCTGGTCAGTGCGAAAAGCTATGCCGTATCGCTGCCTGATGGTACTTTGTCGGTGGTTTACGGGGACGCCAACGATTTCAAGGTACAGAAAAATGTCGTGAAAGATGGCCGGAAGGCCGTCTGGTATGACCCTGTTTCCGGCAAGTTTGCCGATGCAGGCCAGCCGACGGTGGAGGGGCTGATTGCCACCTACACGCCGAAGCGGGTGCAAAATTCCGGCGGCGGAACCGATTGGCTTCTGCTGATCGGCAGCAACGAGCGTCTGCGACCCATCCAAAAGAGGTAGGCGATACGTCCTTTCACGCTTTTCATAAACGCTTGTCCTAATCGGGCATGCCTTCGGTCAAGTCGTCGCTCCTGTCCTCTCTGGCTAACATGCATTTATCAAAGCTTGAGGAGTCGGACATGAAAGTACTGGTTACGGGCAATCAGGGCTATATCGGATCGGTCATGGTACCGGTCCTCATGAATGCGGGGCATGAAGTGTCCGGCTATGACATCGGCCTTTACGAACATTGCCTCTTTGAAGAAGGCGGTGCCGTTATGAACGTGCCGACCATCCGAAAGGACGTGCGCGATGTGTCGCCGCGCGATCTGGAGGGGTTTGACGCGGTCATTCATCTAGCCGCACTCTCCAATGATCCGCTGGGTAATCTCAATGAGGAATTGACCTACGACATCAATCACCGGGCAAGTGTCGCCGTGGCGAAAGCGGCCAAACGGGCAGGTGTCGGGCGTTTTCTGTTTGCATCATCCTGTAGCAATTACGGCATCAGCGATGCTGATTTGATCGACGAAACTGGAGAGTTGAAACCGGTAACGGCCTATGGCCGGTCCAAGGTGCGGGCGGAACAGGAGATCCGGGAACTGGCAGATTCAAGCTTCTGCCCGGTCTATCTGCGTCCAGCAACGGCTTACGGTGTTTCGCCTTTCCTGCGTTTCGACATCGTGCTCAACAATCTCGTGGCATGGGCGGTGACGAAGGGGCTGATCTATCTCAAGTCCGATGGCACGCCATGGCGACCCATCGTGCATATCCGCGATATTTCCCGCGCCTTCATGGCGGCTATGGAAGCACCGCGCGAAAAAGTCTGGAACGAAGCTTTCAATGTCGGTTCGACGGAGCATAACTACCGCATCCGCGACATTGCGGGCATCGTCGCCGAGAATGTTCCCGATTGCCGTATCGAATATGCGGATGATGCCGGACCGGATACACGTTCCTATCGCGTCAGTTTTGAAAAGCTGGCGCGGGTGCTGCCAGAGGCAAAACCGGAATGGGATGCCGTTGCTGGCACGCGCGAACTGCTTGCCGCCTATAGCCGCTCGACGCTGACACTTGAGGAGTTTGAGGGCCCGCGCTTCCAGCGCATCGCGCATATTCGCAAGCTGATTGCGGAAGGGGTCTTGGATGCCGATCTGCGGCGCGCTGACGATGAACCGCAACCGCTTCGGGCAACGGCGTGATGGATACGGGGGCCGGGCACAAGGGCGTTGAAATTGCCATTCCGCCATTGTCGAACGGGATGGCCATCTACGATCTTGCTGCCCGCCTCTATCCAGTCTGCCGCAGTCTCGCCGGTGATGGCGTGCGCGAAACGCTTGCCATCATCGGGGAACATTTGCCGCTGACGGTTCATCAGGTTCCAACGGGCACTCTGCTTTATGATTGGAAGGCCCCGCAGGAATGGATCATCCGTGAGGCCTATATCGCGGACATGAACGGCAATCGCATCGTCGATTTTGCCCGGCATAATCTGCATGTGGTGAATTTCAGCGTGCCTGTGCGGGTGCGAATGCCGCTCAACGCGCTGAAGGAGCATATTCATACACTGCCCGACCAGCCGGACCTCATTCCCTATCGCACCTGTTACCATGCGGAGGGCTGGGGCTTCTGCATGACGCATAACGGGTTTCTGTCGATGCAGGACGGCGACTATGACGTCGTGATTGATGCGGAGCGCCGGGACGGTTTTCTGACCTTCGGCGAGTTCATTCACCGGGCGGAAACCGACGAGACGTTCATCCTGTCGGCACATCTTTGCCACCCGTCGCTGGCCAATGACAATTGCTCTGGGCTGGCGCTGCTGGCGCGTCTTGGCGAAGTGCTGCAATCACGGCGCACGCGCCTGACCTACCGGCTGCTTTTCGGCCCGGCGACTTTCGGCGCTCTTGCATGGCTAAAGCAGAATGAAGAGCAACTGGGGCTGGTCCGGCACGGGCTGGTCCTGTCTTGCGTCGGCGATGCTGGTGGGCCGAATTACAAGCGCAGTCGTCGCGGTGATGCGGAGATTGATCGCATTATGGGCCATGTCCTTGCCGGTTGCACCAATGCGACGCTTCATGATTTCTGGCCATATGGCTATGACGAGCGCCAGTTCTGTTCGCCGGGATTCAACTTGCCAGTCGGTATGTTCCAGCGCAGTCTTTATGGCACCTTTCCGGAATATCACACATCAGCCGACAATCTCGATTTCATCAAACCGGACTATCTTGAGCAATCGTTCAACATGGTCTTGCAGGCTGTTGAAATTGCTGAGCGAAACTGGCTTCCGCTGAACACGTCGCCAAAGGGGGAGCCGCAGCTTGGGCGGCGTGGCCTTTATGGAAACATGGGCGGAGACAGTCGCGCCGCGCAAAACGCCATGGCGCTGCTGTGGGTGCTCAATCTGGCGGATGGCGAACACTCCATTCTCGATATGGCAGAGCGTGCGAAACTGCCATTCGCAACCCTTGCCGATGCCGCAGACCGGCTCCGTGATGCAGGCTTGTTGGTGGAGAGCTAAAGCAGCGGCCAGGCCAGATCCTTATCGGAAATGACGCTTGGCCTGTTCGGCCATGGTATGCCGAGCGACGGGTCGTCATAGCGTAAACCTGTCGCATAATCAGGTGCATAGGGCTTCGAGATCATGTAGCGCACGAGGACGTCAGAGGTCAGGGTCTGGAAGCCGTGTGCGCAGCCTTCGGGGATGTAGAGCTGGACGCCGTTTTCGGCGGATAGTTCCACGCCGGCCCAGCGCCTGTAGGTCGGCGAATGCGGGCGCAGATCGACCAGAACATCCCAGATGACGCCCTGCAGGCAGGTGACGAGTTTGGTCTCCGAATGTGGCTCGTTCTGGTAGTGAAGGCCGCGCAATGTTCCTTCTTCGCGTGAGAAAGACAGGCTGTGCTGCGGAAAATGTGTTTCCATCTGTCGCTCCGCGAAGGCGGCTTCGCAATAGACCCGCGCGAACCAGCCGCGCTCGTCCTCAAGCCTTTCCGGCTCGATAGACCAGGCGCCATCGATGTTGAGCGAAGTGAAACGCATGTTTTGCTCCGATTTCCATACATGCGCATTCTGACAGCGGGATTATCGGGCGATAGAAGTTTCTTCGATGCATCCAAATAGCCTTCCGGGCGAGGCCAACCTGTCCGAATGAGGTAGGCGCCTACGCCCACGTCGCCATAGGGTGAAGATCGGGTACCTACTCCTCGTAGTCCGTCCGGTGAATGTTGCGCCCGATCGTATGTACGGCTCGCCCCTGATGACAGTCTCGGCAATTTTTAGGCCGCTTAGTAGTTTTGATTATCCGACGTGGATCGGAGTTCAACCCCATCAACCCGTAACGGACCAGTCCGAAGGTTCGTTGAGGCGAGGAACGACGTATGACCATCCAGACGCCGGATATTTCGCGGAGCACGAGCATGGCGCAAGAGCAGACCGGCTGTCGCCTGTGCGGTAAACTACTCAAACACACCTTTGTTGATCTTGGGATGTCGCCGCCTTGCGAAAGCTTCATTACGGCGGATCGCCTCGACCGCATGGAGCCTTACTACCCGCTCTACGCGCTTGTCTGCGATCATTGTTATCTGGTGCAGTTGAAGGAGTATTTCTCGCCTGCCGAGATTTTCACTGAATATGCCTATTTCTCGTCTTTCGCCACCAGCTGGGTCAGCCATGCGAAGACCTATTGCGACGATATAACCGAGCGGTTGGGACTGAACGAAAACAGCTTCGTGGTCGAGATTGCCAGCAATGACGGTTATCTCCTGCAGCATTTCCTGCCGAAGGGCATCCCGATCCTCGGCATCGAACCGGCGGGCAATGTGGCAGAAACGGCCATTGCCAAGGGCGTGCCGACGCGCGTGGATTTCTTTGGTTCGACGCTCGCTGCCGAACTGGTCGGCACAGGACGCAAGGCCGACCTCCTGATCGGTAACAACGTTCTGGCGCAAGTCCCTGATCTCAATGACTTTGTGCGCGGTCTGCAGCTGTTGCTGAAGCCGGAAGGCGTGATTACGCTGGAGTTTCCGCATCTCGCCAATCTTATCGAACAAAACCAGTTTGACACGATCTATCACGAGCATTTCTCGTATTTCTCGTTGCTGACGATCCGGTACATGGCGCACCGCCATCACCTGAAGGTCATCGACGTGGAGGAACTGTCAACCCATGGCGGGTCGCTCCGGGTGTATCTTGCGCATAACAGCAGCAAGCGGAAGGCAGGACCGCGTGTGGCCGCCCTTCTGAAGCGCGAAGAGAGTTTCGGCCTCAACGAGATTTCGACCTATGAGCAGTTTGCCGAAAAGACCCGGCGCACCAAGCGCGATCTCCTGTCCTTCCTGATTGCAGCCAAGAATGCCGGCAAGCGCATCTGCGGTTATGGCGCGCCGGGCAAGGGCAATACGCTTCTGAACTATTGCGGCATTGGCACGGATTTCCTGGATTTCACGGTCGATCGCAATCCCTACAAGCACGGGCGTTTTACACCGGGCATGCACATTCCGATCTACGATGTGTCGGCGATCGACAAATACCGGCCCGATTACATCCTCATCCTGCCGTGGAACTTCAAGGACGAGATCATCCGGCAGATGCAGCACGTGGTCGAATGGGGTGCAAAGTTCATCATTCCGATCCCACACGTCACGTTGATTGACCCGGCACTACTCACAGAGGAGCGGTAAGTCATGAAAGTCGTTCTGTTCTGCGGCGGTCTTGGAACCAGAATCCGCGAATATTCGGAGAACATCCCGAAGCCGATGATTCCGCTCGGCCATCAGCCGATCCTGCATCACGTTATGGAATATTACAGCGACTACGGGCACAACGAGTTCGTTCTGTGCCTGGGCTACAAGGCCAATGTCGTGAAGGATTTCTTCCTGACGATCCGCCCGCAGACCTTCGCGGACTGTGTGGTTTCCGATGGCGGGCGCAATGTGCAATTGCTTGAGGAAGTGGATCGTGACTGGAGCGTGACGCTGCTCGATACGGGGATCTGGCGCAATATCGGCGAGAGGCTCTGGAGTGCGCGGTCGCATGTGGCGAATGAGGATATGTTCCTTGCCAATTACAGTGACGGGCTCAGTGATGTCGATCTCGACGACATGACGGAACGTTTCCGTGCCAGCGGCAAGATTGCCTGTTTCCTCGCCGTCCGCCCGCCGCTGACCTATCACCTTGCAGATATTGCCGAAGGCGGCGACGTGAGGGCTTTCCGGACTTCGAACACCTCCGATATCTGGATCAATGGCGGTTACTTCCTCTTCCGCAAGGAAATCTTCGACTATATGCGCGAAGGGGAAGAATTGGTGCTTGAACCATTCGGCCGTCTGATCGCCGAAAACCAGCTGATGGCCTATAAATATGAGGGTTTCTGGCGCTCGATGGATACGCTGCGCGACTGGCAGACGCTTGAGGACATGGTCGAAAAGGGCGACATGCCCTGGAAGAGGCACAAGGCGGAAGAGGCCGAACGACGCGCTACCAATGTCGCGATAGCGCTATGATCGATCTGCGCTCGCTCGCTAATCAGAGCCGTCCGCTGCAGTTGCTTTGTCTGGGCGCGCATTCCGACGATATCGAAATCGGTTGCGGCGGCACGCTTCTGAGCCTGATCGAGAGCGGCACGCCATTGCATGTGGAATGGTGTGTTTTGTCGGGAAATGAAGAAAGGCGCGCGGAGGCAGAGGCTTCCGCGCGCGATTTTCTGCGCGGGATAGACAGTTTCAACATTCATCTTGCCTCGTTCGAGGATAGTTATTTCCCGGCGCAAAGCCGTGAGATCAAACAATGGCTGATCGAACAGCGCGGGCGAGGGCAGCCGGATATGGTCTTTACTCATCGCCATGGCGATGCGCATCAGGACCACCGCACGGTCAACGAGCTGACATGGAACCTGTTTCGGGATCAGGTGATCCTTGAATATGAAATCCCGAAATGGGATGGCGATCTGGGCCAGCCCAACGCCTATTCGGCGCTACCGGCTGCGATCATGGATCGCAAGATCGACCTGTTGATGAAACACTTCGGCACGCAGCGCTCGAAGGACTGGTTCGATGCGGAAACTTTTCGCGGGCTTGCCCGGCTACGCGGCATGGAATGCCGCGCGCCTGAAACCTACGCCGAGGCGTTTCATGCCCGTAAGTTGCGGTTGTTTTAGTTTGCAACTGGCTCTGCATTTGTGTCGACACGGACGACCACCGACATGCCGGGCACTAGACGTGCCGCATCCGGTTGATCTTCATTGATGGCGATGCGAACGGAAAGGCGCTGCGTGATCTTGGTGAAGTTGCCGGTCGCATTGTCGGATTTGATGACGCTGAATTCGGAACCGGCAGCAGGCGCGAAGGCTTCGATGTGCCCCTTCAGCTCGGCATGACGCAGCGCATCGACGGTGAAAGTGACCGGCTGGCCAATCTTCATGCCGTAGAGCTGAGTTTCCTTGAAATTCGCCATTACCCATTTGATCTTTGGTACGACGGAGACGAGCTGCGTTCCCGCTGTCACATATTGACCGAGGCGCACGCCCACTTCGCCGAGCGTGCCGTCACGTGGTGCAATGATATGGGTGTTCTGCAGATCGATCCGCGCCAGTTCAACGGTTGCTTCCGCATTGGCGATATCGGCATTGAGGCTGTCGCGATTGACGATGATGGACTGCAGGTCCTGTTGTGCGACGGCCAGCGCTGCCTGAGCTTCCTCGACGGAGGCCTGCGCCTGAAGCAGGGTTCCGTGAGCCGTATCGGCAGAACTTTGCGTGGTCACACCGCGCGGCAGCAAAGCCTCGACGCGCTTTGCATTGGCTTCGGCCACCTCAAGTGCTGCCTTGGCGCCGGAAATCTGTGCCTGCCGCGACTGGATCGTCGCTTCAGCCGAACGCTGGCTCTGTTCTGAATTGGCCAGGGCTGCCTTCTTGCTGTTGAGTGCGGCCAGCGCCTGATCCAGCTTTTGCTGATAGCTGCGGCTGTCGATCTCAAACAGTAGGTCGCCCTGTTTTACTGTTTGATAGTCGTTGACATTGACCTTGGTGACATAACCGGCGACCTGCGGACTGATAACCGTCACCTGTCCACGGACATAGGCGTTATCGGTTGTCTCGACGGTGTGTTTGAAAGGCGGCAACTGCCACGCCCACAGCACCATCAGAACGCCTGCAAGGCCGATGATGAGGGCGAGACCACCGCGAATATACTGTTTTCCAACTGACATTTTCAAATACTCGTCGATTTAACCAGCCACAGTAGCGTTATGGTGGGTGTGCATGTTTTCATAGAAGCGATAGGCGATCAGGCAAACGAGCGAGAGGCCCGCAATGACGGAGATTGCGAGAAAAGCATCGTTATAGGACAGCACCGTCGCTTCCTTGGTGACCTGTTGTCCGAGAAGCGCCAGCCCTTCGGCCTTCGTCAGTCCCTGATCAGCCAGAACCTTTGCATAGGTGCCGGAGAGCGCCTGAACGCGCTGGGCGACAACGGGGTTGGACATGACCAGTTGCTCCACCAGATAGGCGGAATGATACTTTTCGCGGATCGCGATGAATGTGCTGAACACGGCAGAGCCGATAAGACCGCCGATGTTCTGCGTGAACAGGAAGATGACGATGAAACTCGTCATGTAGGTCGGTCCTTGTTTCAGCGCCTTGGTGATGCCCGCAAGCATGGCCGGGGGCAGGAACAGAGCGCCGCCGAAGGCTATCAGGCCCTGACTGAGATAGGCGTTGTGCGGGCGGGTCAGGTTTGTGGCATGGCTGTCCAGAAAGGCACCGACCGCGATGAAGACCAGCGCCAGCCCGAAGATGAACGATACGCGTTCAAGCTTCATCCACATGCCGCAGGTAATGCCCCCCGCCAAGGATGCAGCGAGAATGACGAGATAAAGGCCACGGCTCTGGCCGTCCTGCAGGCCGAATGCCTGAAAGAGGCCGACCGCACCGGTTGTCTGCTCGGCAAGCACGATGCGGAATATGAAGAGGATCAGCGTGAAGCGCAGGATTTCCGGTTGGAACAGCCAATGCAGGTTCATCAGCGGCTGCTCGCGGTTGAGTTCGATTGCGGCAGCGCAGGCAAGAACAGCGATTGAGATCGCCAGACATATGCCGATCCAGGGGGCTTCGAACCACCAATAGTTCTTGCCCTGAACCAGTACGACCGCGAGAAGCCCAAAGCCGATGGCAATCAGTCCGTAAGCGACGAAATCCAGCCAGTGCAACACTTTTGCACGCGGCGCTTGTGTCATCGGCAGGATATAGACGACGGCGAAGGCTGCGAGCGACAGGCCGATTTCGACCATATAGAGCTGCTGCCATTGGCCGATATCGAAAAGTAGCGGTGAGATGACACGCGCCAGTGGGCCTGCTGCAGCCGAACAGGTGAGCGCAAGGCTGAGGCCCCAAGTCATTTTCTTGGCGGGCGGAAAGGCTTCGAGCATGTAAAGAAAGCCGATGGTCGAGATCGGCGCCGCAGCAGCGCCCGCAATGAAGCGGATCGGGATCGCCGACCAGATATCATAGACAAGCAGATGCAGCAGGGAAGAAATCAGGAAAACGGCAATCGCGATTTCCGCAAAGCGGCGCAGACCGAACTGGGTGCGTATCTTGATGAGAAGGATCGTCAGGCTGGCATAGGGAGCCATATAGGCTGCGATCAGCCATGAGGTTTCCGTCAGCGTTGCGCCAAGTGATCCCTGTATCTGCTGCGTGTTGGCCGAGATGAAATACATGCTGAGACCGCGCGTCGACCACATGAGGACAGACGCGGCGATGTAGATAGCGGACATGTAAACCGGCATATGCGGAACGGCAGGCGTTGCAGCCGGTTGGCTTGCCGGGGAAGCCTGTTGTCCTTGCTGATCGTTGTCTTCTTCCGACATGGTTCTAGCGGTCTTTCCCCGCGAGTGTCGTTTCCACCGTTTGGCTGATTTCCTGAAGAACAGTAAGGGCAGTTTCAAGTGACTTCGGATCGAACTTTTGCAAGAGCTCCGACCGGATGTTGCGGGTGATTTCCTGTAACTCGCGCACCTGCGCCTGCGCCTCACCCGTCAGCTCAATACGTTTCGCGCGGCGATCGCTTTCAACTGCGGCGCGATAGATCAACCCCTGCTTTTCAAGGCCATCCAGAAGGCGGACCACGGAAGGGTGCTCGATTTCCAGAGCATCTGCCAGCTCGCGCTGGTTCCAGTCGCGCTGCTGGGCGAGAAGCAGGAGTACGCGGGCACGTGCCAGCGTCAGCCCGCGTTCCCGGACGCGGGAATCGAACAGGTTACGCATTTTGCGCGCGGCCGTGGAAAGCTCCATCGTGAAAGCCGCTTCGAGATCATGTTTTGACTGAGACATTGTATAGCTATCTATTATATGTGTAGCTATATATAATGTTTAGAACATGCTAATCAATGGGTTTGATGGCACTCAGATGCAGGAACGGAAAAATATTTGCGGCTTCGGGAATAAATCGCGGTCGTCGATTGTCTTATCTCCATATCGCATGTCGCGATTGGAACCCCGTGAGGCAGATCATGAAAACGTTTGGTTTTATGTCCGTACTGGCAATCGCTACCGTGGCGGCGTCAGCCGCGCTGGCCGCGCCATCCGTCAAGACGATGGAAAGCTCGAAGGGGCAGGTGCTGGCAGGCGCCAAGGATATGACGCTCTACACTTTCGACAAGGATAGCAAGGGTGAATCCAGCTGCTATGATACTTGCGCAAAGAACTGGCCGCCCTTCATGGCGATGAAGGGAGCAAAGGCTTCCGGCGCATATACGCTGGTCAAGCGCAAGGATGGCAGCGAGCAATGGGCGAAAGACGGAATGCCGCTCTATTACTGGGTGAAGGACAAGAAGCCCGGCGATGTCACCGGAGACGGCGTTAATGGAGTCTGGCACGCAGCAAAGCCATGAGGCCGATGTGAGCCATCCTGCTCCCGAAAGCTTCGAGGGCCAGCTTCTGGCCCTCCTGCCGGTCATGCGGCGTTATTCGCGTAGCCTTGCTCAGTCCGATGCCGAAGGCGAGGACCTTTTGCAGGATTGCGTGGCGAAGGCGTTGTCGCGGCGCGGCCAGTGGCGTGGCCTCAATCTGCGTGGGTGGATACTCACGATGATGACCAACCTCTATCGCAATGGCTACAAAAGCCGCGCCCGGACCCGACATGAAACGCTGGATGCTGTGGAAAATGTCAGTGTCGCTGCGACGGAGACGGATCCGTTCCAGCTGCAGCAGCTTGAAGAGGCGATCAACACCCTGCCGGACGATAACCGCGCCGTGCTGATGCTCATCGTCGTCGAAGGCTACAGCTATGGCGAGGCGGCGGAAATGCTGGGCATACCTGTCGGAACGGTCATGTCGCGGCTTTCACGGGCAAGACATCGCGTTGCCGAACATATGAGCGGCTCGAATATTGTAACGCTTCGGAGAAACCGATGACAGAACGCAATTCTCCCATAACCGAAGCGGAACTGCTCGGCTTTGTCGACGGGCAATTGTCCGAAGCAGAACATGCGCGCATTGCCGGGCTTCTTGAAAGCAACCCCGAGCAGGCGGCGCTGGCTGCCGAATGGCGCAGACAGAACGAAGGTATCAGGCAACTCTTTTCCGGTTATGCCGAGGCAAAGAACGACGATCCCGGAATGATCCGCTCAGCGGGGATCCGCCAGTTGCGAACCTATCGTAGCACTGTTGCCGCAGCGGTTCTGGCGGCCTTGTTGATCGGCGCCGCAGGCGGCTTTGCAGGTGCGCGCCTGTTTGCGGAAGCCGAGCCGCAATTGGCGAGCGTGCAGACTCTGCCACAGCAGTCGCAGGCGGCATATCTCATCTATGCCAGCGAAGTACGGCATCCGGTTGAGGTCTTTTCCAACGAAGAGGCGCATCTTGCGACATGGCTTGGCAAACGGCTCGACATACCCGACCTTCGTGTTCCCGATCTCCGCTCGTTGGGTTTTCAGCTTGTCGGTGGGCGCCTGTTGCCGGTTGACGGCAAGGCGGGCGCCTTCTTCATGTATGAGGACGAGGCAGGAAAACGGCTTTCGGTGATCGTCGGTCGCAATCCGGATAACCGCGATACGAGCTTCCGTTTTGCT
Source organism: Brucella lupini (assembly GCF_002252535.1). NCBI lineage: Bacteria > Pseudomonadati > Pseudomonadota > Alphaproteobacteria > Hyphomicrobiales > Brucellaceae > Brucella > Brucella lupini. The sequence continues at coordinate 224,142 of NZ_NNRN01000044.1, forward strand.
TCAAACGATGGTGTCGAAACTTTCTACTGGATCGACAACGATCTTGGTTATGCAGTAAGCGGCGAGATTTCGCGCGAACGGCTGCGGCAGGTGGCGGAAGAATGCTACCGCCAGTTTCCGGGCTGACCTGCTTATCGGTCGTCGCTGAAAGCGTGAACCATCGCATCCTTTGAGCTGCCACTCGCGATCAATGCGGCAAGCAGGATGCGCGCCTGACCCGGGCGAAGCGTATGTGCGTGAATGGCTCCAGCTTCGCCAAGATCATATCCGCCGCCGCCGCCGCCATAGCCGGGTGTCAATAGGCCTTCCGGTACGCGGCTTGAAACTGCAACGGGAATATTGCGGCGCGAGCATTCGCGGACAGCTTCGACAACGCAGGGTGTGGTATTGCCCGAACCGAGCGCTGCAAGAACGATGCCGCTGGCACCGGCTGCAATGCTCGCCTCTATGTGGAGGGCATCGCAGCCGGGATAAATGGCAATCGTGTCGATCCGGCGGTCACCGACAGGAGCGGGAAGCGTCGGGCTCTGGATAGGGATCATACGTGCAGAGCGGAAGGCGTCGGCGCTGTCGCTGCTGAACTTGTATGCCCCCCAAGCCGGTACGATCCGTCCACCGAAGGCAATAAGGACGCCTTTGTCGGCATTGGCCGGATCGCAGGCAAGCCGAATGGCGGTGGCGAGATTTTCCGGCCCATCCGCCTGCGGGTGGTCGGCGGTAAACTGTGCTCCGGTGAAAATCACGGGTTTGCTGATGCGGCGCTGCAGATGCACCAGCAGCGCCGTTTCTTCCATGGCATCCGTTCCGTGCAGGACGACGATGCCGTCGACGTCGCCATCCTTGAGGCAGGAACCGACGGAATCGCTGATGCGCTGCATGTCGGAAAGGGTGAGGCTTGCAGAATCCTTCGCCATCAGGTCGACCGGGCGAAGCTCCGCTTCAAGGCCCGGTACGAATTCCAGCAGATCCTCACCGGACAGGACCGGTGTGCTTGCTCCGTCTTCCCCACGCTTGCTGGCGATGGTGCCGCCAGTGGCGATCACCGCTATGGAAGGCTTTGCAAGCGTCATATTTCCGAATCCTCTCACTTACCGGGAATGCTGGCGTCTACAGCACGTTCGGTAGCAAGTCGATGGATGCGTTCACGCATCATATACCAGCCGAGGATGAGGGCAGGGCCGATGATTGCCAGTGAAGCAATCGTCCATGTGCCGACTGGATAGTCGAGCGCCATCAGGACAAGCACGCCAAGCAGGAATGCGAGTGTGAGGATGCCGGTGTAAGGTGCACCGAACATTCGGAAATCCGGGCGCACGATTTCGCCGCGACGCGCAAGGTGCCAAAGTTTCAGCTGACAAAGGACGATAACACCCCATGCCGTGATGATGCCGAGTGCGGAGAGATTAAGCGCGATTTCAAAGGCTGCCGCAGGCACGACAGCATTGAGAACAACACCGATGACAGTGACGACAGCGGTAACCGCGATGCCCATATAGGGAACGCCGTTCTTGTTCATCTTGGCCAGTGAGGCTGGCGCCGAGCCGGAAATGGCCATGGAGTGCAGGATGCGCCCGGTGGAATAAAGCCCGGCATTCAGCGACGACAGAACCGCAGTCAGGACGACGAGGTTCATGATGATATCCGCACCTTCGACGCCGATCTTGCCGAAGAAGGTCACAAACGGGCTCTCGCCAGCAGAATAGGCTGTGTAGGGAAGAAGCAGCGAGAGCAGCAGAACAGAACCTACATAAAAGACGAGAAGGCGGAAGACCACGGTGCGGATTGCGCGGGGCATGACCTTGCGCGGGTCTTCGGTTTCTCCCGCTGTGGTACCCAGCAACTCAATGGATGCATAAGCGAAAACCACACCCTGGATGATGATGAATGCAGGCAATATGCCGTTCGGGAAAAGGCCTCCGCTATCCGTGATGATGCTGAAGCCAGCCGAATGACCGTCAATCGGCGTGCCGGAGACAACGAAGTAAATGCCGACAACCAGAAAGGTCACGAGCGCAATGACCTTGACGAGACTGAACCAGAATTCCAGCTCGCCAAACACTTTCACCGACAGAAGGTTCATCGACAACACGATGACAAGGGCCGTCAGTGCGAACACCCATTGGTCAATGCCTTGCAGCCACGGCACATAGTGCTTGAAAAAATTCATATAGAGCGCGACAGCCGTTACGTCCGCGACCGACGTCATGGCCCAGTTGAGCCAGTACATCCAGCCTGCCACGAACGCCAGTTTTTCACCGTAGAATTCGCGGGCATAGGAGACGAAGGAACCGGAGCTGGGGCGATGCATGATGAGCTCGCCCAGTGCACGCAGCACCAGAAAGGCAAAGAATCCGCAGAGGGCATAGACGAAGACCAGGGCCGGACCTGCCATTGCGAGGCGTCCGCCTGCACCGAGAAAGAGCCCGGTTCCGATTGCGCCGCCGATGGCGATCATCTGGATCTGACGCGGTTTCAGGGCTTTGTGATAACCACGGTCCTCTTCAATGAACACTTCGCGTTCGGCCGGGGTGGCCTTCATGGTTTCGATCGGCATTGCTCCTCCCTGAGAGCGCGGTTTCGACAGGCGACCGTTCGGCGTGAAAGGCCAATTAGGGCGTGCCGCCGGTCATTCAATGAGGGTATGGAATTCATCCCTATTTGATGGGTATTCTGTAAAGCTGCATGACAGATTTTGAAGCCGGTTTTAACGCATATCGCAGAACGCGCGTCAAGTATTCGGCTTCAAATGAGAAGCATCGCATGCATTTCCGAAATAGGCTGGCAGGGAAAAAATCAGCAGGAATAAAGTGTTACCGGCATGTGCTTATCTGGCATGAAAATGCCGCACCAAGCCAGATTGGCATGAATAATCTGCGCGAATCCTGTGTAAAGCGGTGGTCCTGCAATTGTGGTGTCAGACCTCATCCTTGCCGATGATCGTCGTTACAGCAGTCTTGACTTTGCTCAGATGCGCTTCCATCGCAGCGCGGGCATCAGTTTCCGATCCCGCCTCAATAGCTTCGACAATCAGGCGATGTTCGACATTCGAAGCTTCGCGGCGGCCAGACATCAGGTTGACGAGTTCAGATTGCTGGATCAGCGCCTCGCGGGCATCAGCGACAATCTTGGAGAAGACCGTGTTTCCGGAAGCCTCGGCAATCGCGCAGTGAAATTCGGAATCGAGCAATTCCCATTTCTGTGGGTCCGTCTGGCGGTCCATCTTGTCGCAAAGTTCAAGCAGGTTGGCGAGTTGTTCGGCGCTGCGTCGTAAAGCTGCCCAACCTGCCGCCGGCACTTCGATGAACGGGCGTGCCTCGATCAGATCACGCGCGGAATAGCCGCCATAACTCAGTTCGCTCGCGGGGGAAGCATTCAGGACGTAGGTGCCACTACCTGTTCGGGTCTGGGTGAGGCCCAGTGTCTGTAGTGACCGCAGCGCCTCGCGCACGATTGGGCGGCTGACACCGAACCGGCCAGCGAGTTGAGTTTCAGAGGGCAGGCGGGTGCCCACGGCAAGGCGACCGGATGTGATGGCCGAGCGAATATCGTCGAATACAACTTCAGCCGCATTCTTTCGTGTGACCGGATGTGTGTCCGATAGCCAGTCGGCCAATTCGCTCATGTCCGAACCTCCGTCAATTGCTTCGCTCCTGTCAAGCAGCTAGGCAATTTTCAGAAGGATATCAATCCCAAAGCGGTTCAAAAAGGCAGATCAAGAGACACAAAAAGCCCTGCGCTCCAGCTGGAGCGCAGGGCTTTCCTATTGGAACTTATCAGGCCGCTGTGGCGGCCGTGTTCAACTTGTTGGCCGACAGGATGCTGATGAACGCTGCACCATAAGCTGTGAGCGGCGCCATCTTGGCAAGCGCGCTCGCAATGGCGTCGTGGTGGCTCAACTCTTCCTCGGAATCGTGGCGGAAGGATACGCAAACAGTTTCGCCATCTTCACCGATGAATTCTACCTGATAGGAATTTTCCTTGCCGCATCTTTTGACCAGAGCATCGACAATTTGCATGCAATCATTCTCCTTCCGAGCCGCATGAACGCGCTGGAATGAAGATGGTTCCATAAAATTTTATCTTTTTGTCCAATCTCAGTTTCGGCTTGACAGGCGGGCTGCACCCAGTGCCGCTGCGAACGCAATGGCAAGCATGACAAAGGTGAATTCGGCAACCGCAGACCATCCATCCGCAACCCAGAAATAGCCGCCTGCTGCACCGGCAACACTGGAGCCGAGATAGTAGGCGAGCAGATAGAGCGATGACGCATGTCCCTTTGTGTGGAGTGCCAGCCGACCGACCAGAGCGCTGGCGACCGAATGGCTGACGAAGAAGCCGACTGTCACGAGGATGATACCCACAATGATGACAGGCAGCGGTGCAAAGAGGGTCAGAAGACAGCCCGCAGCCTGTATGGCAAGCCCGATGGGAAGCACGGTGAAATAGCCGAGCCTGTCGCCCATTCTGCCAGCAAGCCATGAAGCTGCAATGCCGAACAGATAGACCGTGAAAATGGCGCCGAGCGCTGTCTGGCTGAGGCTATAAGGCGCCGTCACGAGGCGGAAACCGATATAGTTATAGATGGTGACGAACGAACCCATCACGAGAAAGCCAATGGCAAAGAGCAGTGGCAAGGCCGGGTTGCGGATGTGACCGATCCACGCGCCGAGGTGAAACCGTGCATTGAAGCCGGGACGCGGGACGAAGTTCTGCGAGGCGGGCAGCAGGAGGAGGAAACCAATGGATGCGGCTAGTCCCAGCAGGCCCATACCTGCCAGGCCGACGCGCCAGGAGAAATACTCTGCGAGCGTTCCGGCGATGACACGGCCCGCCATGCCGCCGAATGCATTGCCAGCAATATAAAGTCCCATTGACGCGCCAAGGCCACGCGGGTCGATTTCTTCCGCCAGATAGGTCATGGCGACCGCAGGCACGCCGCCAAGCAGCAGGCCCTGCAGGGCGCGAATGACGAGCAGCATATGCCAGTCCGGCACCAATGCACTGGCTATTGTGCAGAGTGCGGAGCCGAGAAGCGAGGCGAACATCAGTGTCCTGCGTCCGAAGCGTTCGGATACAGCTGCGGCACAGAAAATTGCAAAGGCTAGAAAGCCTGTCGAAACAGAAAGCGACAAGGAGCTGGCTGCAGGCGTGATGTTAAAATCATGCGCGAAAAGCGGCATTAGCGGCTGGACGCAGTAAAGCAGGGAGAAGGTCGCAAAGCCGGACAGGAACAGCGCGATGCTCGCATTGCGGAATGCCGGCGTGCCCTTGACGAGATAATTTTTCTGTTCGGTTGCCGTGGGAGCTGAAACGAGCTTGAGCTGGCTTTCCGGTGTTCTGACGCTGTCGAGGCTGCGTTCTGCGAGGCGTGACATGACTTTGCCTTTTCAAATCCTCCCGCTTTTTGATCTAGTCAAAGATGTTTCATTTGTCCAATATATGGAAGTGACGATTGTAATAGCTTTTGGATATGGCGATGGAACTGCGTCATCTGCGTTATTTTCTGGCTGTGGCCGAAGAGGGCAATTTTACACGTGCGGCTGCGAAGCTCGGTATCGGCCAGCCACCGCTCAGCCAGCAGATACGCGACCTCGAAAACGAGATCGGTGTTGCGCTATTTCATCGCGTGCCGCATGGAGCCGAACTGACCGCAGCAGGAACGGCTTTTCTTGGTGAAGCGAAGGCTTCTCTTGCTGCCGCCGAGAAGGCGAAGCTCGCAGCACAAGGCGCGGCGCGGGGAGAAACCGGCAGGCTGGCATTGGGCTTTACCGCTTCGTCTGCCTTCAATCCGGTCGTCAGCGGCACGATCCGTAAATTTCGCGCCAGATGGCCCGATGTCCGGCTGACCCTGACGGAGATGAACAGCCATCTTCTGATGGAAAAGCTGGTCAGGGGGGAAGTGGACGCCGCCTTCATCCGACCCGGTTTGGAAAACCCCAAGGATGTGCGCGTGAAACGGCTGGCTGATGAGCCGATGCTGATCGCCCTGCCGAGCCATCATCCGCTTGCGGTTCATCCCAAGCTGCCGATTTCAGCATTGGCAAACGAGGCATTTGTGCTTTTCCCGCGTATTGTGGGGCTTAGCCTTTACGACGATGTGGTTGAGGCTTGCCGGAATGCCGGCTTTGAAATGATCGTCGCGCAGGAAGCACCGCAGATGCCGTCGGTCGTAAACCTGGTCGCCGCCGATCTTGGCGTTTCGATTGTTCCCGCTGCCATTGCCCAGATCAAGCTGGCCGGAGTGACTTACCGTCCAATCGAAGGCGAGCCGCTTCTGGCTCGGCTGGGGCTGGTTTCGATGAAGAACAACCGGTCGCCGCTCATCGATAATCTGACTAGCCTGTTGCCGGATCAGTAATCATGTCCGTTCCGTCGCCGGAAGCGATAGTTTGCTGGCTGTGTCGGCGTTGACCGTCACTTTTGGACATGTATGATGGTTGTCGCGGCGACGTACCTGGGAGGGGACGCTGCTTTTCCATCCTTAAGATAACCGTTCACGAGGGCTCTGACGCCCACAAGCCGAACGGTCGAATTTTGCCCTATCCCGTCCGATTGGAGATTTTCGTGAAAAGACTTCTGATTACCGGTGCTGCGGGCGGACTCGGGCGCGTAATGCGAGATAAACTGGCCGGCAAAGCCGAGCTGCTGCGCCTGTCCGACGTTGCCGATCTCGGCAAAGCCAAACTCAATGAGGAGTTGGTTCAATGTGACCTCGGCGATTTAGATGCAGTCATGCGTCTTGTCGAAGGTTGCGACGGTATTCTGCATCTCGGTGGTATTTCGACCGAGGCGTCTTTCAGCAAAATACTCAACGCAAATATCGTCGGGATGTACAATCTGTATGAAGCCGCGCGGGCGCATGGCCATCCGCGTATCATTTTTGCCAGCTCAAACCATACGATCGGTTTCTATAGACAGGACGAATATATCGACGCAAAGGCGCCCACACGCCCAGACGGTCTTTACGGCATTTCAAAATGCTTCGGCGAGTCCATTGCCAGCATGTATCATGACAAGTTCGGTCAGGAGACGGCAATCGTTCGCATCGGCTCCTGTTTTGAGGAGCCGCGCAATCATCGCATGCTTTCGACCTGGATGTCGTATGACGATTTCGCCGGTCTGATTGAGTGTGTTTTCCGGGCGCCGATGCTGGGATGTCCCGTTATCTGGGGTGTTTCGAACAACGATTCGGCGTGGTGGGACAACAGCCACGCCCGTTTTCTCGGCTGGCACGCCAAGGACAATGCGGAACGTTTCCGGGGCGAGCTGGAGAAGACAACGCCGCGACCAGCGCCGGATTCAGCACTCGCGGTCTATCAGGGCGGTACATTTGTCGATGAACCGATCCATCAGGATGATTGATCGGAACCTTTCTGTTTAACGGCAGAAGCCTTGTAAGGTCAGGGCTCCTCCGGTTTGATAACACCTTGGAGTGCATATTTTGCTTTACGTACCTCAAAACGAAAGCTAAACTTTTTATCGTGACGCTTTGGGAGGAGTTCACGTGCAGCCAGAACTATCGGCAAAGAGCATATTAAAGACGCAAAAAATGCGGCAGTTCGCTGTGGACGGTTGCGCATGAGTGCGCCAGATAAAGATGACGGGCCAGCACTGTTGGAAGCTGTGTCGCTTTCCAAATCATTCGGTCCTGTTCAGGTTCTGAAGAATATCGATTTGCGCATTTTCGGCGGCGAAGTCCATGCGATCATCGGCGAGAATGGAGCCGGGAAATCGACGCTGATGAAGTTGCTTGCAGGCAATGAGCGTCCTACGAGCGGAGAAATCCGCATCGACGGCAAGCCGGTTACTTTCTCGGGGCCGGTAGAGGCCGAAGCGCAGGGCATTGTGCTGGTGCATCAGGAAATTCTCCTCGCACCCGATCTGACCGTCGCGCAGAACATCTATCTTGGTCGCGAGCTTAACCGTGGACTGGTCGTCGATGACAAGTCGATGCGCGAAGGTGCGCGCAAGGCCATCCGTGATCTTGGTGCCGATATCGATCCGGATGCAGTTGTCGGCTCCCTGTCGATCGCACAGCGCCAGCTCGTGCAGATTGCGCGCGTGTTGCTGGTGCCGCATCGTGTGGTGATTTTCGACGAACCGACCGCCTCGCTGACACCGTTTGAGACGGAGGCGCTGCTGAAAGTGATCCGGGATATTCGTGCGAAGGGTGTCGCCATCCTCTACATCTCGCATCGTCTGCCGGAAGTGAAGGAAATATCCGATCGCGTGACTGTGCTTCGCGATGGCAAGCTTGTTTCAGCGCATTTGTCTTCGGAATTGCAGCCATCGGACATGGCCCGCCTGATGGTCGGTCGTGACGTTTCAAAGCTTTATCCTGACCGCGCAAGCCAGCATGACAACGCTGCCATTCTCGAAGTCGATAACTTCAGCGTACCCGGCTACGTGCAAAATGCGAGCTTCCATCTCAACCGGGGCGAGATACTCGGCTTTGCCGGTCTGGTCGGCGCCGGACGCACGGAGCTGATGGAAGGGATCGTCGGTCTGCGACCCGGTAAGGGGGATGCACGCCACAATGGCAAGCCGGTTCATTTCCGCAATGCGCATGAAAGCCAGAAGGCGGGAATTGTTTATCTCAGTGAGGATCGGAAGGGCAAAGGGCTGCTTCTGTCCAAGGACCTGGGCGTCAATCTCACGCTAGCTTCATTGAAGAAATTCGTCAGCGGTTTGCAGATCGACCGCAACCGGGAACGCACTGCGCTCGATGATGCGATCCGCGAGTTCGATATTCGCACAGGCCGCAAGGACATTCTGGCAGGTCAGCTTTCGGGGGGGAACCAGCAGAAGCTTTTGCTTGCCAAGATGATGATGCTCGATCCGTCCATCGTCATCATTGATGAACCGACACGCGGTATCGATGTTGGCACAAAGGAGCAAATCTACCAGTTCATTGCCAATCTGGCAGATGAGGGGAAATCGATAATCGTGGTTTCGTCGGAAATGCCGGAGCTGATCGGTATCTGCGACCGCATCGTCGTGATGCGGGAAGGGCGGGTTGCCGGTGAGGTGACAAGCGACCGTATGACGGAACATGACATCGTCGTGCTTGCAACCGGCGTAGAAGCCGAAAATGCCGCATAAAAACAATAAAGTGGGAAGTAGATGACACAGGTTGCGACCGATAAAAGCTCAGTGGCGAGAACATCCAAGGATTGGGATTTAAGGGCGATTGCCCCGTTCATTGCGCTCGCCTTGCTGCTTGTACTTGGTGCTATCGCTAGTCCGAATTTCATAGGCCTAGACAATTTACTCAATGTCATGACACGCGCTGCATTTATCGCGATTATTGCAGTGGGCGCGACCTACGTAATCTCTTCGGGCTGTCTGGACCTGTCAGTAGGATCAATGGTGGCTTTCGTCGCCAGCATCATGATCCTGTTCATGAATAGTGGGGTGATTGCCGATCCGGTGATGATGCTGATTGCGGCCGTAATGCTGGCATTGATGGTCGGTGCAGCCTGCGGTCTGTTGAACGGGCTGATAACGACGGTTGGCGGAATTGAGCCTTTCATTGCAACGCTTGGAACCATGGGTATCTACAGAGGTTTGACGACTTGGCTGTCACAGGGCGGCGCGATCACTCTTCGCAATTCCGAAATTCAGGCCATGTATCGCCCGGTTTACTACGGACACATAGCTGGTATTCCGGTCCCCGTTATCTTCATCTTTGCGACGGCGGCGCTAGCAGCTTTTGTGCTTTATCGCACACGCTATGGCCGTCATTTGCTGGCGGCAGGTTCCAACGAAGATGTGGCGCGCTATTCCGGTATCTCGGTCAAGAAGGTGCGCACTGTTGCTTATGTGGTGCAAGGGTTGTGCGTGGCTGTTGCGGTGCTGCTTTATGTGCCGCGTCTCGGCTCCACCTCGGCCCAGACCGGCATGATGTGGGAACTGAATGCCATTACCGCTGTCGTCGTCGGCGGTACAGTGATGCGCGGCGGCGTGGGCCGTATCTGGGGCACGATCTGCGGCGCGTTCATTCTGGAGATCATCGGAAACATTATGATCCTGTCGAACTTCGTCAGCGAGTATCTGCTCGGGGCAATTCAGGGCGCGATCATCATTATCGCCATGCTGGTGCAACGTTCGCTGTCGCGAAGATAGGTCTAATGCATGTCTCCCAAAAGCGGAAAGCGGTTTTGGGAGACATGCATGAAAACAAAAGCTTAAAGCGTGTCATACGAGTACGATAAAATATGACACGCTTTAAGGATTGGCGGAATTGTTGGGGCGATTCCAGCCTGAGAGGAATGAGAGCCCCGTGTTTACTGGGAGGAAGACTATGCGAGGGAATTTGATGAAGCTTGCTTTCGCCGCTTTGACGGCGGGTGCGCTTGCCTTTGGCAGCGCAGCAAGCGCACAGGACAAGAAGGTGACGATCGGCGTGTCGATCCCGGCTGCCGATCACGGCTGGACGGCAGGTGTCGTCTATCACGCCGAACGCGTGGCGAAGCTTCTGATGGCTGAGCATCCGGGCCTCAACGTCATCGTCAAGACGTCGCCCGATGCGGCATCGCAGGCCAATGCGTTGCAGGATCTGGCCGTACAGGGCCTCGACGGGCTGGTTGTTCTGCCAACCGATCCAGATCCGCTTGTCAACGCCATCAAGGAAATCAAGGACAAGGGAACCTTTGTCGCTCTGGTCGACCGTGCGCCGAGCAGCAACGACAATTCCATCCGCGATCTCTATGTGGCCGGTAACAACCCGGCACTCGGACAGGTCGCCGGCGAATATATCAAGAAGACCACGCCCGATGCGCAAGTCGTCGTCATTCGCGGTCTGCCGATCCCGATCGATCAGCAGCGTCAGGACGGTTTCGACAAGGGCATTGAAGGCTCCAACGTGAAGGTTCTGGACCGCCAGTATGGCAACTGGAACCGCGACGATGCATTCCGCGTCATGCAGGACTTCCTGACCAAATACCCGAAGATCGATGTGGTCTGGGCACAGGATGACGACATGCTTGTCGGCGTTCTCGAAGCCATCAAGCAGGCCAACCGCAGCGACATCCAGTATGTTGTGGGCGGTGCAGGCTCCAAGGACATGATCAAGAAGGTGATGGATGGCGACAAGCTTGTGCCGGTTGATGTTCTCTATCCGCCAGCAATGGTTTCAACTGCCATGGAACTCGCCGCCGGTCATTTCTATGACCAGATTCCTGTGAGCGGTAGCTACATCCTCGATGCAACACTCGTCACCAAGGACAATGCGAAGGATTTCTATTTCCCGGATTCGCCGTTCTAAGGTGCTTGAAGACCGTGCGCCTGTCTAAGCGGGCGCACGGCTTTTCTTTTCATTCCCGATATGCAGCGCGAAGCGCGCTCTCAAATTGCTCGATGCCGGTTGATGGCGGGGTCCGAGCATATTCAGGAGAAATTTGATGAAGACGATCAAGGGCCCCGGGATTTTTCTTGGGCAGTTTGCAGGCGATGAAGCGCCGTTCAACACATGGGATGGCATCACCAAATGGGCTGCCGAAAAAGGCTATGCCGGGGTTCAGGTTCCCACATGGGCCAGCCAACTGATCGATCTGAAAAAGGCTTCTGAATCGAAGGATTATTGCGACGAATTCGCCGGGGTCGCTCGCCAGAACGGCGTCGAAGTCACGGAGCTTTCGACCCACTTGCAGGGCCAGCTCGTTGCGGTGCACCCGGCCTATGATGAAGCTTTCGACGGTTTCGCAGTGCCGGAGGTGCGCGGCAATCCCAAGGCGCGTCAGGCCTGGGCAGTCGAGCAGGTAAAGATGGCGATCCGCGCCTCGCGCAATCTCGGCATCGGCGCGCATGCAACCTTTTCCGGCGCGCTGGCCTGGCCGTTTGTCTATCCATGGCCGCAGCGTCCTGCCGGTCTGGTCGAAACCGCATTTGAGGAACTCGCCCGACGCTGGAAGCCGATCCTCGATCATGCCGACGAGCACGGGGTCGATATCTGCTATGAAATCCATCCGGGCGAAGACCTGCACGATGGTGTGACCTTCGAGATGTTTCTGGAGCAGGTCAAAAATCACCCGCGGGCCAATATGCTTTACGACCCGTCGCATTATGTCCTGCAGTGCCTCGATTATCTGGACAATATCGACATCTACAAGGACCGCATCAAGATGTTTCACGTCAAGGATGCGGAGTTTAATCCGACCGGGCGGCAAGGTGTCTATGGCGGCTATCAGGGCTGGGTCAATCGTGCAGGCCGCTTCCGCTCGCTCGGTGACGGGCAGGTGGATTTCGGCGCTGTATTCTCCAAGATGGCCGCGAACGATTTTGACGGCTGGGCCGTTGTCGAATGGGAATGCGCGCTGAAGCATCCTGAAGATGGAGCGCGTGAAGGCGCGGAGTTCGTCAAGGCGCATATCATCCGCGTCACCGACAAGGCATTTGACGATTTCGCATCCGGCGGCACCGATGACGCTGCCAATCGCCGTATGCTCGGCCTATAAGATACAGGGATCGATATGACCATCGAAGCAAAGACCACGGAAACAGCTGCTCCCCGTATCCGCCTCGGCATGGTAGGCGGTGGGGCTGGCGCGTTTATCGGCGGCGTGCACCGCATGGCGGCGCGTCTCGACAACCGGTTTGAACTGGTGGCAGGCGCTTTGTCGTCATCAGCGGAAAAGGCGCAGGCCTCGGGACGTGAACTGGGGCTGGCCGAAGACCGCATCTATTCCAGCTACAAGGACATGGCCACTCGGGAGGCGCGGCTGAAAAACGGCATTGAAGCCGTTTCCATCGTAACGCCGAACCACGTTCACTATGAAGCTGCCAAGGAGTTTCTGCGGCGTGGCATTCACGTCATCTGCGACAAGCCGCTGACCTCGACGCTTGCCGATGCGAAGAAGTTGAAAAAGGTCGCCGATGAAAGCGGTGCCTTGTTTGTTCTCACGCATAATTACACCGGCTATCCAATGGTGCGGCAGGCCCGCGAGATGATCGCCAATGGCGATCTTGGCGATCTTCGTGTCGTGCAGGTGGAATATGCGCAGGACTGGCTGACCGAAGCGGTGGAAGCGACAGGTGCCAAGGGCGCTGTCTGGCGCACCGATCCGGCACAATCGGGGCTAGGCGGCGCGACCGGCGATATTGGCACGCACGCCTTCAATCTTGCCTCCTTCGTGACCGGCCTGATGCTCGACAGCCTTGCCGCTGATCTCGACAGTTTTGTCGAAGGACGTCGCCTGGACGACAATGCGCATGTGATGCTGCGTTTTGCGGGTGGTGCCAAGGGCATGCTTTGGTGCAGTCAGGTTGCGCCCGGCAATGAAAATGCGCTGCGCCTGCGCGTCTATGGCACAAAGGGCGGCGTCGAATGGGCGCAGGAAGACCCGAACTATCTCTGGTTCACGCCTTTTGGCGAGCAAAAGCGGCTCATCACGCGGGGCGGTGCCGGTACTGGTTCTGCGAGCGCCCGCGTGACCCGCGTACCGGCCGGGCATCCTGAAGGTTATCTGGAAGCTTTTGCCGCGATTTATTCGGAAGCGGCCAATGCCATCGAAGCTCATCGCAACGGCAAAAAGCCGGACAGTGCCGTGATCTATCCGACCGTCGATGACGGATTGAAGGGCGTTGCTTTCATCGATGCCTGCGTGCGCTCGTCACAGAAAAACGGCGGCTGGGTCAAGCTTTAGAAATTGACATGTAATAGAAGAAAGGGCGCTGGTGGCGCCCTTTTTTGTATCCGTCGATTATTGGCTTCAAACGTAGCGATTGACGACGTTTTCGAGATACTCCTGGCGGCCGGATTTCGGCTGCGGATTGATGTCCTTCGTTTCGACTTCAGCCGTGATCTGGTCCAGCGAGAGGCCAGTCAAAAGCTTCTTGCCGAAATCGCCGTTCCAGCCTGCATAACGCTCATCGAGCGGCTTGGACAAGGCGCCGTCTTCAAGCATTGCGGCGGCTGCTTTCAGCCCGCGTGCACAGCAGTCCATGCCACCGATATGGCCGATCAGCAGGTCTTGCGGATCGAGCGACTGACGGCGCAGCTTGGCGTCGAAATTCGTGCCGCCGGTGGTGAAGCCGCCTGCAAGCAGGACCTGATAATAGGCGAGCGCCATTTCCGGCACATTGTTCGGGAACTGGTCCGTATCCCAGCCTGACTGATAGTCATTGCGGTTCATGTCGATGGAACCGAAAATGCCAAGTGCACGGGCAAGCGCCAGTTCATGTTCGAACGAGTGACCGGCGAGAATGGCGTGGCCCTGCTCGATATTGACCTTCACTTCGTTTTCGAGGCCGTAACGCTTCAGGAAGCCATAAACCGTCGCGACGTCGTAATCATATTGATGCTTGGTCGGCTCCTGCGGCTTCGGTTCGATCAGGATCGTGCCCTTGAAACCGATCTTATGCTTGTATTCGACTACCAGATTGAGGAACCGTCCCATCTGGTCGAGTTCGCGTCCAAGATCGGTGTTGAGCAGCGTTTCATAGCCTTCGCGACCACCCCAGAGCACGTAGTTCTCACCACCGAGCCGTTTCGTCGCGTCGATGCAGCTTTTTACGGTCGCTGCGGCAAAGGCGAACACATCGGGATCTGGATTGGTTGCGGCCCCGCCCATATAGCGGCGGTTGGAAAAGAGATTGGCTGTGCCCCAGAGAAGCTTTACGCCGGTTTCGGCCTGCTTCTTCTCGAAGATATCGACAATTTCATTGAGATATCGCGTGTTTTCCGCAAAGTTGCGCCCTTCGGGCCGCACATCTGCATCGTGGAAGCAATAATAGGGCGCGCCAAGCAGGGAGAAAAACTCGAAGGCCACGTCAGCCTTGAGCTTTGCCGCATCCAGCTCGTTGGAATACCAGGGACGGTCGAAGGTGCGTCCGCCGAACGGGTCGCCACCCTCCCAGGCAAAGCTGTGCCAGTAGGCGACCGCAAAGCGCAGATGGTCTTCCATGCGCTTGCCCAGCACGATTTCATCCGGATTATAGTGGCGAAATGCCAGCGGGCTATCACTGTCCGGCCCCTCATATTTAACCTTTTGAATGTCGCCGAAAAATCCGGTGCTCATTGTGTCCTCCCGTTCGAATGTCGTCATGTCTGATTGTTTGCGGCAGCGTCACTAACCGGCGAGGGCGTGAAGTGCCGGATAAAGGGCGTGATAGCGCTGATAGGCTTCCTCATAGGCAGGGAGCAGGGCGGCTTCCGGCTCTATCGTGCGCTCCGTACGCGGTGGCGTGCAGACGGCAAATGGATCGACGCCGGTTGCCGCAATGAGGCCCAGTCGTGCGGCACCAAAAGCGCCACCGAAGTCGCCTTCTTCCGGCAAGGCAATCGGTACATTCAACGCGGTCGCGATTGCCTTCAGCCAATAGGTGGAGCGCGAGCCACCACCGACGGCGGTCAGCGACTTGATATCGGTGCCAGCCGATTGCAGCGCGGCGAGATTGTCACGGATAGCGAAGGCGACGCCTTCCAGAACGGCTTGCGTTAATGCGCGCTGATCGGATTCATGCTCAAGGCCTGAAAATACGCCGCGTATCTTCGCATCGTTATACGGGGTGCGTTCGCCCGAGAGATAGGGCAGGAATGTCGCGCTGCCCGGCGCATTCAGCGTGTCGCCGAGTTCCTTATCGAGTTCATGTGCCGTTTTGCCGACAAGCCGTGCATACCAGTCGAGCGCGCTTGCCGCGGACAGGATGACACCCATCTGGTGCCATGTGTCGGGCAAGGCATGACAGAAGGCATGAACCGCACTTTCAGGCTTCGGCTGATAGGCACCATTTGCGGCAAAGAGTACGCCTGATGTGCCGAGCGAAACGAAGGCATGGCCGGGCTTGACCGTACCCATGCCGCAGGCCGAGGCCGCATTGTCGCCAGCGCCGCCCGCCACGACCGGTTGACCGGCGATACCCCATTCGGCGGCAATTTCGGCCCGCAGCCGTCCGGTTGCGTCCGTGCCTTCGGCAAGGCGCGGCATCTGGCTCTCATCGAGGTTGGTCTTGTCCAGAAGCTCGCGCGACCAATGGCGTGCCCCGGTATCGAGCCAGCTCGTGCCTGCTGAATCCGACATGTCGGAGACATATTCCCCGGTCAGCCAGAGGCGCAGGTAGTCCTTCGGTAGCAGCACCTTGCGGATGCGCGTAAAAATATCCGGTTCGTTATTGGCAACCCAAACCAGCTTCGGTGCGGTAAAACCGGGAAAGACAATATTGCCGGTGATGGCGCGAAACGCCGGATCGGCATCGAGTTTGGCCGCTTCGCGATAGCTGCGCGTATCGTTCCAGAGGATGCAGGGACGCAATACCTGGTCCTGTTCGTCCAGCAGGGTGGCACCATGCATCTGACCGGAAAGGCCGATACCGGCAATCGCCGAAACCTCTTTCGGATGGGCCGCGCGCAGGCCATCAATTGCAGTGCGGCAGGCCTTGATCCACTGTACCGGGTCCTGTTCGCTCCAGCCCGGATGGGGGCGGGACACGTCCAGTTCGCCATGGGCCGAACCGATCACCGTCTGCGCGTGGTCGATCAACAGCGCCTTGACACCGGATGTTCCTAGATCGAGCCCGAGATACATATTTGCTCCTGTTGGAAAGGCGTTGTGGCCCGCGCGTCAGTCGAAATGCGGCAGGTTGTCTTTAAGGAAAATTTCGATGCGGATGTGTTCCTGTCCCGGAACGATCGCCAGACGATCCGCAGATGCTTTGAGAACCCGGATGGCGCTGCGGATTTCATGGCCCGCATCCTGCGCCAGCACCGCATGGATAATGCCATCTGTCAGCGCTTGTGAGGTCACGCTGTCGCGTTCATGCGCGATGACGAGCGGTCGATTGGAGGTATGCTCAGCCAACGCCTTCACAAGACCGCTGTTGCCAGCGCCGAGGCTATAGATCCCGGCAATGTCGCTGCGCTCGTCAAGCAGCTTGCCGACAAGTTGTTCCACACGCGATCCTTCATCGAAGCCTTCCAGAACGGGCAATATCTCACGGCCCGGAAAGTCTGCTTTCATGGCTGCCGTAAAACCGTCGAAACGTTCCTGATGATCGCGGACTTTCAACGAGCCGGCGACCACCGCAAGAGCCCCCTCCGTTCCGTTGGCAAAGAGCCCCAGAAGCCGCGCTGCCGTGCGTCCGGCTGCGCCGTTATCGACGCCGACATAATGCGTTCGTGTGGAATGCCCAAGGTCGGATACGAGCGTGACGGCGTGAATACCTTGCTCACCCAATCGGGCGCAGGCTTCGCGCACGGGATCGGTGTCGACTGCCACGAATGCAACGCCATCGGGCTTGCGTGAGGCACACTCGTCCAGTGCTGCGACAAGTGCTGCTTCATCGAAGGCCGGAACGAGTACGACATTGACCAGCACACGCTCAGCCAAAGCCCGTTCTGTCGCGGATTGCAGTTCCGCGCGCAGGCTCAGCATGAAGGTATTTTCATTGTCCGGCAAAATAAAATCGAACTGATAAAGCCGTCCGCGTGCGAGGTTGGCAGCGCCCACATCGCGCACATAACCGAGCGTGTTCATCGCTTCCATAACCCGGTCGCGCGTCTTCGCTCTCACACCCGGACGTTCGTTCAGCACACGGTCGACCGTGGCAAGGCTGACGCCCGCTGTTCTGGCTATATCATGGACTGTAGGTTTCATCCTCGCTCCTCGATGCGGACCATAAGATCAAAAATGAGGTACGTAAATCAAAAAATGCTTGCTATTCATTTTTCTTCACGTATCAATGGTTCCCGAGGATAGGGCAGTGTGTCTTTTGCACACTGTCCCGATGGAGTGATCTTGGCGCAACGCGCCTATGGGAGGATCAGCCATTCAAGGAATAAGCAACTCTGAAGAGGGCTGTTTTGTCGTGCCGAACTCCGGGGGCGGAATACGTTCGGGGGCGCGGTTTGGTATCAGCCGGTAGCAAGCCGGTGTTGTTTGGAGGAGATTTGCATGAAACGTCGTAATTTTCTGACCGGCGTGCTGGTTGCCGCGGCTTTGGGCATTGGCGCCATGGCGTCCACGCCGGTCTATGCTTCGCCGGAAAACCCGGTCATTGGCTTTTCCATCGACGATCTTCGCGTCGAGCGCTGGGCACGTGACCGCGACTATTTCATTGAAGCAGCAGAAAAGCTGGGCGCCAAGGTCAATGTACAGTCGGCTGACGGCAATGAGGAAAAGCAGGTCAAGCAGGTTGAAAACCTGATTGCGCAGGGTGTTGACGCCATCGTCATCGTGCCCATGAATTCCAAGGTTTTCGATGCGGTCGTGGCTGACGCCAAGGCATCCGGCATCAAGGTTCTGTCCTATGATCGTCTGATCCTCAATGCGGATATCGATGCCTATATCTCGTTCGACAATGAGCGCGTCGGCTTCATGCAGGCCGAAGCCGTCCTGAAGGCCAAGCCGGAAGGCAATTATTATCTCCTTGGCGGCTCGCCGACGGATAACAACGCCAAGCTTCTCCGTGCCGGCCAGGAAAAGGCTCTGAAAGAAGCTATCGATTCCGGCAAGGTGAAGGTCATTGGCTCGCAGTGGGTGAAGGAGTGGAGCCCGACGGAAGCGCTCTCCATCATGGAAAATGCTCTGACGGCTGCACAGAACAAGATTGATGCGGTTGTCGCTTCAAATGACGGCACCGCCGGCGGCGCCATACAGGCTCTTGCCGCGCAGGGACTGGCTGGAAAGACTGCTGTTTCCGGTCAGGATAGCGACCTTGCCGCCGTCAAGCGTCTGATTGACGGTACGCAGACCGTTACGGTCTACAAGCCGCTGAAACTCATTGCTTCGGAAGCTGCCAAGCTGACCGTCCAGATGGTCAAGGGTGAAACGCCTGAGTTCAATTCCAAGCTCGACAATGGCGGCAAGCAGGTCGACACGCTTCTGCTGACGCCGACTGCCGTGACCAAGGACAATATCGACATCTACGTTCAGGACGGCTTCTACACCAAGGAGCAGATTGAAGGGAAGTAAGCTTTTCCGGCGACTTATCCTTGAGAGAATAGTGGGGCCGGAAGTCTGGAAATCACGATCCAGCTTCTGGCCTCACCGACTTGTCGATGCTGTCTGTGACAGCGTTGTCCGGAACATTCCCGCCAGAAGATGGTGTGGTTTGAAACCGGACGGCTCATGCTGCTGCGTTACTGCAAGGTCATATGCGATGTCCGAATATCTTCTAGAGATGCGCAATATCAGTAAGGACTTCAACGGCGTGAAAGCGCTTGACGGTATTTACCTGAAAGTGCGCGCGGGGGAGTGTGTCGGCCTTTGCGGTGAGAACGGCGCGGGCAAATCCACGCTGATGAAAGTGCTTTCCGGCGTTTATCCCCATGGCACCTGGAGCGGGGAAATTTTCTGGGAAGGCCAGGAACTGAAGGCGACGGGCATCCGCGATACGGAAGCCGCGGGTATCGTCATCATCCATCAGGAACTCATGATGGTGCCGCATCTGTCGGTTGCGGAAAACATCTTTCTGGGATCGGAGCCCACGAGCGGGGGCTTCATCGATTATGACCAGATGAATGCGCGCGCGACGGAACTTCTGGCGCGTCTCAAGATCCACGACATCAATGTCGCACTTCCGGTTTATCATTATCCAGGCGGCAAGCAGCAACTGATCGAGATCGCAAAGGCGATCAACAAGAACGCGAAACTGCTCATTCTGGATGAGCCGACATCGGCGCTGACGGCATCCGAAACACGCATCCTTCTCGATCTCATCAAGGACTTCAAGGCGCAAGGCATGGCCTGTGTCTACATCTCCCACAAGCTGGATGAAGTGGCCGAAATTTCCGACACGGTGACGGTCATTCGCGACGGAACGCATATCGCGACGAAGCCGATGGCGGAACTCACCACGCCAGCCATCATCACCATGATGGTGGGGCGCGAGATGAAAAACCTGTTTCCGCGCGAGCCGCACGATATTGGCGAGGTTGTTTTCGAGGCGCGCAATATCAACTGCTGGGATGTGACCAATCCGGATCGCAAGGTGGTCGACAATGTTTCATTCGCGCTGCGACGCGGTGAAATTCTCGGTATTGCCGGGCTGGTGGGCGCGGGGCGCACGGAACTGGTGTCCAGCCTGTTCGGTGTCTGGCCCGGAGCGCATGACGGGCAAGTCTTTCTGGAAGGCAAGGAGCTGAAGATCCGCACACCGCGTGATGCGGTTCGACAGGGCATCTGCATGGTGCCGGAGGACCGAAAGAAGGATGGCATCCTGCCGATCATGCCTGTGGGCTATAATATGACGGTCTCCGTGCTGGATCGCTTTTCCTTGCGCGGATTGCTCGACAAGGAAGCGGAACTGGCCACGATCCAGCGCGAAATTCTGCGCCTCAAGGTGAAGACTGCCGATCCGATGCTGGAAATTGCGTCCCTGTCCGGTGGCAACCAGCAGAAGGCGGTGCTGTCGAAGATGATGCTGCCAGACCCCAAGGTGCTCATTCTCGATGAGCCGACGCGGGGCGTCGATGTTGGTGCGAAATATGAAATCTACAAACTGATCTTCGCACTCGCGAAACAGGGTGTCGCGGTGCTCATGGTCTCTTCCGAAATGCCGGAAGTTCTTGGTATCAGCGACCGTGTTCTCGTGATCGGCGAGGGCAGGCTGCGTGGCGATTTCCCCAATGAAAATCTTACCCAAGAGAAGGTGCTTGCCGCTGCAATCGGCAAACTGATGACCAATGCGGCCTGATCCTCGAATAACTCTTTGTTTTCACGCATTTTCCTTATGCAAAACCGTTTCACATCTTTGCTGGAAATGCTCAAATTTGACCGGTGCATGATATGACATTGACGGGCAAAAGCCTTCGGAAGTTTCTGGCGGATTATAAGATTGTCGCGCTGCTGATTGTGGTTGCGCTCATCTGGGCATTGTTTGCGATCCTTACCTACGATCCTGAAATGGGACGTTCGCAGTTCCTGACGGCACGCAACTTCTCCAATCTTCTACGCCAGATGGCCATTACCGGAATGCTCGCATCGGCGATGGTTTTCGTCATCGTTGCCGGCGAAATCGATCTTTCTGTCGGCGCACTATTAGGGCTTCTGGGCGGTGTCGCCGCTGTTCTCGATGTGATCTACGGATGGCCCTTATGGGCGACGATCAGCACGGTTCTGGTTCTCGGCGTGGCGCTTGGCGCCTTTAACGGCTGGCTGACTGCCTATCTCGGCATACCGTCCTTCATCGTCACGCTCGGCGGCCAGCTTGTGTTTCGCGGCATCGTACTCGGCATCATGGGTGGCGTCACCATCGCGCCGATCTCGCCGGAGTTCAAATATATCGGGCAGGGCTATCTGCCGGGCTGGCTTGGCAATCTCTGCGCTATTGCCCTGTTCGGCGTGCTGATCCTGATGACGCTGCGCACGCGGGCCAGCAAGCGCAAGCATAATCTCCAGACACTTTCATCCGGGATGGAAGTCGCAAGGCTTCTCGGTATTGGTATCCTGATCCTCGGTTTTATCCTGATCCTCAACAGCTATCAAGGTGTGCCGGTTCCGGTGCTGATCCTGCTGGTGATCCTTGGCGTCTTCACTGTCATTGCAAAACAGACCGTGTTCGGTCGCCACATCTATGCGGTCGGCTCCAACACAGAAGCGACGCGCTTTTCCGGCGTGAACGTCAATTTCGTCAAAATGGCCGTCTTCGCACTGATGGGGTTGATGGCGGCGGTGGCTGGCCTGACAACGACCTCACGCCTCGCGGCAGGCACGCCATCGGCAGGCATGGGCGGCGAACTTGACGCCATTGCCTCCTGTTTCATCGGCGGCACCTCCATGCGCGGCGGCGTTGGTTCCGTGCTGGGTGCACTGGTCGGCGCGCTCATCATGTCGAGCCTCGACAACGGCATGTCCATGCTCGGCGTCGATACGTTCTGGCAGCAGATCATCAAGGGCAGCATTCTTGTTCTGGCTGTCTATCTCGACATCGTATCTTCCGGCACGCGGCGTGGATAAGTGCGGGTCTATATACTAGACAAATAAAATATATTGAGCCCCACCAATCAGCTGGCTAAACTGCGGCCATGACGATGCTCAAGGATATCGGCGGTCTGCTCGCTCTGACAGCCCGTCTTCTGGCACGGTTCTGGCCCCAGCTGCTGCTTATCGGTACGCTGGGCTATATTGCACGCGACTTGCTGCTCGATGCTGCGGTACGCGCGGGCGGATATTTTCCGCTCGCCGGAATGGTCGTGCTTTCGCTGGTCGTACTTGTGAAGCTGCTCGTCGTGGTGACGATGTTCGCCACGCTGCGCCCCGGATTGCCAGCGCTTGCTTCGTTGCGCCAAACCGCTACGGCAGGAACCGCACCGTCGCCCGGCAATCGCAAGGCCGACCGTATGCTGATGGTGACGGCAGCTGTCATTCTGCCGTTCTTCGCCTATTACGCCGCATGGGGGTTTCTTGGCGACACAGTGCGCGAATATTCGCGGCTTGCTTTCGAGCGCACAGCCTTTGGCGAGAAGATGCACATATTCGACCTTGTGCGTTCCGGTAGCCTGATCGCGGCAATTTTCGTCTGCTGGCTGATCCGCTGGATTGCCAAACGGGCGAATGAGAAAGTCCATTCACCTTGGTTGCGGCTGTTGATTGTCGCCGCCGACGCAAGCTGGATATTCATAGGTCTGTTTGCGCTCGACAAGTGGAAGGATGATCTCATCCGCTGGATTGGGGCCGGGTCCCTGCTCGACAGTTTCGATGTCAGTGCTGCATGGTTTTCGATGAGCGCTTACGCTGCCGAAAATTTTGTGCCCGTGGAGTTCCAGCAACCGAGCTTCTGGGTACAGGCGCAGAATCTGTTCTTCTATGCGCTCCTGCCGATGGTCTGGCTGGTGATGGCCGCAATCATCTACGGCTATGATCTGTCCGCCAGGAAAGCACCGGTTCCGCCAGCCCCATCTCGCGGAACGACCTTCCGGAAGTGGTTGAGCGACTTCACTGCACATTATCTGGGCGGTTATCGCAGCCGCTACCGGCCTGTATGGACCTGCCTGAAACTGGTTGTCGGGGCAGGGCTTGGAACCCTGCTGTCGTTTATCGTTCTCTACCGTGCCATAAGCTGGACCGGCGCATGGATCTGGTACGGTACGACCCATTATCTTGGACCATACGATATCGAAATTTGGCAACGCATCGCCAATGTTCTGGCTATTCTGATCGGTAGCCCGACGGAGCTTGATGGCGGCATCCTGCTTGACGCAATACGTATCGCACTTCTGGCGGCAGTCCTCGAATATGCGTTGGTGAGCCAGAAGAACAGGGCTATTTCAGAACCAGATGCTCAGGCTGTTTCCCCAGCATAGAGAGCGATAGCGAAAGCTCTCCGACGTTTTCGGGAACAAGAAAGCTCTCGACGATACGAACCGGGGCGCTGCCATTTTCATTGGCAAGATCGTAGCATTTCGGCTTGTCGGCGGCTTCCGGTTTCAGTTTTTGGATTACTTGATTGGATACATACAACGTCGACCAGCTGCGGCCTTCAGTGTCCGTCGCAGTTACGAAACAGGGGATCAACTGTTTCAACTGTTCACCGTCCTGAATAGTCACTTCGATTTCTGCAAGCACGATATTCGTCTTTGGCAATGTGCCTGGAAACTTGTCCAATGCGACCAGTTTCCAGTTGGCACCAGCATAAGTCTGCACATCGCCACGCGGCACGACAATCGGCTCTTGCAGGTTCTGCTCGATCCATCGCAACAAACCGCCGTCGGAACGCACGAAAACAGCAAGGGGCAGGGCGATAATCAGGAGAGCAAGGCATATCCAGAACGATTTTCGCTCGCCTGAAGAGGCTGCTTCACTCATTGGCTGACCTCCAATTGCCAGGGCATGATGGTCCCCATGCGTTTGATCGCGATTGACTGGCTGACATTGTCCTGCGCCGTGGAGTTCATGCTGATCTGCACCTGTTCTGAAAGAGGGGTCAGTGAAGATTCGGCAATGAGCAGCTTTCCACCTGCGATCTGGTCACGCGGCAATTCAAACACCATCAGTATAGGACGTGGAATCCCCGGCTCCAGTCGTTCTGAGCCGACTATACCGGGCGCATAAGTCGGACGTTTGCTCATGGCGTAGCGGATACCGTTCGGCCCAAGCCATTCGACAGCCGCGAGGCCAAGGCTCTCGATCTTTGCTTTGGCTGCGGCCTCGATGACCAGCCATTCGCCATCCGTATTATAGGCGCGGGTGCTTCCGATGCCGGGTGTCGTCAGTTGCCGGGCCCGATAAACATTCACGATGCCGACGACAAAACGACTGGTTTCTGCTGGCTTTCCCTGCTGTCCTTCAATGGTTACGGAGGAAAAGATATCGCTGTAATAGGGGGTGGAATGCTGCATGCCATATAGCGCGGCGGCGGCCACGCACAGCATGAGAGTGTTTTTGAGCCAGCCCATCATCCTTCGCTCTCGGCAGATGACATATGAACAGGCAATTGGATGACCGCGATGGGGTCCCGATCAAGCCACGTAGAGGCCCCATAGAGATTATCCCGCTTCTTGTAGATTTCACTGCCAATGAGGAGCCGCACTTCCTGCGGCGGAGTTTCACCTTGCGGCCATTCCCATACTACGGTCAGCTTTTCCGGCATGCCGGGATTGATCGGGCTCGCAATCCATTTGTCCTTGATGATGTAAACGATTGGGTCTTTCAGCGCCGGATTTGGCGGATCGAGGGTGAGGAGCCTTCGCGATGCATAGGCTGACGACGCGGAGCGATTGTCCAGATTGACATCGACCATGAGGTAGTTCTTGGGCTCGTAAGGTTTCACACCGGTCGGTGGAACAGAGCTAAAGCGCGCACCGGTTATCGCCACGTGCCAGCGTCCAGTATCGACCGTCTCGCCGGGGTTCAGTTCCCGCATAGGCTCAGGATTGGCTGCTTCATAAATTGCTGCTGCATAGGAGAATACGCTTGCGGCGGCCGTGCCGATACCCGCAATGACGATGGCAGCCAGTCGCTGCCGGAAGCTTCGACGCTGTTCGTCCGCCATGACACCTCCCTCTGTGCTGGCGATTCAAACGACAATACAGGCCCCCGGCCAAGCCCCCGGTTCCTATAGCATATCAATGCTCCAGCGTCATCTTTTGGCTTAACCTAGGTTAACCTTCCTCGACGAACACCTCGTCGCGCTTCTTGCGTACCGATGGAAGCAGCACGACCACGAGAACGGCCGCAGCTATGGCGAGCAGAATGGCGCTGATCGGGCGGGTGAAAAAGGTTGCCGGGTCGCCGCGTGACAGGATCATGGCGCGTCGCAGATGTTCCTCCAGCAACGGGCCGAGAACGAAGCCAAGCAGCAGGGGGGCGGGTTCGCAGCGCAGTTTGGCCAGCAGATAGCCGATGAAGCCGAAGAAGGCGACTGCGTAGAGATCATAGACATTCGAATTGACGCTATAAACGCCGATTGAACAGAAAGTCATGATAATCGGAAAAAGCACATAATAGGGCACTGTCAGAAGCTTTACCCACAGGCCGATCAGTGGCAGGTTCAAGATGATGAGCATGAGATTGCCGATCCACATCGACGCAATCACACCCCAGAACAAGGCGGGTTGTTCTGTTGCAACATTCGGGCCTGGCACGATGCCCTGAATAATCATGGCGCCGATCATCAATGCCATGACCGGATTGGCTGGAATGCCGAGTGTGAGCATCGGAATGAAGGATGTCTGCGCACCGGCATTGTTGGCGGATTCCGGTCCTGCAACGCCTGCTATCGCGCCCTTTCCGAACTCTTCCGGCGTATCGGAAATACGCTTTTCCACCGTGTAGGAAGCAAAAGACGCCAGAATGGCGCCACCGCCGGGCAGGATACCAAGCGCCGAACCGATGACCGTTCCGCGCAGGATTGGCGCAGTCATGCGCTTGAAATCGTCGCGCGTCGGCATCAGTCCTGTGACTTTGGCCATCAGCACTTCGCGCGCATGTTCATTTTCGAGATTGCGCAGAATTTCAGCGATGCCGAACACGCCGACAGCAACGGCAACGAAATTGAGGCCATCCGCATATTCTGTAATGCCGAGCGTGAAACGCGGTGTGCCGGTGTAGATGTCAGTACCGATAAGACCGAGCAGCAGCCCCAGTACAACCATCGCCAGAGCCTTGATGATCGAACCGTGCGCCAGTGCCACGGACGACACCAGCCCGACGACCATCAGCGAGAAATACTCAGCCGAGCCGAATTTCAGGGCGATTTCTGTGAGTGGCGGAGCGAAGATCGCCACCAGAAAGGTGGAGACAGTGCCGGCGAAGAATGAACCGATTGCCGCGATTGCAAGTGCTGCACCGGCACGCCCGCGGCGCGCCATCTGGTAGCCGTCGATGGCCGTCACCGCCGACGAGGATTCTCCCGGCATGTTGATGAGAATTGCGGTTGTCGACCCGCCATATTGGGCACCGTAATAGATGCCAGCAAGCATGATCAGTGCGGAAACCGGATCGCCAATCTGGAACGTGATCGGAAGAAGCATGGCAATGGTCGCGGTGGCACCGATGCCCGGCAAAACGCCGATCAACGTGCCAAGCAATACGCCGATAAGGCAAAAGCCGAGATTGGCAAGCGTCGATGCTGTTGAGAAGCCAAGCGCAAGATTGTTGAAAAGCTCCATGCTCGTGCCCCCTTTAGAACGGCCACCAGGGCCCGAAACGCTGATATGGCAGCGCGAGCGCGTAGCTGAAGACAATGACCGAAAAGACCGTGATTGCAGCGGCAAGAATGATTGCTGCAAGTGGTTTCATACGCATCGAGGCGAAAGAGGCGATGAGACAGGTCAGAAACAGCGACGGTACGAAGCCGAGGCCGCGCACGGTCAGGCCGAAGAATATCGGCGCAGGCAGAATAAAGAACAGGCCGCGCCAAGCGATCGGGCCGATAGGCTCGCCGGAGACACGTGTAGCCTGAATAAGGATGACCAGTCCAAGCAGGATCAGAACACCGGAAAGGACAAGTGGGAAATATCCCGGTCCCATACGTAGCGATGTGCCGAGGTCCAGACCAAGCGACTGATAGGCAAAAAAGGCGCCTGTCAGTGCGAGCAGTGCACCGCACAATCCGTTGGTCGGATCTATTGAGAATTTCCTTGAGGGCTCGTTCATGGCCAATCGTCTTTCGGATTTGCCGTTGAAAGGGCTATGCCGGAAGATCGGCATATGACGTCGGTCGTGTATCCCGTCGACTGCAGTTTGATGTGCAGCCGAAGGGAAAACGACAATCAAGGCGCGTCAGATGACATGCCTTGATTGTTTCCTGTACGATCAGTCCGCGTATTGTCCTGCAGCTTCGATAATCGGCTTCCAGCGCGCGATTTCGGATTCGAGCTTGGCCTTCAACGCGGCCGGTGTCGCATCGGATTCCGGAGACGGCTTTGTGCCGAGTTCGGCAAAACGGGCAACCACATTCTGGTCTTTCAAGGCCACCTGAAGCGACTTCGACAGACGTTCGGTGACTTCCGCCGGGGTTCCCTTGGGGGCATAGATGCCATGCCAGATGCCCACTTCCATGCCGTCCAGACCGGCTTCCTTGGTAGTCGGAAGGTCTTTCAGCACGTCCAGACGTTCAGGCGAGGTAACGGCATAAGCCTTGATCGTGCCGGCCTGAATCTGCTTCGTCGTGTTGGTGGTCTGGTCACACATGATGTCGACCTGTCCGCCGAGAAGATCGGTCATGGCCGGGCCGGTTCCCTTGTAGGGAACTGTAACGAGCGGCGTTTCAATCGCGCTCATGAACAACATGCCGCAAAGATGCGATGCCGCGCCGATACCGGCATTGGCGACCGTCGCCGTATCCTTGTTGGCCTTGGCATATTCGATCAGCCCCTTGAGATCGGTTGGCTCAAGGTCTTTGCGTGCAACAATCGTCATCGGAACTTCCGTGACAAGACCGACATATTCAAATGCATTCAGCGTGTCATAGGCGAGCTTGCGGTAAAGCGTGGCGCTTGTGGCCATGCCGATATGGTGAAGCAGAAGCGTATAGCCATCCGGATCGGCGGTTGCGACACGCCCGGCACCAAGTGTTCCACCTGCGCCGCCAACATTCTCGACGATAACCTGTTGTCCGAGATCCTTGGACATGGATTCTGCCACAAGTCGCGTAACAGTGTCGGTAGGCCCACCGGCTGAGAAAGGCACGACCATGGTGATCGTCCGTTCCGGATAATTTTGTGCCTGTGCGGTGAAAGCTGCGGTGGAAATAGCAAATGTTGTCGCCAGAGCGGCGATAGTTTTCATCATAGCGTCCTCCCAGACTATGTTGCGGCGGGCGTGCCGGTATTCTGAATTTGGTTCCCCGCGCCTCTTTGGGCGCTTCGGGCAATCAGATGCGATACTATTCAATGACTACAATAAAATGTTTCTGCACCGTTGTTGCTCTTGAATCGGCAGAACTATTCGGTGCGCTTGAAAAAGAATGTAGATGTATCCCGGCGGCTTGCCAATGCCTGACCTTCAATGAAAGCGCTTGTACTACCAAAGTCTGGGTAGCTCGCTTGCCATGTTTTCGCCGTGCGTTGGCGTATCGTCTTGAAGGTTCTTTCTGATCGGGGCTAATCTTATGCAGTTTTGATTGCGGGAAGCTCAGCATTCAAGACGAGGTGATCGACGAGGCTCCTGGCCGGTGTGGTTAGTTCTTCTAAGGATTGCACCGCTATTGCCAGATTTCTTCTTGCCCAAGCATCGGAGATAGCGACCGTTGCAATGGGGAGTGTCTTTCTAAGGCGTCGGGCGGCGGTCTGCGGAATGATCGCAACACCTACGCTGGCAGCCACCATATTACCGACCCCTTCAAACGTGCGGAGTTTCGTCCTGATTTTAAGTCTGCCGCCTAGCCGGGTTGCCTGAATTTCGAGGTGCTCCTGCAGTGCGCCAGCTGATAGACCGATGAACTGTTCCTGCAGGATGTCAGAGAAACTCACGCGCTTATGTTCAGCCAGCGGATGACTTCTGGCAGTGATCAGTACCAGCTGATCTATTGCAAAAGGAACCAGCTCCAAACCCGCAGTTTCCACCGCATCCGATAAAATTCCGATCTCAACAAAGCCGCGCAAAATGGCACGAGCAATATCGCTGCTCTGTCGTTCTTTCAACTCCACATCGATGCGAGGATTTTTTGCCATCCAGGCGGCGAGTTTTGCCGGAAGATATTCGGTGACGGTAGCGGTATTGGCCGCGACGCGAATGGCTGTGCGCATGGCTTTGGCATGTGAGCCCAATTCGCTATGCAGGTCGGCCATCTGCCGCATGACCGCTCTTGCGTGATGGACAAGGGCTTCGCCTGCTTCGGTAAGGGCAACGCCGCGTCGTCCCCGCTCCAAAAGCGAAACCTGCCCGGAGGCCTCCATGTCACGCAGGCGCTCGCTTGCCGCTGGAAGCGACAGGCCGACTTCAGCCGCACCATGAGTGATGCTGCCGGTATCGGCGACAGCGAGGAAGAGGCGAAGGTCGGTAAGATCAAAGCGCATAAGCGATGTTAGCGCGAATTCTGCCTATGGGAAAGCCGAAGGCTCTATAAGGAACTTCCGCATTCCGTCCGATGGCCAAGTCGCTATAGCAGGGACATGATTTATTCATTACCCTTGATCCTGACGATTGCGGTAACGTTCCTCGGTGCCGGCTTTGTCAAAGGCCTGACAGGAATGGGGCTGCCCACAGTCGCCATGGGCATATTGGGCGCGCTCATATCTCCGCTCGCAGCTGCAAGCCTGCTGATTATTCCGTCCTTCATCACCAATCTTTGGCAGCTTCTGGCGGGGCCTAGTTTCGGTCAGCTTATGCTTCGTCTCTGGAGCATGATGCTTGCCATTGCAGTCGGGGCCATTGCGGGAACTGCGGTTCTGGTCGGGGGGAACATTGCAGTCACCACATCGATGCTGGGCTTCTCGCTCGTTATCTATGCAGCCTACACGTTGTTCGCCCGCCAGCTACAGGTGTCGGAAAAGCTTGAACGCCTGCTGTCACCTGTCATCGGGTTGCTGACCGGCTTGATTGCGGGCGCTACAGGGATATTCGTCATACCGGCTGTGCCCTATCTGCAATCGCTAGGATTCAGAAAAGATGATCTTGTGCAGTCGCTTGGGCTTTCCTTTACTGTCTCGACTGCTGCACTTGCGGTCGGGCTTTCGAGCAGGCAGGCATATTCCGGTGATCTCCTGCTGGCGTCTGTTCTGGCCATTGTTCCTTCACTGGTTGGCATGTTCCTAGGGCAGGCTTGTCGCCGCAAAATCCGATCAGAAACCTTCCGTCGATGGTTTCTGATCGGCCTTATGATCCTGGGGCTTGAAATGACATTGAGACCATTGTTCTCGATGAGTTGATGAACGGGGAACAATTTTTCCATTCCGGCAAGCGGATACGGATTTGCTTTCTTGTTCGAATCCGGCAAGGGCAGGATATTGTCTCACCCCCAAGAGAACAGTCTTTAGCTTCAACGGGTTTTCGCTGAAGCGTCCCCTATCATCGGCCTGATTGACGGAATGACCCAGAGAGATCCAGAACAACACCAGTCGCGTGCGCTCCGACTGTTCAAGCCGGTTCTTGCCGGTGCAACGCTGCGAGAACGTTCGATTGCTTGCCTCGGTGCCTTGATTGGTATCGCGCTGACCGGATTCATATCGAGCATGCTGCTGGGAAGCGGTCCGCATCTGCCTTTGATCGTAGCGCCGATCGGTGCTTCGGCGGTTCTGCTTTTCGCAGTTCCAACCAGCCCGCTGGCGCAGCCGTGGTCGATCATCGGCGGCAACACGATTTCCGCCTTTGTGGGACTGGCCGTCACCCAGTTTGTTGATGATCCGGCTTTGGCGATCGGCCTTGGCGTGGCGCTCGCCATCGCGGCAATGTCGGTTACCCGTAGCCTCCATCCGCCCGGCGGCGCAGCGGCGCTGACTGCAGTTCTGGGTGGTTCTGCGGTTGCCAAGTGGGGATTGCTGTTTCCGCTTGTGCCGGTCGCGCTGAACTCTTGCCTTCTCGTCGGCCTTGGTATCCTTTTTCACAAACTGTCGCGTCGGAAATATCCGCACGTGGCGGCGGCTGCTCCGGTAAACAAGCACAGCACCGAAGATTTGCCGCCTTCGGTCCGGATGGGTATCCGCGAGGAAGATATCGACCGCGCCTTGCTTGCACTGGATGAAAGCTTCGATATCGATCGCAACGATCTTGGACGTCTGCTGCGGCAAGTGGAGCTTGAAGTGTCCATTCGTTCCCACGGCGACCTGACCTGCGCCGACATTATGTCTCGTGATGTCGTCAGTATCGATGAAGATGCAACGGCGAGTCAGGCGCGCGACCTGATCTTGCGGCATAATCTACTGACCTTGCCGGTACACACGGCCGACGGTCGTCTGAAGGGCGTAGTCGGTTTGCGCGAATTGATGCATCCGGGTGACGATTTCAGAAACTATATCGTGGAAGCGCCCACCGCTGCGCAAGCCGATCCGGTGATGAGCCTTCTGCCCAGCCTGACCGATGGATTGGCGCATGCTGTCGTGGTTGTTGATGAAATGCGCCGCATCATCGGTTTGGTGTCGCAAAGCGATCTTCTGAGCACGCTCGCGCGTTCACTTCCCGATGAAAAGCGGGTGCCTCTGAAAGCGGCATAACCTGCCGGGCCTGCGCTTCTCTATTGAATTGGAATGGTTTTCCGGGCAGGGTTTCCTGACCCGGAAATCTGCAGCAGGTGATTATGTCCGTCCAGCGCGCGAGCTTCTATATTCTACTGGCACTGGTCACCATCGCCTTTGCATGGCTGCTGTTGCCTTATTATTCGGCGGTTCTCTGGGCAGTCATTCTCGCCGTGGTTTTCTCGCCAGTACAACAACGCCTGGAACGTCTGCTCGGCGGCAGGAAAAACATTGCCGCTCTGCTTTCAGTACTGATGTGCATCTGTCTGGTCATCATTCCAATGCTCGCGATTTTCGGTTCGCTGGTACAGGAGGGGAATTCTCTCTATCAACGCCTGAGCAGCCGTGAGTTTGATCTGAACAGCTATATCTCACGCATTCTGGGCGCCTTGCCGGATTCGCTGGAGGAGTGGCTGACCCGGTTCGAGCTGGGTGATTTCGCGGAATGGCGGGCGCGCATATCGTCTGCGATCATGCAGGGTAGTCAGCTTTTTGCCGGAAAACTGGTCAGCTTCGGCCAGAACACGCTGCAATTCTTCATCGGCTTCGGCATCATGCTCTATCTGCTGTTCTTCCTGTTTCGCGACGGTGCGGACCTTGGACGGAAGATCAGGCAGGCCATTCCGCTCAATGATGATTACACGCGGCAGTTTCTGGAAAAGTTCATCGCTGTCATCCGCGCGACGGTGAAAGGCAATATCATCATTGCCATCATTCAGGGCACGATCGGCGGTTTGACTTTCTGGTCCTTGGGCGTTGAGGCGGCTTTGCTCTGGGGCGTGTTGATGACATTCCTTTCCATGCTGCCAGCGGTCGGCGCAGCACTGGTCTGGGTGCCGGCAGCGGCCTGGTTCTTTGCAAGCGGAGAATGGATCAGCGGAGGCATTCTGGTTTTCGTGGGCGTGTTCGTGATCGGACTGGTCGATAATCTCCTGCGCCCGCCTCTGGTCGGAAAAGGCACCCGCATGCCGGATTATGTCGTGCTGATCTCCACGGTTGGGGGCATTTCACTGATCGGGATCAATGGTTTTGTGATTGGGCCGCTGATTGCCGCGATGTTCATTGCTGCGTGGTCGCTTCTGGCAGAAGAGCAGAAGGGGAATAGCTCCGCTCAACTGCCAAAGAACTAAATCTTACGCGACCTTCAGTTCCGCGATGGGAAGTCCGGTTTCGGTCATCTTGTTGTCGACACCATTTTCATCGAGAAACTGCTTCATCTCGGCATAGGTCTCGAACCATGCCCGGTTATACTTGTCGAACAACGACTGATCCCAATAGTCTTCCAGCCGGAAAGGCTTGTCGCTGAAGACGTCATAGCTCGGTATCTTGTAGGTTTCGGCAAATTCGGCTGTACGGCTGTCATAGGTGAAATAGATGGACGGCACACCGTTGGCCAGCGCCATCAGATTACCATGCAAGCGATAGCCGAGAACGAGCTGTTGCCTGCGCACCAGTTCCTCGTAATCGGCAACGACATCCGAATAGAACATGCGATGGCGATAGAGGTTTTCTATTGTCTCGTCGAAATACCAGTCTGCTGTCCAGCGATGGTTCTTGAGCGCTGCAATGGCCTCCTCCTTCTGCTCCGCAGTGCCGAAGACCATCTTCTTCTCATCGATCTCGCCCTGAGCCATCAAGGTCACATCGAAGCGCCCGGCCATGGTTTTGATAAGGTCGCGGTGACGCGTCAGATATTGCTCGATATCCTGTGCATAGGCTGGTGAAACCTCGCGGCGAACCGTAACGCCGACTTGAGTCACGTTTTCCAGTGGTGGCAACTTGATACGCAAATGCTGGTTGTTGCGGCGAAACGCAGTCGGACACCCGACGATGCGCACATTGCGGATGCCGATATCGTTCAGTACCTGCGCCGTGTAAGCGCCGCGCACACCGATGGATGTCGTCGAATCTGCAATGATGCGCAGGACCGCCTTGGTCTCTTCGGAAAGCTGTATTTCCCCTCTGACCGGCGCTTGTGCTCCGATACCGAATGCTATGACCGGCAGTTTAAGCCGTTGCAAGACCGGGATCGTGTCGCGCCAGTTCATATCCTTGTTGATATAGTTCGAACCGCGCAGGATCACATAATCATACTCTTCACGCAGCTGATCAATTTTCTCAGGTGAGAAATTGGTGATCGGAAGTTCGGAAGCCTTCTCGTAATTCATCAGTTTCAACGATGACTCGAACACGAAGGCATCGCCGATATTGTGATAATGATTGATGCTGCCCTGAACGTCGGTGTGACGATACCAGCGGACATTGTCGTGATCGTACACTTCTCCCGCAGGGATCATGACGAGGGCGCGTGCCATACGGTCTTCCTTCTGTTTCACTAAGGTCAAGCCAGGCTCAGCTTGCCTGAGAAAGAGCAGTTTGCGTAACTGCCGGTTTCTGTTTGCGGGGTTTTGACCCACGCAGCCGGTTGTAGAGGTCCAGATGTTCCTTTGCGCAATCGACATAGTGGACCGGATTGCGGATGGAATGATGCAGTCTATCCCATATGCTCGGCTCGCTGAGCACTTCTGTAAAACGGTCGGCCAGATCCTCGGCGCTGCGAACACGGAAATGCAGGCCGTCTTCGCCATCGCGGATTTTCTCAGCCATGCCGCCAATATTCGAGCAGATGACCGGACGGCGATGGTGCAGCGCCTCCTGAATGACAATGGGTGAATTTTCCCACCAGATTGAGGGCATGACCACCCAGTCGACCGACTGCATGAGGCGCGGCATTTCAGCATTCTGGTACGCACCATAGAAACGCACACGCGGACCAGCCTCTTCAATCAATTTCTGCATGCGCTCCTGAAAAGCGGGCGGTTGCTTTTCCAGATTGCCGCCGAAGATCATCAGGCGGGAATCCTCGCCCCATACCTGTTCCGGCACACGCGATACGGCATCGACCAGAACGTCTATGCCCTTGAACGGGTTGATCTGACCGAAAAAGGCAAAGCGACTGCGACGCGGGTTCGGGCCGGTCAGCTCACGCGGAGGGGTAACATCACGGATGGCGATGCCGTTCTCGATGACTGCCATCTTGTCGGGGTTGAGGCCCCATTCCAGATAGCGGTTGGCAAGGAACTCGCTCGGCGACACAAATGCGTCGGCCAGTTCCAGCATGCCGCGCACGAAACGTTCGCGCTTGAGAAAACGCGCTGGCGGTATCTGCGGAAAACAGCCGTGGCAATCGATAGGGGACGCCTCGTTGCAGAGCTTGGAGGTGCCAGCTTTGACCATCTGGCCATCATTGTTGCAGATCGACAGGAATTCATGAAACGTCACCAGAATGATGCGATCCGGCAGTGCCTCGCGGATGGCAAAGAGCGTTTCAAGCCCGAGGCCGAGAACATGATGGAAATGCACGATGTCCGGATCGAAGTCGCGGACAAAGCGCAGCAGGTCACGGCGGATTTCATCGGTGTTCTTGTTCGACAGATAGAAGTGATCGTATTCGTCGGCATGGAACAGGATTTCGTCGCTGGCGCGCCGCATGCTCATGAGCGCCGTCGTGCCATGCCGCGGGATCGGATGAGCGGCGCGGGCCAGATAGACTGACTGAACATCGGGAATGGTGTTCAGCCCCTTGTGCAGATTGTAGGAAGCGATTTCACCGCCACCGAGCGAGATCGATGGGTGAGCGTGCGAGATGACGAGAACACGGAGTTTATCGCTCATGCGGGTTCCTCCACCTGTACGTTACGCCTGCCAGCGAGAATGGAGGACCACCGTGCATCGAAGACCTGCCGGTCAATGCGCTCAATGAGCGCTATGGTCGATGCCCTGTCAGTTACGGATGTATCGTCTGCTCCCAGCATCTGCGCTGATGGTAACCAATAGGAGCGCAAGCCCGATTGTTTGAGTTTCAATCCGAGATCCAGTCCCTTTTCATGGGTGCCGAGATAACCGCGCGTGAAACCACCGACGGAAAACAGGGCTTCACGCGGAAGGATGCAGCACTCGAACGTAGCCGTTGCGACTTCCGTCAAGGACATTCCTGAAACGGCGTCGATGGGATAACCGGCGTAGCGGCTAATCAGAGCGCGATCCGCCGACATGCCGGATTGCGGTCCGGCAACCCAGGTTCCCGCCCAGCGAATTGAATCATCCTCATAGGCAAGGGTGGGAGACAGCACGCAGTCCTTGTGCGCTTCATAGGCGCTGATGAGCTTGTTCAGCCATCCGGAGCGGCGCGGCAGCAGCGATCCGGCCAGAAATATGACCTGATCTGTCGAAACCGTGCGGGCGCCGACTTCCAGTGCATCGTAGAGGTCTTCCGACCCCGTAGCTGAAACGAGCCTGATACGCAGGCGGTAGAAATCCGCAAGACGCCTGATTTGTACGCCGACGCGATCAATGATCTCGGTTGCAGCTGCGATTACGATTGGCGCGATGCGGGTTTCGGGATCGAGCGCGAGAAGCGCCAGCAAAGGTTCGACTTCCTCGACGCGCTCGTCGATACCGATGATGATCGCAGGCCCTATCGCATCTTCGAAGGGGCCGAGATCGACTACACCAAAGACTTCCGGCGCAGGGCGGTTGACGCCGCGCAGCAGCGGCACGAGCTGCTGGTCGACAATATGGCGCAGCGCCCATGCATTTGGATCGGTCGCGCGGATTTGCCGTACGATAGCGTCACGCGAGGTGACGCGGGTTGGCGTCAATGGAAAAAATGCGCGCCGTCCGTCGCTGATTGCAAGTTCTAGATAGAATGGCGACGTGCTGTCGCCTGCAAGCTCGGGTGCGAAGGCAACGAAACCATGCGCGTGACGGCTGGGGTCCAGCCCGGCATTGAATGGCGGCTGATTGTCGAATTCGTGGGTGACGTCGGGCCGGTCGATGCGGGTCCAACTGGTATCGATCTGGATTTCACCGCGATGACGGCGCAGCTTCACACTTTCCACGTGGCTATCGGGATCGAGCAGCCAGCCCGAAACCAGCATGCCGCTGCCTTCCACCCGGAAGACATTGTCTATCCCCATCCGGACAGGAAAGGGAAGGCTGGATACCGTGTCGGCACCATCGAAACGGTTTGCGGCGGAACGCATGCGCAGCAGGATGTCTGTCGAGCTGCGTACCCGCGGCAGAATTGCCCGGATATGGCCCGGCGTTTCACGCGAGCCGGACAGCAGCCTGCGGTCGTAGACTTCGGTAAAACGCCAGCCCCTTCGCCCGCGAAACAGAAGCCGTTCGATATCAGTCGGTTCGACCGGTTCGTTGGCAAGAAGAAGGCCTGCAAATCCGGAAGCTTCATCATTGAGATCTGGCCGTGCGAAAACGCTGACTGCGCATTCCGCAAGCGAAGGGTTCTTGCCGCTGATCAGCAGCCGGGTTACCGCAGGTGTCAGATCCTGCGCCCAGCCCTGAACGAAAATCTCGCCTTCATCGCTGCCGCCGATGAGTTCGATGCAGCCGTCAGAACGGGCCCCCGCCTGTAGCAGAACGGTGATGGCCGAAAGTTTCTTCCGGCTGATAGGGCCGGAAATCAGACCTTCCACCAGTTCATCGATGACGCCCGGCAAGCTCGGTCCGGCTAGATCGCCGATCATGGCGACAAAATCGGCAATAGAAGCGGAGCGCGATGCGAAATTGTAGCGGGCGACCTTTGCCCGGTGTTGGAACATGATCGTCTTGAGAGTGCCACGGCGCAAAGCAGCCGTTGGCACGATGGCGACGAAACCATGTGTTCCGGCAGGTGAAGGCTCCCTGAGTGGCCATGTAATCAGGTTCGTCTTCACGCTCATGGCGGGGTCGCCATTCAGGAACGCTGTTACCTGATCGTTTGTTGCGCTGCCGATGCCGAGCACCAATGCCAGCGTGTCTTCGATCGCGCTGCCGACGACCATTTCGCCCTCCATCATCATGGGAGGGCGATCCGGTGCACGAGTTGGTCTTGCTGTCGGCCGCTGCGTGATAGGTCTCTCGTCTTGCGCCATAAGGTTTTTCCTCAGTGCATGACCGCGAGGGTCAGCAATGCGCCTGCGACAAAACCCGTCAAGACGGCAGCCAGCAAGAACAGGAACTTGAGGTCGCCGCCGCTGCGCTTGCGCACGTCATCCAGACGCTGTTCCAATCCTGCAACAACGCCGTCCATGCGCATGATGTGCACGTCAAGTTCGGTCATGCGCTGATGGAGGTCGGTTCGCAAACCGTCGACGGAACTTGCAATGTCGAGCAGTTCTGCCGGGGCGGCATTGCCGGATGCATCAAGGGTAGGCGCGACGCGTTGCAGCGAACGCTGATTGACTTGCAACTGGCGCTGCGCTGCCATCAGCATGTCGAGCTTGTCCAGAATGCGCGTCATCGGCGCGGCGATAAGCGCTTCGGCCGCCTGTTCGTCGGGCTTCGGTACGCGTAGCTTCTGCTCCGCGCCAGATGCATTGGCGGCGACGACAACGAGTTCGCCAGCCCGAGCAGCGGCAAACTGCGGCAGCATCACTTCAAAAGCATGCTTGCCATCGCCGATACCGTTGCGCTTCAGATCAGGACGATCCTTGTCGGCGGGTGCTTCAGCAATAGGCTTGTCGTCCAGCAAAACGCGGATCAGAAGCCGTTCTGTCGGAACGGATGGATCGAAGGCCCAGCCATAGAGACGGCCTTCCTCGATGGCATCAACGCGTCCTTTCATGGCTTCGGTCCTTTGAGGCGCGGCAGCGGCATTGGGTGCCGCTGCCTGTTTGGTTTCCCCCTCGGATGGAACTTTGGTCGCGATGTTCATGATTTACCTCTTATGCTGCCTCGACACGCGCGATACGCAATGTCCCGATCAGATCGAGATAGCGTGCAGCAGTCGTGTCGATGGTGTCCGGATGACGCGCATTCTCGCTGAGCGACTGGCGCAAGTCCGGGTTTTCCGCCATTCGACGCATCGCCTGGGCGAGCGCGAGCGGATCATTCGGCGGAACGGTAAGGCCATTGACCTCATTCTCAATCATTTCGGCCATTCCGCCGATATTGCTGCATATGACAGGACGGTTTTGTCCCTGTGCTTCCTGAATGACGAGCGGAGCATTTTCCCACCAGATCGACGGCATGATGGC
Source organism: Brucella lupini (assembly GCF_002252535.1). NCBI lineage: Bacteria > Pseudomonadati > Pseudomonadota > Alphaproteobacteria > Hyphomicrobiales > Brucellaceae > Brucella > Brucella lupini. Next base: position 262,728 of record NZ_NNRN01000044.1, read on the forward strand.
GCAGTCGACGGACCGGATCAGCTGGGCAATGTCCTCACGACGATAAGCACCCCGACGCTGGACAAACGGCGATGTCTCGGCAAAGAGCTGGTCGATTTCGCTGACAAAGCTTTCGCTTTGGAATGGTGCTGCGCCGTGCACGCGCAATTCGAAATCGAAACCCTCGGAAATAAGCTGCTGTGCTGCTTCAAGCAGGACCGTTGCGCCCTTCCACGGATTGAGATTGCCGAAATAGCCGAAGACCGGCTTGTTGCGCTCGACCTGCCGCGTTTCGGCTGCGGGGCGTTCCGGTTGGCCATTGGGAATGACGCTGATCAGCTCTTCCGCAAGTCCCCATTCGACATAGCGTTGTTTCAGAAACTCACTCGGTGAGACGAATGCATCGACTGCGCTGAGGAGCGATTTGATATGCCGTTCACGCAGTACGAATTTATCAAGCGCGATGTCCTTGAAACAGGCATGGCAGCGGTCAGGACCGGCCCCATGACACAGTTCCTTTCCAGTGGTGCGAACCATCAGGCCATCATGGTGACAGATGGGGTAATAGTCGTGCAAAGTCAGAATGATGCGGCAATCCGGTAAAGTTCGGCGCACGATATGCGGGAATTCGGCGCCGAGCAAAAGCAGATGGTGCAGATGGACGACATCAGGCCGAAAATCCTGCAGTAGTTCGACAATGTCGGGAACGATCCCGTAAAGGTCGATCTGGCTCATGTAGAACCGGTCGAAATGACCGGACCAGAGCAGGATTTCATCGCCGCCGTTACCGATACTCTGGAAGCTTGTACCGGGACGGGCCTCACGATGCACCTTGTTAGTGGCACCCATGAACATGGCTTCGCAACCGGCGCGCTGATAGGCGCGGAATAGATCATGCGCGAAAATTTCAGTTCCGCCAGGGTGCAGAGATGGATGGTTATGGGCTGCTATGAGCACACGCTGGGCCATCAGGCAGCACCTCGCGAGGCGATGAAAAGATCCTGATAGTGATCCGCTTCGATGCCGCGCCAGTGACCGAAGGATCTTGCCTCTAGTGTCAGTTTCGCGCCGGCAAGCGCACGATCCAGAAAGCCGTTTTCAAACCCGACCGCCGCAAGCGGCGGCAATTCCGGTACGAACCAGCACGGTCCGTTGCCATGGCGTTCAAATGCAAGTCGTTTGTCCCGTTTGCCAAGGCGGTCGCGCGCGGCCACATCGTCCACGACGAAGGCCGTCATGAATAATTTTCCACCGGGAACGAGGACGCGAGAAATCTGGTCGAGATAGGTCTTGACCTCGTCTGACGTCAGATGCGTGACCACCGATGTCATGATGATGAAGTCGAAGCTCTTGTCCGCGAAAGGCAGGACGAGATTGAGCCCGTTGACCGCCCCTTTTGGGTTATAGAGGTCGTGGGCAATATCGATGTGTCGGAACTCGAAGTTCGGATAACGCGATGTGATGTTCTGGCGACACCAGTTCACGCCGCCTGCCACGGGATCAATCCCGGAATAGCGCGCTTTTGCCGAGTGGAGATATTGCGTCAGCGGCACTGCCATGCGACCGATACCCGAACCGATATCGAGCACACGGGCATCGGGTTGAAGCCCGCCCTTGCGAATGAAATGACCGAGAAATTCGGCGCCGACTGCACGATAATCCCCGTCGCCGACGAACACGCTGTTCGGGTCGGGGGAGGGCAAAAAGCGGTTCTTCAAAACAGACTGCATCAGCCAATCGATCTGCGCATCCGGTATTGCTGGTTTGGCTTCAAATTCTGGCTGTTTCAGCGCTACCACGTCCGTCAAGCGGCGCTCCTTTCAGATTTGGTCATGATCACATTGGACAGGTCGGCAGTGCCTTCCTGTTCCTGGGGCAGGACCATCAATTCGGTAATGTCATCATCCCAGCGCTGTGTGTGGAGCCAGGAATTATATTGGCTGGCGAGGCCGCGCATGTAATCCGTGCTGCGGCGGATTGAACGGCGCTCGAAATGGTAAAGTGCTACGGCGGGTTCATAGAATATCTGGAAGCCAAGTTGCCTGATCTTCAGGCAGAGATCGCTGTCCTCGTAGTCGCCGATGACATAGTCTTCCGTAAAGCCGCCGACGAGATCGAAGATATCCTTGCGTGTTATCAGGCACGCACCGGTAACCCCCGGCACCTCCCTCGAACGAAGCGCAGGCGGATAGTTGCCCGGCATACCCTTGTAATAATGGTGGTTCAGCCAGACACCCTGACGGTCGCGGGCAAAATAAAGCCCCGCATGTTGAAGCGAGCCATCCTCGAAAAGAAGGCGAGGGCCGATTGCTCCGAGCTTGGGCTGATCGAACAGAGGCTGGATCAGCTGCTGCAGCCAGCCATGTTCCGCAGGAACGACGTCGGAATTCAGCATCACGATAGTCGCTCCAGTCGCAATGCTGGCGCCTGCATTGCAGGCACGCGCATAACCACCATTTCGGTTCATGATGGCGAGCTTGAATGGCATGTCGTGCAGAATGTGCAAGCCGCCCAGCATATGCTCGGTGTCGTCCTGAATTTCAGGAGAATCCAGCACGAAAATGAACTCTGCATTCTCCATCAGCCAAGGGTCCGTCGCCATCGACGAGAACTGGAAACGCAGAAAATCCAGGTTACGGTAGAGTGGAATAACGATGGATGCGAGTGCGGAGGCGGGCGTTGTTCCGTAATCCTTCACTTCGGATATCCGTACTGTTGCGGCGAGCTTCTTCTCAACTTCGGTGAGAGCTGGTCCCAGAATATGCGAGAAGACGTGAGGCCTTGCTTGCTGCGGCGGCACGGACCGCAAGATGCGATTACGCTGCGCCGATGGCTCGAAGGGTTGCGGTGCGGGGACGAGGGGCGCGGTGGTGCCGGACGCGAGACGCATCTGGAACCGCGGCTGCAAGAGCGGCCCAAGATTCTGCACCGAAGGAAGCCAGGCTACAAAGCCCGTCACGTCCTGCTGTGGCGTATCTTCCCGCTTGGCAATTTTGGCTGGAAACTTGTGAAAGTTCGGCTTCAGTGACAGTGCGCTTCCGTTTTCGGGAATATATTCGATATCGGCAAGCATGGCGGCGGGGTCATGCATCCATCCGCCAACAATCAGTCCGCCATCGAGCGCCAATGCGAGATCGATTTCCGCTGCCGGATGGGTGGCAGATTGTGCGATCTGACGAACGGGGAGCGGAGTGCGCGTTTGCAGGTCGATGGCGACCGCAGCACCGGAAGGGCTTAGTTTGCCGAGCTGGCGAACAAGAAATTCCCGCAAAGCACCATTGCCCTGCCATTTGGTCCACCATTTGGCGAAATCTGTTTGTTCACCGGTCGTTGCCGCAAGCTTGCGAACGGCAACGCCTTTCTGGCCGGTGAACACCAGCAGCAGCGATGACGGCAGGTCTTGCGCTGCTTCCAGCAGAAAATGGCATGGCTGCCAGGCATTGCGAGCCTGCCTGCCCACCACAAATCGTGGCGGAATAACCGTGACGCTGCCGGGTGTGATGCCATAGATGGCCGAAATCTCGCCCAGCATCGGGTCGACTGCGGTTTCAAGAAGGTGATGTCCCTGAACCGGTTCGCCGCAATGCTGGGCCTCGCGCGGTTCCGGCGTCAATGCGAAAGTCAGGTCACGCACGAGGGATGCGAAAGTCTGGTTTCGCGACAGCCGGAAAGTGCTGCGCCACGTGGTCAGAATATTGGTCAGAAGCTTGATGTGGCCGGGTAAGGTGAGGTCGCTCACGACATACTCGACGTCAAAGGGAGCAAGCTCATTAGCTGGATACACGATAGCCTGAGCCGTAGGGCCGAGAGAGCCTGCGGAGAGCGAAAGTTCGACGGGTTCTTTACCCGTGCGCATGGCCCAAAACATGCGTAGGCCGCCATTCTCGAGCGGAATGCCAACGCTCAATAACGGAACCGGTTGGGTCGCCATTTCAAATGTGCATTTGGTGGTTGTGCGAGCCGGGCTTGGGATATCCCAGATGACCACAGCGACATCGGCGCAAAGACGGCAAATAGAGAGGTTCTCGGTTTTGCTTTCAGTGTCCGCCGAATGATCGAGGTTCAATGTGAGGCCCTTTCATTCTTGCAGGAAAGTTCGGCTTGCAGGAAGTTCCGGGCACACAAAAGCTAGGGAAGATGCGTGCCCGGTAAAGACGAAACGTGCCCGACGGGAGGATTGCCGGGCACGCTCTCAATTGTTCAATCAGTGAACAGTGAAGTACTGGTCGGGATGAGCCTGTACATCGTCTGCATTGGTGTTCACGAGGGTAACGGAATCGCCATTGCCGAGATCGACAACGACATTGCCACCAACCTGCGTGACACGATCGGCAAGATCGTCTGCGGAAGCGATATCAAGACCATTGATACCCTTCTGAATTTGCAGAATGTCTTCGCCGGGATTGAAGTCGAGAATGACGTCGTTTCCGCCGCCACCATTGAACAGGAATGTATCGCTGCCATTTCCGCCGATGAGAACGTCGTTTCCGGCGCCGCCATCGAGGATATCGCTGCCATTCCCACCGTAGAGAATGTCATTATGCGCGCCGCCAAAGAGCAGGTCGGAGCCGTTGCCGCCCTGGAGAATGTCATCTCCATTGCCGCCATACAGCACGTCGCTGCCATTGCCGCCGCTCAGGACGTCGTTTCCTTCATTACCGAAGAGAATGTCGTTCCCGTTTTCGCCGAACAGGGTGTCGTTACCCGTGCCGCCGAAAAGGATGTCACTCCCGTTACCGCCGAAGACAGTGTCGTTACCATCGCCTCCGAATACGAGATCATCACCGCCATGGGCGCGGATGAAATCGTCAAAGCGGGAGCCGAACAACACGTCGTCGTAGGCGCCGCCTTCTAAAGTGGCCATCTGCTTCTCCTTGTGTTCCTGTATGGGGTTTCCACAAGCCGGAATGCTCCGACCATTATGCTCTTAGTAGTCTGCTCTGCATTAACTGGAATTGCAACATTGGTAATTGGTATAAATTTGGCAACGATAAGTAACAAATTATTACCATTAATTTATATTACAGTTATGTAAACAAAAATATGAATGATATTTATATTCACTATAATTTCTATTTAAGTTGTATTTACATAGAAATTAGTTCTAAATTTGAAATATCGGAGTGATGAAAAGAAAAATGAAAATATTTCAATGAGATGACGCCGCGCATGAAATGTCATGCGCGGCGTCCCTTCTTTTCGGAATTTCAACCTATGATCGAGTTTTACTTTGAAATTATCTGATCATTAATCTTCACGGAATGCCCGGTTCAAACTATCAGTGATAGGTGAGACCAAGTAATCGATGGCGCGACGCTCCTTGTGCACGATGATTACCTCGGCGGGCATGCCAGGATAAAGTCGGGCAGTCGGATTTGCGGCAAGTGACGCCGGAGTAATTTCGGCTCGCGCGACGAAAAATGCGGTATCTGTCTTTTCATCGAGCGATTGATCGGCGGCAATATAGGTCAGTTTGCCGTCTAGCGGTGCCATCGAGCGTTGATTGTAGGCGGTTAACCGGATCTGTGCGCCTGCACCAACCGAGATGCTGTCGATATCACGCGGGCTGATTTTCATTTCAACGACCAAAGGTTCGTTCTCAGGAACGATATCCATGATCGCTTCGCCCGGCGCGATGACGCCGCCCGGTGTTCGCAGCCGGATGTTCGCGACGATACCATCCTGCGGCGAGCGAACTTCCACGCGACGCATCACGTCCTTGGCGGCAACGATACGTTCCTGCACATCTGAAAGTTCGACCTGGCTGGAGGTGATCTCGCCAGCGATTTCCGACTGGAGATCGCTTTCGATCCCTGTCAGGGCGAACTCTGCACCGGCTTTAGCTTGTTCGGCTTTCGCCTTGTCACCGGCATATTCGCCGCGGTCGCCCGCAAGCTGGCTAAGGCGTGTATCGATTTCCGTGAGCTTCGATTTCTGGGCAAAGCCCTTTTCAACGAGGCTGGCAATCGCCTTGCGCTGTTCGCTGATAAGCTCGATCTGCCGGTCGGTGGCCGCTATCTGCGATGTGGAGGCCTTGGCCTGTTCAGTATATTGCTCGATGGTCTTCTGCTGGATGTCGATCTTGCTCAGTTTCTGCGCAAGTCGTTTCTGGAAGAAGATGTTTTCGGCGCGAATGGCGTTCTGTGCATTCTCGCCGTCATCGGCGAAACCTTCCGGAAAACTGATTTCTTTTTCGCCGGATTGCTCGGCGCGCAGGCGGGCCAGTTTTGCGATCAGGCCGATGCGCCTGCTCTCCAGAGATTGGAGATCGGAGCGTGCCTTGGTGTCGTCAAGCCGGAGCAGGGGTTGGCCGACTTTGACTATGTCGCCTTCCTGCACGAGCAGACGATCAAGAATGCCACCTTCGAGATGGCTGATTGTCTTGCGCTTGGAATCGACAATCACCGTGCCCATTGCGACTGCCGCACTTCCCAGATTAGCGGAATAAGCCCAGGCGAAGAATCCACCGAAAGCGACACCGATTGTGGCGAGGCCTGCAATGATGAGACCGCGCAGCGGTGATCTCGAATCCTCTCGTTCCAGATCAAGCGCCCATTCAGGTTTGACACTGCCGAAACGGGTGAGAGTTTTGTGATCCGACGATTCTGCTCGCGGCGCGAGCAGGCTGGAAACACGACGAGAAATGACTGATTTACCCATCATGCGTTCGCTGCTCCCATTTGCGGGCCGTTATTGGCAGGTGTCAGTGATGCGACGACATCGGTGCGCGGACCGAACTGTGAAATCCGCCCGTTTTCGAGTACCAGCAGCTTGTCGGCGACCTGCATGATAGATGGCCGATGTGCGATCATGATGACAATGGCGCCGTCGTCGCGGGCATGTTCGACGGCTCGAATCAGTGCACGTTCGCCAACGGCGTCGAGATTTGAATTCGGCTCATCGAGAACGATCAGGCGCGGGCGGTTGTAGAGGCAGCGGGCGAGCCCGATTCTCTGGCGCTGACCGCCAGAGAGGGTGAGGCGACCGTCGCCGACCGGCGTGTCATAGCCGAGCGGCATGCGTCCGATCATCTCGTGCACATCGGCAAGGCGCGCGGCTTCCAGCACGCGATGCGGGTCGCTGTCACCCATGCGGGCGATGTTGTCCTTGATGGTTCCATCAAGAAGTGAGACCGACTGCGGCAGATAGCCGGCAATCTCACCGAAAGAGCCACGTTCCCAGAGATAAACGTTATTGCCGTCGAGGAAAACGCCGCCTGACGTGGGTTTGACGATACCGATCAACAGTCGGGCCAGCGTTGATTTACCGGCAGCCGAAGGACCGACGACGCCCAGCACTTCACCTGGCGAAATCGAGAAGGAGATGCCCTTGATGATCGGAACGTCGACGCCCGGCGCTGCATAGATCAGCTTGTCGATCACGAGATCGCCGTTGGGTCGCGGTGTTGGCATGGTCTGGCGAACGGCCAGATTTTCCGAAAGCAATGACTGAACGCGTTTCCAGCTGGCAATTGCGCTGACCCACTGGCGCCAGTTTTCAACGATTCGATCGAACGGCATCAGCAAACGACCGATGATGATGCTGGTTGCGATCATGGCGCCGGGAGTGATTTCCTGCTGCATGGCAAGCAGCGTGCCGATACCGAGCGATCCAATCTGGATGATGAAACGTGCCGTGCGGGCAATCGAGGATAGGGCACGGGCGCGTGTTCCACCAAGATCGAGTACTTCCAGCGCCTGAACCTGCATCGTTCGCCATCGACGAGCGAGCGCTGGAAGCATGCCCATGGCTTCGATGACTTCGGCGTGGCGCAAGCTGCTGCCGATTTTGGAAACCGCTTCGATGTTAGCTTGATTCGCCTCCTGAATCAGATTTCGGGTCAAAAGGTCGGTGAGCAGACCACACGCCACCAGAATGATGACGGCGACGAGACCGATCACGCCCAACATCGGGTGAAGCAGGAACAGAACGCCGAGGAAAATCGGCGACCATGCCGCATCGAGCGGAGCATTGATGGCCGGGGATGTAAGGAAACTGCGCAACTCGTTGAGATCGCGCAACGTCTGCGTCGCTTTCGGCATCCCCTGATTCACAGAGGCCTGCACCGCTGCTGTCAGAACCGCGAGGTTCAGGCGGCGCACGAGCGCGCTGCCCATGGCCTGGAAGGAAAGCGAGCGGATATATTCCAGCACGCCGAACACCAGCATCGCACCAATGGCGAGCACGGTCAGCATGGTGAGCGTGTCCATGCTTCGGCTGTTCAGCACCCTATCATGAACCTGCAACATATAGAGAGGTACAGTGAGTTGTAGCAAATTGATACAGGCGCTCAGCAGCACTGCATAAAGTAGTCCCGACAGGAAAACGCGGCGGGCCTTGAAAATCAGGCCTTTGGGCGTAGTTACCGAATCGTCCTGCCCCTTTTTGTGCGCAGGGCTCTTGCCAATCGATTTGAATTCGCGAGTATCATTCATACGCTATCTGCCTTGGAATGGTCACAGGTGGCGGATATCCCTAAAAACTGTGTGCTAGTTCTCAAGATCAGTAAAGTAATACTGCAGAGAATGTGACAGAAAAAAGGTTCTTACGGCGGGGAAATGCGAAAGGAGCAAAGAAAATATAACTGCAAATTTCTTCAAAATTTGAAGTAAAATTGAAAATGGAGAGCAAAAGATGCAAAAACTTCTACACGAGGGAGTGGAAGTCGAAACATCAGTCGATGGCTTTACTGCCGTTGATTTTCCTGAAGTTACCGCCGAAAAACAGGAACGCAGACATCCGGTCCATACAGTCGTTATCACGCATTTCGAACTGGCCCGGATGATAGAACGAGTAAACCGCCGCTTTGTGAGCTTGCTAAAAACCGAGCTGACGAAGTTGGGCGTGGAAGATATCGGCCCGGCCCAGACCCTGGTTCTGATGGCTATCGGCGATGTCGAGCTCACTGTGGGTGAATTACTGGATCGCGGACATTACGTCGGTTCCAACATTTCCTATTATCTTAAACAGCTTACCGATGGTGGGTATGTTGATCGTGTCGCCTCGCAGAGGGACAAACGGTCTGCCCGTATCCGCCTGACGGACAAGGGTGAGCGGCTGTGTGCAAGCTTGCGGAATGCAAGCCGGGCCTACAACCATATCCTCACTCGCGATGATGACGATCTCAGAAATCTCGAGATCGCCTATCAGACTCTGCACAGACTGGAACTCGTGTGGGGTAACGCCGCACGATTTGGCATTTGATGTGTTGCGACGCTTTTCGGCCACTAGCCGAGCACGTTTCGTAACATGCGTATAGCATTTGTGCACAGGCGCGGTTTCGGCCAGTTTGCTGCTTTAGCCGAAAGTCTGGCTACCAGCGGACATGATGTAAGCCTGATCTGCGAGACAGTGGACCGTCGCCTCCCAGCGGTCCGCGTCATCCGCCACAGAGTGGAATCTGGTCCTCGCACCGGCGGTGCGATGGCCAGATATCTCGAAGTACCCGATCATCATACGAGGATCGGGTACCGTGTGGCCGAAACCCTGGAATCCATGGCTCATCAAGGCCAGGCGCCCGATATCGTCATCGGTCATATTGGTTGGGGCAGCATGATGTTCGTCAAGGACGTGCTGCCCTCAGCACCAGCTCTTGGTTATTGCGAGTTTTTCTACCGTGCCAATGGTGCGGATGTAGGATTTGCGCCCGGCGACCGACCAGACATCGAAACTCGCAAGCGTCTGCGTTTGCGCAACATGGCCCAGCTCGTCACCCTTGAGGGAATCGATGGTGGGTTTAGCCCGACACACTGGCAGAAAAGCCTCTACCCTCGTTCCGTGCAAAATCGCATCGCCGTGGTGCACGAAGGGGTGGATACAAAACTCTTCTATCCAGACCGTCACGCCACGATTCAGCTGCCCGATGGACGCACGCTGAAGGCAGGAGAATCGCGCGTGATTACATTCGTCGCACGCGATCTCGAACCCTATCGTGGATTTCCGCAAGCGCTTGAAGCCGCTGCCAAGGTCGTTCGGCAGAACGATGATGCGATCTTCGTTTTTGTTGGCGGTGATGGTGTCAGCTATGGAACGCCGCCGCCCGGTGGCGGATCGTGGCGCGAGCATCTGGTCAAGAATTTGGATCTGCCGCCGGATCGCATCGTATTTCCTGGTACAATTCCGCACGCCCAACTCCGTAAGCTCTACCAGATATCCACCGCACATATTTATCTGACATATCCGTTCGTCCTGTCCTGGTCGGTGGTGGAAGCGATGGCCTGCGGCGCGCTTATCATCGGTTCGGACACGCCGCCTGTTCGGGAAGTGATCCGCTCAGGTCAAAACGGGCTGCTCGTGCCGTTTTTTGACTCGGATGTGTTGGCGGAAGTGATCATGAATGTCCTTCGCGATCCCGATGCATGCCTCCAGATGCGTGCAGCTGCACGCCGGACAGTCGAAAATCGGTTCAAGCTGTCGGATTGTTTACAGCAGCAAAAAACCTTGATCGATGCAGTATTGAACGGGAGATAGTCAGTATGTGGCGACAATCGGGCGTGCAAACAGTGATAATGAAATATAAAATGCCGTATTTCTGCGTGTTTACGACGTAGGCGCAATATATGTGCACATTGTTTCAAATTTTGAATTAAACTTGTTCCAAATATTCGCAATATTATCATATAGTTGATGCTATAAGGCTGTTGACAATACATTGACTGTATTTTCTCATTGCAAGTGCAGGCCGAGACTCCCAAGTCGGCCATCACACAATGGATGATTATGTTGAGCACACCACTTCCTGCGATCTCGGCGCGGAAATCCCGCCGATATGCCATTGCTTCGATGCGTGATCGTGAAGCGCTGGAAGCGACGTCTCTGGGCGGGCTGACCACTTTTGTTGAAGGGGATGGAAAACGTCTTCGGCTGGCGAATACATTTCCGCTCATCGCGATTGCTGCTTCGCAAGAGGGCGAGGACGAACTGAAGACGGTTCTGCAACAGGTTTATCGTCTGAGCACCATTCCGGAACTTCCCGTTGTGCGAATCGACGATGCGACGGCGGAAACCGTTCCCCTGCTGGTCACCCAACTGCTTGAGAGCAGTTTGGATCGCCTTGTAGGCCACGTCAGCAAGGTTCACACCGAGCTCGCCATGCTGCGTCGCGAGCGTGAGACAATGTTTGAGAATTACCGGGCGATTGAAGACGCGTTTCACGCTCGCAACTGGGATTCCTCAACGGAAATCTTCAGCCATGCCTCTCTGGTCGACCCGAAGGACGAAGGCTTTGCGCGTCTGCTGCGCGAATCGGAGATCGAACAGCTTTTCCCGGTTTCGAGCTATGCCGTTTCCGGTTTTGCCCTGCATTTCCGTGAGTTGCCTGCTAATCGCAATGGCCAGCTGATCGTTACGCTGGACTATCTTGAAAACGGTGAAGGGATCGCCGAATGGCTGGTGCCTTACGGTGCGCTGCATTCGGAGTGGAACTTCTTCTCGCTTCCGAAGGCGTGCGATGGCAGCCATCGGACATTGCGTCTGCGCATCTCAGCTTCGGGCGGGGTTCCACCAGAATTGTCGTTGGGCAATGTGATCGCCAATGAGCGTTATGCGGCGCGTGCGCGTATTCCACATGCTGATCTTGACATGCGCCCTCTGGCATTGCGGATTTTCACCGGCCTGCCGGGCGTTCGTCCGGCATCGCTGCCGAATGCCATTGTACCGACTGCGCTGATCAATGGCCGCAAGGTTGATGATTACCGTCTGCCCGTTGAATTGCTGCGTAACGTGGCCAACGTGTCCGTCACACCTATTACGCCCGACTTTCCGACTGTGCGGTTTCTTGAACATGAAGATGCCATCGGCTGCCATCCGCTTGAGGAGGGGGTCACCGCAGCTGCAATCCGTCGTGTGGTCGCGCCGGGCACAGTTCGAGTTTCAGCGCGGGCTGTGATCGATCATCCCGAAGGCCAGCCCTGCGCAGTGGGACTGCTGCTGGTCAATCTGGCGTCGGATGTGAAGGAAGAAATCGATGCGATTTCCAGTCTCGACCGCCGCCGCCAGCAGGTGTTGTTCAGCGGCTGGTCGGAAGTTGCACCCAATCGTCCGATCGACATCAACTTCATGCTTGAGGAACCGATCGACCGCACGATGGATCTCGTCGTCCTGAGCAAAGCCGCAGCAGGTTCCGTGGATTTTTCCTGGCTCAAAGTGTTCAACTTCCGGCTGGTCAAGCACATTGAGGCGCGCCCCAGTCAGGAAATAACCAAAGAGGCCGCGAATGTACGATAGGTCGAAAGATTTGATCGTTGTCGCCATGCCGCTCTATGGTCATGCGGCGCTGGCTCTCGAAGCGCTGGAAACCGTTCTCGCGTCAGAAACGGTTTTCCGCACGCAGATCGTGGTGTCCGTCGATGGTGATCCGCGCCGCGAAGTGTTTGATAGCCTGACGCTTTATGCGGCGGCTCATCCAAACATTCACATCATCTTCGGCGAGAATGCAGGGCCCGGCGGGGCGCGCAATCGTGCTGTCGACTATATTCTCGAAGAGATGCCGGATGTTAAAGCGGTTTATTTCGTTGATGCCGACAACCGGGTACAGCCCCACACCATCGATACGCTCTATCGCAAGCTTTTGGCGTCGAATGCGGGCTGGGTTTACACCAATATCGATACCTTTTCGGTCAACTGGCGCGCTCATTATGGCGACAGCTATTCGCGCCTGATCCACTGCATCACTGATAATATCTGCGATACCGGATCAATGATTTCTGCGGAGGTTTTCCGCAGCGGTGTCCGTTTTGATGATGATCGTCAAAATGGCTTTGAAGACTGGGAGTTCTGGCTGTCCGCCATTGAGGCAGGCTTTGTCGGTGCGCCTTGCCACGATACCGGCTTCGAGTATCGCCTGCGCGCGGAGAGCCGTTTCAAGGAAGCCAATCGTGACCGCTCCGGCTCAATCAGTTTCCTGCGCAAGCGGCACAAGGCGCTGTTCCGTCGCCCGACGCTTGTGGGTTTCGAGCATGAAGAATGTCCGCGCTATGGCGTGATCCGCGCAGGCGAGGGGACGGTCAGCCTTTTCACCGACCTCAGCCTTGGCACCTCAGATCTTAAATTTGATGATGCCATTCGCGCCTTCTGGGGCAGTGTGTCCGAACCGGACAATTTTCACTTTCCGCCGTTTCTAGCCTCTTCGAATACAGAGACATTGAAACTTCTGGCGCGTTCACGACTGTTGCCGAATATCCTGTCGCGGCTCGAAAAGCTTTCTGAACAGGCCAATATCGTCTTTGTGGAACTCACCAATGTCGAAGACGAGCGGCGCATCGATACTGAGATCATGCCTTCCGGCACGCGCCAGCCGCACGCTGATCTGATTTTCGTCTCGACGAAACTGATCAAGGACATCATCGAAAACGATGCGCTGGATTGGTTCGCATCATTGGGCACGCAGCAATTGTGGCCCACATCGGCGCGGATGAAAGTGCGTTTCCCGTTCCCGCGTGTGCGTCAGCGCCGGGCCTTGTCACGGCCTGAACAATCGATGCTCAATCTGGTGACGTCGATTGCGACCAGCCCGCTCAAGCAAAGTGCGGCCATGCGCTGGACATGGCGTCCGCGTCGCCTGCCCGCACTTTCTGAAATGTATCAGGTGCTGCGCAATGAACTTGGTGGCGGGCCGGTGCTGCCACTTGCGCATAATGCAGCAAGGAAGAAAACGGCTGCCGTTCTGGTGCCGAATGCCTCGTTCGGCGGGGCGGAGAAGGTTGCTTATGCCGCCGGGCGTGAGTTGAAAAACCAAGGATTTGAAACCCACCTCTTCGTGCTTGGCAATGAGCGGATGGATGTGCTGGACGAGTTCGACCAGTCCTTCGACTACCTGCATTTCTGGAAGGATGGCATTCCCGCCTGGGGAGACACAAATCGCTTCTTGGGGCAGGATTTTATCACCGACGATCATCCGCTTGATTGGGGCATCCTGCGTGGCCAGCTTTCAGGATTCGACCTTGTCGTGAACAATCACGTCATGGCGGCGCATCCGTTGATGGGTAAACTTCGCTCTGAAGGCACGCGCACGGCCTGCTATCTGCATGTGGTGGATGAAACGGTCTTCCGCCGTCAGGCGGGGCAGCCCTATGCCGCGATTGCCTTTGAACATGCCTATGATGCATTTCTGACCTGTTCGGATCAATTGAAAATCTATCTGCACAGCTTTGGCGTGCCGTATGAAAAAGTGTTCTCCGTGCCAAACGGAGCTAGTTTTTCAATCGATACAAAACTGCGTGCGCAAGTCACCGCAGCGCGCAAGCAAGGCCGCAAGGGCGAACCGATGCGAATGCTCTATATGGGGCGTCTCGATCGCCAAAAGGGTATCGACAGGCTGCATGATGCAATCGTCAAGCTGAAAGAGCAGGGTATTCCCTTCGAAGCGCAGGCAATTGGCGGCGAAATCCTCTCCGACGATCCAAGTGCCTCTTGGATGACGCGCCTGAAGGATGCGGGTGTGAAAGTCTCGCCACCAGTCTTTGACGGCAAGGACATTGCGAACCATCTTGCATGGGCCGATGTTCTCTTGATGCCATCGCGCTGGGAAGGTGCGCCGCTGATGATTGCCGAAGCACAGCAGCTTGGCTGCGTGCCGGTTGCGACGGCGGTTGGTGCTGTCGATGAGCTGATCAATCATGGCCGCGATGGCATTCTCATCCGCAATGGCAACGATGCGCAGATCGTCTCCGATATGACGCGCATTCTGACCATTCTTGCGCAGGATCGCGAAGCCCTGATGCGAACCGCTGAAGGTGCGCTCGCCTCCGCTGCTCACCGCACATGGAGCTCGGCTTTCTCCGAATTTACCGAATGGGCGAATGAAATACGCCCCGCTTATCCGAAATCCCGGTCTTCCCAGCCGGATGTTGCAGATGCTGCCAGCACGATCGCCGCTCTTCCCGGCCGTGCAGTTGCCTGATTATACCAGAAAGGTCGACCTATGAGCCGCCCAACCAATCCAAGAATCCTCGTCACAGGCATTCCGAGCCATCTGACGCGCCTTATCCAACGTGCGGATAAAGCGCAGGTCCATTATTCGGAAAAACAGCGGGATTCCGAATCTAGGGATAATTTCATCCAGGAGCTGAAGAATATCAGCAATACTGGCAATTATCTGATCGGCGAAGGTGCGATGACGGCGCTTCTGCCGAGCGCCAAGCACATCCCGTTCTGGCATCTCTATAATTGCGTGAACAATGGAACGGGTCTCGAAGAGGTCAACAAGGATTTCGATATCTGCGTCTTCACCTGCGCAAACCTTCTGCGCAAGGGCCTGTCCGCAGATGCGGAAGCGCTTGTTCTATCCAAACTTAATATGCCCGTCGTCATGCTCGGCATCGGCATCCAGAACCGTCCTGACATTGAAGGCGAAGACGGCCTGCCAGCGGGCACGAAGAAGCTTTTGGAAGTACTCAAATCCCGCGAGCATTATTTCCTCACGCGCGGTGAAAATGCTGCCGGATATCTCCGCGATCAAGGCTTTTCCTATGTTCGTCCGGTCGGCTGTCCGTCGCTCTATTTCCGTCCGGATAATATGCGCAAGGCGATCAGCCGTCTGCCCGATGTGAAGGTGGGCGAGGGCCGTACCGTTTTCACCGGTTATATGGGGGCGGAACTTGAAACCATTGGCGATATGAACGCGCTGAGTTCGGATGACGGTCGTTCAGCCTATGTGGTTCAAGATGAGCTGCTGCACTTCGACATGCAGCTTGAATCCGATGCCAATGGCCGCGCCTACGATTCCACAACCGGCGAACTCGTCGGTCCGTTGACCTACAAGGGCTCGGACGATCTCAAGAAGAAGATCAGCGTTCACGCCTTCCTCGATACTAATCAATGGCGCGCCTGGTGCTCGACTATGGATTTCTCCTTCGGTCGTCGTTTCCACGGCAATGTTATTTCCATGCAGGCTGGTGTGCCGAGCCTGATGGTCGCTGTCGATGATCGTATGCGAGAGATGCTGAATTTCTCCGGTCTGCCGAAGATCGACGCGCGCGATCTCAATGCGGCCAACGATCGGAGGGCTTTCGTGAGCGACCACATCGCCGCGATGAATATCCCCGAAGTCATCGAAAACTACTCGGCGCGAGAACGCAATTTCCGAAGCGTGCTTTCAGAAATCGGCATTGGATAACTCCCAGTCCAGCCCGGTCTGAAGCAGGCTTCAGATTTTTATTGTTCGCATGTCTTTGTCCCAAAACCGGTTCCCATTTTTGGGAGACATGCCTTAACTCCAGCGAAGATGGATCACCATGCGCATAATGATCACCGGCATCCCGTCCTATTTGATGCGGACCGTCGAAAGCGTTTCAGGGGCGAGTGTCAAGCATCGCCCCTATTTCGAGCCCATCCGCACGAAGAAGGATGTGATCGATCAGGTCAAGAAGATTGCCAATACGGGCAATTATCTCATCGGTGAGGGTGCAGCCAACGCCGTGCGCGGCCATGATGTAACCTATGTCCCGTTCTGGCATCTGGCCAACAGCCTCAATTCACCGGATACCTATGCGAAGCTCAACGAAAGCTTTGATCTTTGCCTGTTTGCCTCAGCCAATCTTCTGCGGCCCGGCTATGCGGCAACGACGGAATCCTTCGTCTTTGAAAAGCTGAACATGCCGATTGTGGTCATGGGCATCGGTATTCAGAAGAAGGAAAATCTGAAAGCGGAGTTGCCAGAAGGTACGCGCCGTTTCCTCGAAATTCTGCGCCGCAAGGAGAGCTTCTTCCTCACGCGCGGGCATTTCACCGAAGAGTTCCTGAAAGATGCGGGCATGAAATATGTCCGTCCGACGGGCTGCCCATCGCTTTATTATGCGCCGGATCAGATGAAGCTCTCGCTGAGCCGCCTTGCCGATCCCAGCCTTGCAGACGCGCAGAAAATTTCCTTCGGCGGCTATCTTGGCAGTGTGGCGGATACGATTGTTGACGCCCATGCGCTGCTCGAAAAGGACAGCGTTGCGAGCTACGTCATTCAGGACGAGGTGATCGTCTATAACATGAACATGACGGGTGAAGATCATTCCGAAGCCTATGATCAGGCCGCAAGCCGCATCACGGCACCGGTCGATTACAAGCACATGGAAAAATGGCAGCGCAAGAACGAGCTGCTGGTATTCTTCGATACGCACAAATGGCGCAGCTGGATTTCCAGTCAGGATTTCGGCCTGAGCCGCCGTTTCCACGGCACGATCATCGGAATGCAGTCGGGTGTCCCGGGACTGATGATCGCTGTCGATGACCGTATGCGCGAAATGCTCGGTTTTGTCGGATTCCCGCATATCGAAGCGAGCGTCTGGAACCGCGAGCCGCAGAAAAAAGCCTATCTGCGCGATTTCCTTTCCAGGATCGATGTGCCAGCGGCCATCAATCGTTATTCGGAATGTGAAGCCAATTTCAACGGCGCGCTGAAGGATATTGGTATCCGATGATGCAAACGCGCAAGAGCATCGGGAGTGGGGTGGTGGCAGTGGTGGCGCTTTTAGGCGGCATGTTGTTAGCAGCCCAATCTGAGAGCGCTTTTGCCGATACGCGCTTTGGCGTCAACAGGGTCAACATGGCCTGGCTCAAGCCGGCAGAGCGCGAGCTGATTTTCAATCAGATGATTGAGAACGGTGTGTTGGCAGTTCGGTTGTCGCTCACACGACCGATTGATCAGAGCATCGATGCTGTGCGCCTTGCCCATGAGAAGGGTCTGGCCATTCTGCTCGAAATATCGCTCAACAATGCAGACTTCTATCCTGAAGGAACGAAGCCCCGTTCCGGGCGTGGGCGTATCTGGGACATGTATCGGCTTTCCGACATATCTCCCGAGCACTTTCAGCAGGCAATGGGTGACGCCTTGCAAAAGATTGATGCGCTGGGGGTCCCGCTCGTTGCCGTTGAACCCGGCAATGAGATCAACTGGGGTGCCTATAATGGCGATCTTGCCATTCTGCCCAAGGAAAAGATGAAGACTGCCCGCTCTTTAAGCGAGATGGAGGAGATTCCTCTGGTCGAAAAAGGTGCTGAAAAATACGTCGAACTTTTGCGTATTGTCCGGGCAGAGCTGGCGAAAACCAAGCATAGCACCGAGGCAAAGGTTGTATCTGCGGGTTTGTCCGATATCCCTTTCATCGATGCCGACCGGCGCGGAATCGACACTGTCGAACCCGCCGCCTTTACTGATCTTCTCAAGAAGTATGGTTTGGATGGCGCTGCAGACGGCTACGGCATTCACATCTATCCGGGCAGCAGTGGCACGCGGGCCGCACGTGCAAAGCACATCAGCAATGCGCTTTCGTTCTGCGGTGGGGCGGATGGCAAGCCTTGTTGGATCACGGAATGGGGCTTTGCCAATACGTCCAAGGCCTGCCCGGCCAATGACAATAATCGCGAACAACTGGTCGAGAAAGCACGCGACCGTTTTCGGCAGATGATGGATAGCGGCCAGATCGCAGCCGCTTATTATTTTGATTGGGATGCAAGCACTTACGGTGTGTGGCGTTGCGGTTCGCTAACGCCAGCCGGTAAGGCTGCAACGGTGACGAAATGAAACTCAAGACTGTAATCATCGGTGGTTCAAACACCGTCATGCTGCCCGGCTATCTGCCGACGCTTTTATCGACGATGGCGAAACGCGGCGTGGAACTCGACATCGTCGCTGATCTCGCGGTTGGGGGCACGACGAGTGCTCTTGGCCTTTATCAGCTCAAGCAGTTCGAACAGCTCGAAGAGTGTGAGCTGTTGCTGATCGAATATGCGATCAATGATGCCTTCGTTTATGGCGATGAACGGCGTCCATTCCGTCATTGGGCACGGTTTTACGAAGGGATCATTCGTTACGCGCTTGAGCGCAACCCAAACTTGCGTATTGCAACGCTTGTGTTCGGCGCACGCAATGGCTCATTTCTGAATTCCGTTCCCTCTATTGATGCAGGCATCAACTACATTTCGCAATGGTATGGAACGATCTCAGCCGATGTCTCGCGAATGCTGATGCAACAATATGGCCGTGATGTCGTAAGCAATCCGGCTTTCTATCTCGATCAGGGTCATTATGCGCGCCCAGTTTCGACAACCATCGTTGCGAACTTGATTGCAGATGTTCTCGAACCGGCCTTGTCTGTTCCACATCGTCCAAAAGCGCTGCCGTTCGCTATCGACCCGGACCATTTCGCCAATGCACGCGCTTTGAGCGGCGAGCAGCTTTGCAAGCGGCTGGGGCGCGTGCCGGTCCAATACAGCAATCGCCGATTCTCGATTTCGGCTCTCGATCTCGGTTCAGACAGAATGCGCTTTGAAGTTGATAACGGACAACTGCTGGCGCTTGGCTATGTCTGTGATCCGCGCATTCCACCGCTCGATGTGGCGATGGGCGGGGAGGTGCATCGCGCGGCAATGATGAAGGGCGGCGTACGCGACGGAACTTACAAGTTTCTGGTTTCGATGCTGAGTTTCGAGTTTCTTTACGGCACTAAATTGCTGGAAGCACGCGGGAATGTGGCGCTTACTCTATCTGGTGCCGAAGAGGGCGTGGAACATAAGCTGCATGTTCCCAAAGATAGTGCCCATCACGAGGAACTGCCTTTGGAGCCGGTGCTTCCGATAACCGGCATGCTGTTTTCCGGCAACTTGAAAGTCATGTCGCTGGAGAAGAAAGCTGCGGAAAACACCATTCTATCAGAAGCGGCCCAGTAGCCGTTATTCTACGAAAATGTTGACGCTGGCGGCCCGTCCGGCAGCGTCGACCACGGTCAACGTCGAATATCCGGTTCCGTCTGGTTGCCAGTTTGTTGTCCGCCGCCGCTCAATCTCAGCAATGGGCTTGCCATTAGCAAGCCAGCGAAACGGTGCGCGTCCGCCCTGTAATTTCAGCACCAGCGGCGATGCATTGTCGGTCAGAGCTTTCAGTTCGACATGCGCGCCATCAGGCGGAAATACGATGCGCGGTGCCGGCTCAATCGTGGCTTTGAGAACCGGCAGAGGATCGCTGCTCGATGAAAAACGTATCTGCGTTACCGGAAGATCGGCGCGTGCCGTGCGAAATGCGCCAGCAGGCGCACGTGGTAACGGCATGGAAACAACGCCTGAGCGCACAAAGGCTTCAAACAGGATAGGAGCCGCCGAAACATAACCAGCAAGGCCCGGCACCGAGCCGCCATCCGCACGCCCGACCCAAACACCTAGCACATAACGCCCGTCATAACCGACCGACCATGCATCACGATATCCATAGGACGTGCCGGTCTTGTAAGCGAGGCCGAGACGCTTTGCGCCTTGCGGCGGCACGACACCGGCCAGAATATCGCCAATCTGCCACGATGCCTGCTCGGTGAGAATAGGGGCCGATGGCTGCACCGGCTCGGTACCTTCGGTGCCGTCACGAAGGGCTGCACCGCGACCGCCATTGGCAAGGCCTGTATAAAGCTGCACCAGATCGCGCAGGCTGATGCCCGCACCGCCAAGTCCGATGGCAAGCCCCGGCGCTTCGCCTTTCGGCAATTGGAGATTAACCGCCGCCTGTCGAATTCGCGTGGTGAGCCGTGCTGGACCGACTGCATCGAGCAGGCTGATGGTCGGCACATTCAGCGACATTTGCAGCGCCTGGCGGATGCTGACATCGCCCTGATAGCTCATATCGAAGTTACGCGGACGATAACCCGCA
Organism: Brucella lupini; assembly: GCF_002252535.1. Lineage (NCBI taxonomy): Bacteria > Pseudomonadati > Pseudomonadota > Alphaproteobacteria > Hyphomicrobiales > Brucellaceae > Brucella > Brucella lupini. The sequence goes on from NZ_NNRN01000044.1 coordinate 283,330, forward strand.
AAATCCTGCGGGCGGTCCTCGATGATGGTTTCCTGCGCAATCAGTCCCTGCTCGAAGGCCAGCCCATAGATGAAAGGTTTTAACGTTGAACCCGGCGAGCGCACGGCGCGGGTCATATCGATCCAGCCCTGCCGCTTGCCATCGAAGTAATCAGCGGAGCCGACTTCGCCTAAGATATTGCCGTTGCGACTGTCGGCCAGCACCATGGCGACCGATACCTTTGGCCCAAGCTTCGCAGCAGCTTCGCGTGCCACAACTTCAAGCCCAGCCTGCACCGACTTCTTAAGCGTCAGCTGATGCCGGGCCTCGGTCGGCGCCTGTTTCAAAGCGAGATCGGCAAAGTGAGCGGCCAATGAAGGCAAGGGATGACGCGTCGCGGATATGCGCTCACGCGATGCGCGCTCGGCTTCTTCGCCTGTGAAAACATCAGACGAAACCATGCGTTTTAAAACGCGATCCCGCGCGGCCACCGCGTTCTTCATCTCGCGATCCGGGCGGCGGCGTTCAGGCAATTGCGGCAGAGCCACAAGAAGCGCTGCTTCCGATATGGTGAGGCGCAGCGGCTCCTTGCCAAAATAGGCTAATGATGCCGACCGCACCCCCTCCAGATTGCCGCCGTAGGGCGCAAGCGTCAGATAGCGCTCCAGTATTTCAGACTTGCTTAACCGCCGTTCGATCTGGATTGCACGCGCCAGCTGTCGGAACTTGGAGCCGAAGCTGCGGCTTTCGCGCGGCTCGATCAGCCGGGCAACCTGCATGGAAAGTGTGGAGCCGCCGGAAACAATACGGCCGCTCCCTGCAAGCTGATATGCGGCCCGAAGAAGCGCTGTGAAATCAATGCCGCCATGATCGTAAAAACGCTTGTCCTCATAGGCGATCAGCATTTTCACGAATTTCGGATCGACATCCTCAATCCGCGTATTCAGGCGCCAATAGCCGTCTGGCGTTGCATAGGCGCGGAGCAAAGTGCCGTCGCGATCCATGACTTCGGTGGAAATGGTCAGCCGTTCCGGCAAAGGCGGAGGATAAGCGCGGTCGAGCCAGTCAAGCCCAGCAACCGTTCCTACAGCGGCGATGCCAAGAAACACGGCACCGCCAATTGCTATTTTCCAACGCCTCTTCATTTGTTTGAGCGCACACTAAGGTGCCGCCACCTCCATCATGCCTGTCGCCGTGCGCGCTGCAAATTGCGGACGATACATATCCTCAACCGTTGCTGCCGGATGGGTGTAAAGACCCGGCGTCACCGCACGCACCACATAAGCGAGCGTAATCGGCTTCTTCTCGCCTGCAGAGCGGTCGAAAGCGGCCACAAAACGATCATTGCGGAATTCGAGATGCGCTGCCTGTGTGCTTTCCAGCCATGGGAAATTGCCAAGATCGGCACTGGAAACAAGACCCGGATTGTCGATCTCGAAACCAGCTGGCAGCAGATCGGTCACAAGCAGACGCGACTGCCATTCCTGCAGATCGTCGATTTTCAGAACAACAACATAGCGCTCATTCTGATTGACCCCGGTGACATTGGCCGGCTCGCCATCGAGCGTATAATAAGTACGCTCGATGTTGAAACCTTCTCCACCCGCAGGCAGTGACTGAGCGGGTGCTGCAACAGCCGTGACGACCGCATCAACCGAACCCTGCCCCTTGTTGGTGACGACCAGCGGCTGCGTTTCAAGGGCTGCACCATTGAGACGCTCGGAGAACGCGCCCTGATGCGCTGTGCCATTGATGTCGAGGCTGATTGCGCCATTGTCATCCTGAAGCCCGCGTGCTGCAAGCAGCATCCATGCCTGATCCTGCGTGCTGAGATAACGCGCCTTTTCGCGCTGGAACTCGACCAGCGTAATCAACGATGGCAGCACTTTCGGCGCAGGCTTGGTTTCCGACGCAAGAGCCAACATTGCCGCGCCATCACGCAGCGGCGAACCATAATCGGAACGATTATAGTCGTAGCTGGACTGGCTGGTTGCGAGCTGGAGCGACGAATTGAACACGCGTTCCGAACGCGGCTGATCACCATAAAGCGCTAATGCTGCACCAAGCTGGGCAACGGCCATCGGGCTTGCAAAGTTTTCAAGCTGGGTATCGGCAAAGTAACGCAGATCGCCAACAGAAGCCTTCTTGTTGCGTGCCAGAACATAGAGCGCATAGGCAATGTCGTTGCCACGTTCCTTGACGTCGGTGGTATAGCCGAGCGCATTTTGCAGATTAGAAAGTGCAGACAGCATCGCCTGCTGCGGCACGTCATAGCCCTTTTCGCGGGCACGCGTCAGGAAGTCGGTCACATAGGCGTCCATCCAGAGATCACCCGATCCCGGCGACCAGAGGCCAAACGAACCACTCGAAGACTGGTTGTTGAGCACGCGGAAGATGGAATCCTGTACGCGCTTTTTAAGTTCTTCCTGACTTTCCAGACCCGCTGCTGCTTCTGTGCCTGCCGCCATTTCGCTCAAATAGAGCAGCGGTAACGCGCGGCTGGTAGTCTGCTCGGTGCAGCCATACGGATAGCGGTCGAGCGCCATCAAAAGCGCTGGCACATCAAATGCAGCACTGCGCGTCACACCAACGCTGACAAAAGCACCATCAAGCAGGCTTTCCGACAGAAGGCCGCCGTCGACTTTCAGGCTTCCGCCATTGGCCGCGAGATTGACGACATGACGGCTCGTGACCGGCAGATCGACCGGGCGCACCGGCAATGCCAAGGCCTGTTCAACGTTGAGGCCTGCATCGTTGGAAAGCCGGATCGTCACACCACCGGCACCCGTGGCCACCGCATTGAGCGGAACGGTGATCGACTGCCGTTTGCCACCTGTAAGCGCAATGCTTTCAGGATAAGAGCCAACTTCGACACCGAGATTATCGGTGGTCTCAAGGCTCACACGATAATCGCCGTCCGGTGCATCCGTATTGGCAATATCGAAGCGGATATTGGCCTGATCTCCGGGGGCCATAAAGCGCGGCAGACCAGCGGTGATGACGACCGGATCGCGGATGATGACATCGGTGACGGCGTGGCCGACGGCCTTTTTCGTCCATGTAACAGCCATGACACGCGCGGTGCCGTTGAACTGCGGTATATCGAAGGTGATCGTAGCCTTGCCGTCGCTATCGAGTTCGACCGGACCGGAGAACAGTGCGACCAGCTTTTCGGTGGGCGGGCTGCCTTCCGCTGCCATATTGCCACCATCGCCACCTGTGCGCAGCTTGCCGGTGACGCCGAGCGAACCATCGATCAGGCGACCATACATATCGCGCATTTCAAGGCCCAGCTGACGCTGGCCGAAGAACCAGTTTTCAGGGTTCGGCGGCTGATAGCGGGTCAGGTTGAGAATGCCGACATCGACCGCCGCAACCATGACATAGGCCTGCTCGCCACCCGCATTTTCAACCGAAACAGGGATGGAAAGTGTGGAACGCGGCGCGATCTTTTCAGGCGGGGTCAGCTTAACTGCAAGCTGCTTGTCGGCAGGATCGACCTTCAGCCATTTAAGACCAATCGCACGCGCAGGCATACGGCTTTCAATCGCCTCACCCGGACGGAACAGCGTTGCCGTAACATAGGCGCCGGCACCCCAATCCTCACCCACCGGAATATCGATGGTCGTACCACTTTCCGGCACGCTTGCGGTGATTGTCTTAAGCAGCTTTTCCGCACCAATGGTGATGAGCAATTCACCGGCAAAACGCGGGGAGATTTTCAGTTCTGCCGTGTCACCTGCCGCATAATGTTCCTTGTCGAGTGCGATTTCGAGCCCGTCCGGTGTTTCGGTCGAGGTTGAGCTTACATACCAGCCCGCGTCGAATTCGTAGCTTGTGGGCGGACCCGAGGCATCAGCCGTTTCGATTTCAAGACGATAACGACCCCAATCAACCGGCAAGCTGATTTCAGCCTCGCTATCGGTTTTTAGATCAATCTTGCCGTTGGCAATCGCCTTGGTGAAAGTCACTGGTTCGTAGTTCCAGCTGTTGCCGCTGCGATACCACTGATAATTACGCTCGATCTTGACCAGCGACCATTGTGCGCCATCAAGCGCCTTGCGATCACCCTTGCTGTCAGAGGCGATCAGGCTGAACTTTGCAGTGCCGCCCTGCGGAACTTCATCGCCAGCGAAATCCGGGCGAATGCCGATGAGATCGGTTTCCGGCTGAATGGCAACATCAATCTTACGCTCAACCGCACGACCGCCGGTTTCACGCATACGAACGGTCACGGCTGCATTTACGAGACGCGTTGTTGACGGCATTTCATCGACTGTAACCGGGAAGGTCGCCTTGCCATTGTCATCGACTTTTGACAGGCCATCGAGCGGCAGGCGCGTGGCTTCGCCCTGTTCTTCATCGGCGAGGCCGAAATAATAGCCCTTGAAGCGGTCCCACTGACGCTTGGTCGAAAGCGTGACTTCGCCTTCAAGCGCAAGACTGGCGGCAGGCGCACCATAGAGGAAACGACCGTCCACGGTGATATTGGCGGTTTCGCCAACAGCGATTTCCGGCTTGTCAGACGTCAGATCGAACTCGATCCGGTCCGGTACAAAATCTTCAACCAGGAACATCTGCGTGGCAATCGCTGGCTGCTTGGGATCGGTATAGACCGAAACATTCCAGGTGCCACGCATGGCGTTCGACGGCAAGGTCAGGTCGATGGCATGACCACCGGCCAGTTTGCTGTCGGAAACGAGACGGCGATCTTCCACGCCATCGGGACGCGTGAAGATGAAGGTGAGCGGCAGATCATCGATTGCAGTTGCGGTGTCGTCACGCGCAAGCGCGCCTACATGCACAACTTCGCCCGCGCGATAAATGCCGCGCTCTGTCCATGCATAAAGATCAAGCGCTTTCGGCACGGCACGGCCCGTCACACCACGATCGGAAAGATCGAAACCGGCGCGCGCCATATCGAGGAATGTGAAATCCTCATCATGCTGACTTGCCATCAGCACCGCTGGCACCATGCCGTCCGTGCCGCGTGTCAGTCCCGGCGTAAACGTCGCACGGCCATCGCTGTCGGTGGCCGCTTCGCCCAGCACTTCATTGTTGCGTGCAAGGAGCGTCAGCTTCACGCCTTTAAGCGGCTCTGCGCTTTCCAGCGAGCGGGCAAACACATTGATGCCGTCCTGTCCGGTATAGGTCGAAAGGCCGATGTCGGAAACAACAAACCACTGCGTTGCCTTGGTGCCATATTCATCATCGGACTTCTGGACCAGCGGTTCAGCGGTCAGCACATAGACGCCGGGCTTGCGTTCCGGCAGTGCTTCATCAACCGGGAAACTGGTCGTTGCTTCCTTGTTCAGCTCATTGCCTGCAACCTCGATCTCACCTTCCCAGACAGGTGCACCCATCTGATCGGAAACCGTGCTGATGTCGTAGCTGTCCAACTGGCGCAGGAACTGATAGCCGGAGAGAAGCTGTGCCAGCGAACGGTCGCCGACGCGGTAGAGCTTGACCTTGGCTGTGCTCAAATTGACGCTGACCAGCGGAATGCCGCGACGGGCTTTCGCAGGCAGCACGAAGCTGTCGCCGGTAAAGCGCACCGATGGCGCGCGGTCCTGCACATAGATCGAAAGATTGACCGGAGCTGGCAGCACTTCGCCAACAGCCGATGGCAGACCCTGACGGAACGTCACGGTGTAATTGCGGCCATGTTCCAGACCTTCGACACAGATCTGACGATCCTTGGCTTCAACTGCCTGCGGCGCGCCATTGTCAAGCTTGACGAAGCTTGAATAATCGACACCACTCTTGACCAGTTCTTCCGAGAACTGCGCGCAAATGCGGGGGGCGGCATTATCATTATCGACCGTGTTGTTGACGATGCGGAAGCCTTTGCGGGCTTTCAGATCTTCATAGACTGCACGAACGGATGCGGAATTGACGAGATCAAGGCTCGCTTCATAGGCCTGTAAGGCCGGGCGCGATGCATCGCGCTTTTCCAGTGCCTGCGCCATGACGGCAAGCGCTTGCGCGCGCTCATCCTTGGTGCGTGAGGTCTGGTAGGCAAACCACGAGGCCGACGTCGCATCGCGCTGGAACTTGGAACGTTCCTGACCGTTGGACGGCTCGGTCGCAAGCGCTGAAAGCGCATATCCGGTCCAGATTTCGCTTTCATCCGGCGACATGCTGGCAGCCAGGCGGAACTTTTCCATCGCCGTGCGCGGATCGCCATTCAGGCCCGCTGCACCTGCTTCATTTCGCAAAGTGCGCAGGCTGTCGGAGCTTTCAAGGCCATTGATTTCGCGCTTCAGACGACGGGCTTCGTCAATCAGATTGGCGGCGAAGAACGAGATGCTGGGCGGAGCGCCAATATCTTCTACTTCGCGGGCTGCAGCGGATTGCGTGACGACCTTACCCGCAATAGAGCCAACGGACTGATTGAGCTTGTTGAAATCGGATTTCAAGAAACACCACTTGACCTTCGGATTATAGGTGAAGGCGAGGCAAGCATTGTCACCCAGACAAATGTTTTTGCACTGGTCGAGCGAGACATTCTTCTCCGTACGCAAGTCGAAGCCGAAATAATCGCTATCTTTGGTGATCTCTATCCGCCGGGTTTCGGCCGCTTGTGTAGTGTGTGGAGCTGCGGACAGGCAAGCTGTGACTGCAAAGGCCCAGAAAAGCCGGTTGAAACCAAAAAGCATTTGCATCCCCTCACGACGACCGGTGCCATTTCCAATTCTATTAGAAAAGGCGAAAAGAATCCGGCTCATGTGAAGCCTCACCGCGACAAACTGTCAAGGCGAATAGGGATTATCTACAACTATTAGGATAAGTTTAGGGAATAATACGCTCTACGAGGTAAATGCCTCGCAGAGCGTGCACGGGTAATCTAGATGATCCCACCATTGGCTCGCAATATCTGGCCATTTACCCATGCACCGTCGGGTCCGGCCAGGAACGCAACCACCCCTGCAATGTCTTCCGGGGTCCCCAGACGTTCGAGCGGGCTCATCTTGGCCATGCGTGCGACCAGCTCTTCAGATTTTCCATCGAGAAAGAGATCGGTCGCAGTGGGGCCGGGCGCAATGGCATTGACGCTGATGTTTCGACCGCGCATTTCCTTGGTCATGATCGCCGTCAAGGTTTCGACTGCGGCCTTGGTTGCGGCATAAACACCGTAGTTTTCCAATTTCAGGCCGACGACAGTGGTGGAAAAATTGATAATACGCCCATTGTCGCGCAGTCGTTTACCAGCCTCCCGCATGGTATTGAAGGTGCCCTTGAGGTTGACCGAAACGAGCTTGTCGAAATCTACGTCCTCTGTTGTGGCGAGAGGCGACAGGGTCATGATACCGGCATTGTTGACGAGAACATCTACGCCGCCGAAAGCGTCTTCGGCCGCATCGAACATTCTCTTTACTGCGGCAGGATCGGCAACATCAGCCTGTGCTGCTCGCGCAATGCCGCCCGAAGCCTCGATCTTGTTGACGACGGCGTCGGCGAGAGCGGCATTGCCTGCATAGTTAACGATGATAGTAAAACCGTCGTGGCTCAGTCTTTCGACAATGGCAGCGCCAATGCCGCGCGATGCTCCAGTGACGATGGCAACCTTGTTTTTCATATCGGACATTGTCTGCTCCGTTCCGGTGGTTTGGTTTTGTACAACCCACAGCAAGATCGCACTTTTCTAACACCGTTTAATCCGGCATTATTTGTCATTACTATCCGAAAGTAGCGAACAATCAGATGGACCGGTTTGATGCGATGCGGGTTTTTACCCGTGTACTGGAACGACGCAGTTTCACATTGGCGGCGGAAGATCTAGGGATCCCGCGTTCAACCGTCACCGACGCGATCAAGCAGCTCGAAAGACGATTGGGCACGCAATTGTTCTTGCGCACTACGCGTCACGTTAATCCAACGCTTGATGGTCAGGCCTATTATCAGCGCTGCATAGAAATCATAGCTAGTATCGAGGATGCCGAAGGCGGATTTTCTGGCGCAATGCCGAGAGGTTTGCTTCGGGTGGAAGTGCAGGGCACGCTTGCGCGGCATTTTCTGCTACCGGAATTGCCAGCTTTTCTGGAAAAGTATCCGGATATTGAACTTTATATGACCGAGGGCGATCGGTTCGTTGATCCGGTTCGGGAAGGTATCGATTGCGTTCTGCGTGTGGGTCTCCTGCAGGATAGCGACATGATTGCCCGGCGTGTTGCGACGCTGGATGAGGTTACCGTCGCATCTCCTGCCTATCTTGCACGATTTGGGGAACCCCGACATCCAGATCAACTGACTGATGGCCATCAGATGATCGGCTTCCGAGCCAGCGGCAGCATAGCCCGTATGCCCCTGGAGTTTATGGTCGACGGCAAATTGCGAACAGTGACGATACCGGCTCCGGTTTCGGTCAATGCCGCTGAAAGCTATACGGCTGCGGCCAGCTTGGGCCTTGGGATCATTCAGATACCTCGCTATCATGCGATACGACATATTGCGGATGGAAAATTAGTACAGATACTCCACGCTTATCCGCCCAGCTCGTCACCGGTATCTGTTGTATATCCGCGCGATCGGCAACTTTCTCCCCGGGTCAGGATATTTATCGACTGGATTGCCATGATACTCGCCCGTCAGAACAATTGAGACCGTTAACCCCTCATTAAGAATTTGGAACAAGATGGCTTCTTACGTGTTAGAATAGAGCCTGCAGAAATGCAGAAAGCACATCGCTACGCACCACGGGAGGGAGGGCAGAGATGAGCAACATTCTATTCTGGACCGCTTTGGTAATCGTTCCTGTGCTTCTGGGCACAGCCTACGCTTATGTGCAATCGATACGGCATAGGGACGACTTCTAGAACGCAAGCATAGCTGACGGAAAGCTGCTCTTATCTTGAAGCAAGCGAGTGGTCGCGTGCTTCAAGATAATTCTATTGCATAGAATTTTGTATCGACAGCCATCCGCGGAAAATCTTCCGGTAAATCTGTATGGGAGATTTCCACGAAGCCGTTCTTTTCATAAAACCGATGTGCGCCCAGAAACTTCTCGGTCGTTCCAAGCAATACTTTGGTAACGCCTCGTTCGTGAGCGTGCGAAATGAGCGTTGCAAGCAATTTGTACGCAGTACCGAATTCGGAACCGCGATAAGCCTTGGCGACAAACATTTTCCGCAAAGCAGCCTGACCTTGCCCTATATCCTTGAGGGCTATGGTGCCGACGATGTGACCATCGGCTTCGGCTACCCAAAATTCACCGCTTCCCTGACAATAGAACCCCTCCACGTCTCGTATATCAGGTTGGTCGTCTGCGCTGATCGGAATGTCGAACTCGCATTGTTGTATTGGCAAGATTACAGCAAAAACACTGTCCGCGTCGCCCGTCTGGAATGTTCTAATTCTGATCAAGTCCGCTTTGCTCGTCATTGTGCTGCCGTTCATCTCGCCCGCGAATCTACATTGATTTAATTGTTAATGAATCCGCTTCTCGGATTCTGGGTCAAGAGACGTTCAAATCTGTCCGGCTGACGGGGTTTTCGTAGATAAAGCTAATATTGGGCTCTTTTAGAAGGTTTTGATCACATTCAGTTGGTGTTCGGTTGCTTACACCAATTTCAACCCGAGCGCGCTGTGTGCGGCAGCGTGTGAATCCCCCTATTCAGGGGGATCAAGGCGAATATATGAGCAAAATTAGCAGTTTACGCTATAAAATATATTTCATGCTATTTTACTCGGAAGAAAAGGTGTCATATTTTGGTAATCGATATGGTTGCTTTGAACTTTTGATTATCTTTGTTTTGTGGAAGTAGTTTCACTTTTGAAGTGATATTTTACGTTGCCTAATGAAAGAAAATACCCTTCTATTGTTTTGAGTAGAGCACTGCAAAGAGCTGAGGGGTTTCAATGCATTGTCGCAACATCGGCTCGCGCGCCATCCGTTTTCTGTCCAGCACAGCGCTCATATCCTTAGGAACGGTTTTGCTACAAAGCACTCCCGGCATGGCTGCATGTTCGTTTTCGCCGACGCTAGGTGATGACACATTCATTTGCGACAGCGGCACATCTCCCGGCGGTCTTACCGACCTCAATGGTAACAATACATTGCTTTTGCCGACTGGAGGGACAGGCACCGTTAGCGGAGATGTAGCGTTCGGCTCCGGTGTGGACCGCGTGGAAGTCCATTCCGGTTCGATTGTAGGGAATGTCAATCAGGGCGATGGTCTCAACAGCTTTCTCATTACAGGTGGAAGCGTTACAGGCAATGTTCGTCAAGGAAATGGTATTGACGAGTTCCGTATAACGGGCGGCGAGATTGGTTCGCTCAATCAGGGTAACGGATACGACCAATTTTTTATGTCGGGTGGACGTATCATCGATGCCTTTGACGATGGCGATTATGCAGTGATGACGGATGGACGCATCGGACGCGTCAATCTCAAGCTAGATGATAATTATTTCAACATGTCTGGCGGAACAATTGACCGCAACCTGATTGCCGGACTTGGTAATGATACGATTATCGTTTCTGGCGGTATGATCGGCGGCAATATAAGCATCAGTAGTGGAACCGACAGTGTAACCATGACGGGCGGCACGGTTGCAGGTGATGTTCTGCTCGGTTTCGGTAATGATCAGTTTTCATGGAGTGGTGGCGGCATAATCTATGGGAAGATTGATCTTGGCCCGGATAACGATACGGCCGTTCTTGCCAACCTTACCGATGCCAATATAGGCGCTACTGCACGGCTTAGCGGCGGCGAGGGGAATGATGTTCTTACGTTCAATAATGTGAAAACAGGAAAAGTCTCCCGTTTTGACAGCTGGGAAACAATCAACCTTACTGACGATACGCGCCTTGTTTTCGACAGCGCTCTTACGTTGGGCGATGCCGGAACGGGAACGGGGACGCTCAGTATCGATGCGACGAGCACCGTCTATGGCGGTGCTGCAATGGGTAGTGTGAACCCGTTCGCAGCAAGCCAACTGGCCAGTGTCTTTAACGCCGGGCGTATTGACCTCACCAATGGAGGGGCGAGCACTACTGACACATTTACGATCAAGGGCAATTACGTCGGGCAGAACGGTCTTCTGTTTTTAGATACCGTTCTGGCTTCTGATGGCGCTCCTTCGGACAAGCTTGTGATCGATACAGGTGTTGCATCAGGTAACACCGCCATTGCGGTTACCAACGCGGGTGGGGCAGGCGCTGCAACAAATGCGGACGGCATTATGGTCGTACAAGCATTGAATGGTGGTTCCACCAGTCAGAATGCTTTTTCACTGAACGGTCGTGCTGCTGCCGGTGCCTACGAATATTTTCTGTTCAAGGGCGGTGTAACGGCGAATACCACCGAGAACTGGTATCTGAGATCAACTTTGGTTCGTGGAAGCGAACCGCCTGCTTCGACGGGGGGAACATCCGTTTCGCCGGAAGAGCCCGAAACAACTGCGCCGCCACCCGCACTCGAGCAGCCTCCAGCGACTTTGCCTGTCGACCCGGATACAGAAACGCCGGTAACAGAAGATGCTTCCGCTCCCGATGCGCCTCCACCTCCCGTATCGGCGGAGGCTCCTAATCCACCCGACAATACGACGGGTCAACAACAGAATGTTGTCCTTCCATTCGACGGAGCAGTTCCGCCTTCACCTGGTGCAACGAGGGTTAAGGGCGACGTGATTTCTCTCTATCGCAAGGAAGTGCCGGTTTATTCAGCATTGCCGCCTGTGGCGTACCATCTGGCGCTTTCTACGCTCGGTACGTTTCATGAACGTCGTGGCGAGCAGGATTTGCTGAAAACTGCCGGATATCTGCCTGCGAGCTGGGGCAGAGTCTTCGGGCAGGATATTGATATGAAATGGCGAGGAACGGTTGCACCGGGTCTCGACGGAAAGCTCTTTGGTATTCAGGCGGGACAGGATATTCTGGGTCGCGAAACGGATGGCGGACATTTTGACCGTTTCGGTCTGTTTTTCGGTTATGCCCGCGCAACAGGTGATATCACCGGGCAAGCGCTCGGCTGGAACGATCTCGCTGTTGGCGATCTCGAAGTTACGGGTACGAGTTTCGGCGGGTACTGGACTCATATCGGGCCGCAAGGCTGGTATCTCGACGCCATACTTATGGGAACGTGGTTCGGTGGTGATGCAACCTCGAATGAAGGTCAGAGTATTGACCTCGACGGGCATGGGGTTACGGCTTCGCTCGAAGGAGGCTATCCTCTCGCCCTGAGCGAAAGCTGGACACTGGAGCCGCAGGCGCAACTGATCTGGCAGCATCTCTCGCTTGATGATCAGGCTGATCGTTATTCCTCGGTAGCGTTTGATACAGGTGATGCACGGACGGGCCGGATCGGGTTCAGATTGCAGGGTGAACAAGAAACTTCGGTCGGGAAATTACGGCCATATCTGAAAGCCAATCTTTGGCAGAATTTTTCATCGGATCAAACTGTGCGTTTTGCCACTGATCCGATTGTGACTGATCTCAAGGGCACATCGCTGGAACTGGGTGGTGGGCTGACCTTGGATATTACCGAGAAAGCCAGTTTGTTTGCGACTGCAGACTACACGACCAATCTTGGTGGCGAACGCAACCGGATATGGGAGGGTAACTTGGGGCTGAATATAAAATGGTGAAGGCAATGGCGATCGGAGATGATCGCCGTAATGACAGAGGAGGGAACAACGGTAATGGGTAGACGTGCATACGAAAAGCTCGCGAGAATCTGTGCATCCCTAAACACATCCGAGCAGGAGCTGGCCCACTCTCTCGGTATTTCGCGAGTTGCGCTGAAAGCGATAGATCGCACTGATGCGCCGCTTTATCTTCGATTGGCATTGGCCGCTCTGGTATCGGAAATGGATCCGGATCAAGTGCTGAACTCCAAACGAGGGAGCTCAGAAATGGAAGCACCTCGTCAGCTCTTGTCGGTGAGGTGATCATCAAAAGTTATGGGTTTCAAAGGTGTTGTGGTGGCAAAATCTTTCGCCTTGCTTCTTTTGATTGGACTGCTCTGTTTCCCGCAATTGGCTGCCGCGTCCTGCACGCGTGCAGCCGGTGCTGCGGATATGATGACGCAGCGCCAGCTTTCGGCACTGCGCGCGCTGGAACGCAGCCGTGGTTGCAAGGGTGGCGACGAACGCGGCGGTTTTTTCAATCCTTGCCGCGATCTTTCTCAAAAAATAGCTGAAATACAGCGGCAGCTTTCATCCAGTTCGCTTTCTTCCCGATCATGCGTAGAACAACCGGCTGCCAGTCCGGCAGCAAAAGTGAAACTTGACCGTCCCAAAGTTGCGTCTGTCGCAACGAACGACAAGCCATGGGTGCCGAATGGTATCAAAGGCGCCCTGACTTATTGTGTGCGTTTGTCGGATGGTTATCTATTCCCAGCTCCGCATTCACAGTTTCAGAAGTCCGACAGCGTGACGGAAACAGTGGCACAATGCCGTTTTATTTGTCAGGGGGAGAATGTCGATCTCTACGTTCTGAATGATCCGAACGGCGAAACGGCCGATATGGTGTCAGTCTCGAACGGTAAGCCCTATGTCGAGTTGTCTACCGCATATAACTATCAGGGAAGCGGTGATTTCAGAAGATGCAACTGGGCCGGTTATGTCGACAAGATCAGTGAGCTGCGGGCCAGTAGCAAGGGCGGTCGCGCGTTCAAAAATGTCGTCGTTCCCATGCCAGATGCTCGACCGACTCGTAATGATGACGTAGCTGCTTCAGCGGCGTCTTTTGCTCCCATAACAGACCGTAGTGTACGTGTTGTCGGCCCTGCCTTCATTTTTGATGACGGCGCGGGAAACATGAAGCTTAGTGCACACTGACGGTGATGCACCAAATCCTCAAGTTCAATTTGAATGAGACGTGTCGCGATTGGGACTGAACCGCTCGCTTTCCGTCTGTAACTTCCCTGAAACGGGCGTTGTCAATTTGCGTCCGGAGACCATCGATCATTGCATTGTTTGAAATCTGTCAGTGTTGTTCGACCTGGAGGAGGTAGACATGAGCAAGAACCGTGGCGTCGTTTATTTGCGGCCCGGGACAGTCGAAGTGCGCGATATTGAAGATCCAGCGTTAGCGGCACCGGACGGGAGGAAGCTGGACCACGCCGTTATATTGAAGGTAATCTCGACAAATATTTGTGGTTCCGACCAGCATATGGTTCGCGGACGCACGACTGCGATGCCCGGTCTCGTGCTGGGGCATGAAATTACCGGGGAAATTATTGAAAAAGGCAGCGATGTCGAGATGCTCGACGTGGGCGACATCGTTTCAGTCCCGTTCAATGTCGCTTGCGGTCGCTGCCGTTGCTGCAAATCCCAGGACACAGGTGTTTGTTTGACGGTCAACCCGTCGCGTGCCGGTGGCGCCTATGGATATGTTGATATGGGAGGCTGGATTGGCGGGCAGGCCCGCTATGTCATGGTGCCCTATGCCGATTTCAATCTGCTCAAGTTCCCCGATCGCGAGCAGGCGATGGAAAAAATCCGCGACCTGACGATGCTTTCTGACATCTTGCCGACCGGCTTTCACGGTGCGGTGAAAGCCGGCGTCGGGGTTGGTTCGGTTGTATATGTCGCGGGTGCGGGACCGGTGGGGCTTGCTGCTGCGGCATCCGCTCGCATTCTGGGCGCTGCGGTCGTTATGGTCGGTGACTTCAACAAGGAACGGCTCGATCACGCGCGGAAAGTGGGTTTCGAACCAATCGATCTTTCGGCAAGTGATCGTCTCGGCGACATGATTGCAGAAGTCACAGGCAGCAACGAAGTGGATAGTGCTATTGATGCTGTTGGGTTCGAGGCGCGCGGTCATAGCGGTGGCGAGCAACCGGCGATCGTGCTGAACCAGATGATGGAGATAACTCGTCCCGCCGGGGCAATTGGTATTCCGGGGCTTTATGTCACCGAAGACCCTGGTGCTGTCGACAATGCTGCGAAACAAGGCAGCTTGTCGTTACGGTTTGGTCTCGGTTGGGCCAAGGCGCAGTCATTCCATACCGGACAGACACCCGTTCTGAAGTACAATCGCCAACTGATGCAGGCGATCCTGCATGGACGCCTGAATATCGCCGAGATCGTAAACGCTCAGGTCATTTCACTTGAGGATGCGGCGAAGGGCTATGAGAGCTTTGATCAGGGTGCGGCGAAGAAATTCGTTCTCGATCCGCATGGCCTCGTGAGCAAGGTGGCCTGATTCAAGTCGATTTCGAAATGCAGGAAGGGCGCTCTCACGAGCGCCCTTTTCGTTTGGGATTGTTTCAATCTGTAACGTTACAGATTCATAGATCTTGAGTGTTTCATGCTGAATATCAAACGAGATAAAACACAAGATGATCCTTTCACACCAAAAAATTTCTTTCAGGAAAACAACAAAAGATCAATCTGTTAAACTCTGCCTGAGTGCTAGATCCCACTTGTCAGAAATTAAGGACTTGCAAGCGAGATGGTTTTGAATACCATATCTGTAACGTTTCAGATTTGGGAGGATATGGAATGTTACCAGAAAGAGCAAAAGTTCTCGCCACATCTGTTTGTCTCGCTATGACAACGTTGACAATGGCAGATTCAACTTCTGCGGCTAATCTTGAAGTTACGCATTGGTGGACATCAGGTGGTGAAGCGGCAGCTGTCAAAGTTCTCGCTGAAAAATATGACGCGCTCGGCGGCGACAAGTGGGTCGATGGGGCGATTGCCGGTAGCGGTGCTACAGCCCGCCCGATCATTATCAGCCGTATTCTCGGCGGTAATCCAATGGGAGCGACCCAGCTCAATCATGGACGGCAGGCTGAAGAACTGGTTCAGGGCGGATTGATGACGGATTTGACCGAGCTTGCCGAAAAGGAAGGCTGGGCCAACTTCATTCGCCCGAAGAGCCTCTTGGAATCCTGTACTTATGAAGGGCGCCTCTACTGTGTGCCGCTGAATATTCACTCATGGGAATGGATGTGGATCAATCCGCAAGCCTTTCGCGAGGCCGGAACCGAACCTCCAAAGAACTGGAATGACCTTATAGCTGCAGCTCCCAAGCTGAAGGAAAAGAACATTGTGCCGTTGGCGACCGGTGACGGTTGGCAGGTGAATGGCATGCTGACTGTCCTGACAACTGCGATTGGCGGTAAGGACCTCTATCTAAAGGTCAATAAGGACAAGAACGCCGATGCGGCACGCGGTCCTGAAATGAAGAAGGTTTTTGAAGCGCTGGCTCAGGCGCGCTCATTGGCTGACCCGGGTTATGTGGGCCGTTCATGGAACGAGGCGACCAACATGGTGCTGACCGGCCGCGCCGGTACGCAGATCATGGGAGACTGGGCGCAAGGCGAGTTTGGGACAGCAGGCAAGGTTGCAGGCAAGGATTATGACTGCTTGCCAGGACTCGGCGTTCATCAATATCTGGATACTGGCGGTGATGCGATCTACTTCCCGAAGAACAAGGATCAGGAAGTCACCAAGGCACAGCTCAAGCTGGCAAGCATGCTCGTTTCCAAGGAGACGCAGGTTGCCTTCAATCTGGCCAAGGGTTCGCTGCCGATCCGTGGCGATGTGGATCTCGATTCAGCCTCGAGCTGCATGCGTGCGGGTATCGATATTCTGAAGAACCCGGACAACATCGTTCCCTCTGTGGAGCAGTTGCGTGCGCCGGATACCCAAGGGCAAATCGAAAGTCTGGCTGCCGAGTTTTTCTCCAATCCAGACATGACGGTCGATGATATTCAGGAACGTTTTGCGGAGATTATCGAACAGGCACAATAGTCACGTTCAAGTCCTGCGCTGTCGATGAGGACGACGGTACAGGACACTCCGAGAACCGGAACAGGGAGGAGTATCATGGCCGTCATGGAAGAGGGCAGTCGTGGAAAGCCGTTGGGAATATTTCGCAATCTGAATGCAAAGGTTGCAGCACTTCCGATGATCGCGACGGTTCTCGTGGTCTTCATTGGCTGCACGCTCTGGACGGTTGTTTATTCCTTCACGTCCTCCAAATCGCTGCCTATGTTGAATTTTGTCGGCTTCGATCAATATACGCGCCTGTTTTCTGCGACCCGCTGGCATGTGTCAGTCCGCAATCTGGCGATCTATGGCGTCCTCTGCATGGGCTTTTCCCTTGTGGCCGGGTTTGTCCTTGCTGCCCTGATGGACCAGAAAATCCGCTTCGAGAACACATTTCGCACGATTTTCCTCTATCCCTATGCCCTGTCGTTCATTGTGACGGGCCTTGTCTGGCAGTGGATTTTCAATCCGCAACTCGGACTGGAGAAAGTCATTCGCGATATCGGCTTCGACAATTTCCAGATGGCTATCCTGTCGAGCCGTACCTACGTCATCTATGCAATTGTCATTGCCGGGCTCTGGCAGATGACGGGGTTGGTCATGGTTCTGATGCTGGCCGGGCTGCGCAATGTCGATGATGAAATCTGGAAGGCTGCACGAGTTGACGGCATTCCGAAGTGGAAAGCCTATCTCTTCATCATCCTGCCGATGATGCGCCCCGTTCTGGTGACGACCATCGTTCTTATCGCGACAGGCATCGTCAAACTATACGATCTGGTGGTTGCCATGACCAATGGCGGTCCCGGCATAGCGTCGGAAGTACCAGCAAAATATGTTTACGACTTCATGTTCGGCTGGGCCAATTTGGGGCAGGGGCTTGCTGCTTCTACCGTCATGCTGACCACGGTTCTGATCATTCTCGTTCCTTGGACAATGCTGGAATATAGTCGGAGGAAAGCGCGATGACTGAAGCTGTCCTCAACAGGAAGAGGCCAGCCGAAACTGAGGCTGTAGCAGCCCAGGCTCGTCCGGCACAAAAGCGGGCTTCGCAGCCGTGGGGTCGTAAGCCAAAACGGCGCTTTGCACCGGCCACCATCATGCTCTACAGCATTTTGTTCGTTGCTGCCGTCTATTATCTGTTGCCGCTTTACGTGATGGTAGTCACTTCTCTGAAGGGTATGCCGGAGATCCGGCTCGGCAACATCTTTTCACCGCCAGTCGAAATCACCTTTGAGCCATGGGTCAAGGCATGGAGTCAGGCTTGTACCGGCCTTTATTGTGAAGGCATTAGCGCGGGTTTCTGGAATTCGATCAAGATCACCGTGCCGAGCGTGATGGTTTCCATCACCATTGCTTCGGTCAATGGTTACGCGCTGGCCAACTGGAAGTTCAAAGGATCGGAAATATTCTTTTCAGTCTTGTTGTTTGGGGCATTCATTCCGTATCAGGTCATGCTGTATCCGCTCGTTATCATTACGCGCGAGCTTGGTATATTCGGCACGCTGACCGGCGTTGTCTTCATTCATACCATCTTCGGCATGCCGATCTTGACGTTGTTGTTCCGCAACTATTTCGCCGGCCTGCCGCCGGAACTCTTCAAGGCAGCGCGTGTCGACGGAGCCGGGTTCTGGCGCATTTTCTTTCAGATCATGCTGCCGATGTCGCTGCCGATCTTCGTGGTTGCAATCATTCTGCAGGTGACCGGTATCTGGAACGACTTTCTGTTCGGCGTGGTATTTGCGGGAACCCAGAATTTTCCGATGACCGTCCAGCTGAACAATATCGTCAACTCCATGCAGGGCGTGAAGGAATACAACGTCAATATGGCCGCCACCATTCTTACCGGGGCTGTGCCATTGCTCGTCTATTTTGTTTCTGGTCGGTATTTTGTACGCGGCATTGCCGCTGGCGCAGTGAAAGGATGAACTGATGAACTCCAGCGTTTCCATCCAGGACCTATCGCTCGGCTTCGGCTCGGTCAATGTGCTGCAAAATCTCAATCTGGAGATCGGGGAGGGTGAATTCCTCGTGCTTCTTGGGCCTTCCGGTTGCGGCAAGTCTACGCTGCTCAATTGCGTGGCGGGCCTTCTCGATATTTCGGAAGGCAGCATCTTCATCAAGGGGCGTAACGTTACGTGGGAAGAACCGAAGGATCGCGGTATCGGCATGGTGTTTCAATCCTATGCGCTTTATCCGCAGATGACTGTCGAAAAGAACCTTTCCTTTGGTTTACGTGTTGCCGGGCTGCCCAAAGGAGAGATCGATAAGCGTATCAAGCGTGCTGCTGAAATTCTCCAGATCGAACCTTTGCTGCAACGTAAACCCTCAGCCCTGTCCGGCGGACAACGTCAGCGTGTTGCGATCGGTCGTGCGCTGGTGCGCGATGTCGACGTGTTTTTGTTCGATGAACCGCTTTCCAATCTGGATGCAAAATTACGTTCTGAGCTACGCGTTGAGATCAAGCGCCTTCACCAGAAACTCGGCAATACCATGATCTACGTCACGCACGACCAGATCGAAGCCCTGACATTGGCGGACCGCATCGCAGTCATGAAAGGTGGGGTGGTCCAACAACTGGCTGATCCGTCGACGATTTACAATCGCCCAAAGAACAGGTTCGTAGCGGGTTTTCTCGGCTCGCCGTCGATGAATTTCTTTACGGGAGAAATTACGGCTACAAATGGCAAGCCAGTCTTCCATGTTGGCGAGACCGCCGTTCAGCTTGATGGATATGACGGTGGGCTGACACCCGGACGTAAGGCCACCCTCGGGGTTCGTCCTGAGCATACTAGACTTGATGTCGAAGATGGTTTTGAGGCGACCGTCGATCTGGACGAGCCGATGGGTGCCGACAGTTTGGTCTGGCTTCGCCTGAACGGACATTCGCTATCCGCACGGGTGGAAGCGGGGAAGCGCTATCGGGCAGGTGAGAAGGTCAGGATCGGTTTCAAGCCGGATGCCCTGTCGCTTTTCGATGCGCAAACGGAGGAGAGGCTTTAGATGAATAGCGAAGAACGCTCCCCTTAAGAGCCTCTCCTGCGAGAGGCGAGGCTATTGGCTTTCAATGGACGGCACGAAGGCTTGCCTCGGACCGTGCGGGGATTTTTTGCTCGCAAGAAAGCCCGACACAATTCTGGATAGAGTTCTGAGGACGAGGACATGAACGGATATTCCTATCAACTTTACAGCTCCCGCAACTTCCAACCGTTGGAACGAACGCTCACCATGCTGCGGGATCTCGGCTATCGTCGGGTGGAAGGCTATGGGGGGATTTATGGTGATCCTGTTCGATTAAAGAAGGACCTCGACGCATTGGGACTTTCCATGCCTACCGGGCACTTTGGTCTGGATATGCTGGAGAACGAAGTCGACCGTGTTCTGGAGATTGCCAAGGTCGCCGATATGAAGGCTATTTTCTGCCCTTATCTCGATGCAGACCGCCGCCCGGATAATGTTGCCGGTTGGCAGGAGTTCGGAAAGCGCCTTGCTATCGCTGGAGAGCATTATCGCAAGGCGGGCTATGCATTTGGCTGGCACAACCATGATTTCGAATTCCGCCCGTTAGCCGACGGTTCCGTGCCACAAGAACATATCCTCGATGCTTCGCCCGATCTTGCATGGGAGGCGGATATTGCGTGGATTATCAAAGGTGGTGCCGACCCGCTTGAATGGATCAGGCGCTATGGCGACCGAATCCTTGCGGTCCATGTCAAGGATATCGCCATAGCCGGTGAAAAAACCGACGAAGACGGATGGGAAGACGTCGGACATGGCACTGTGGACTGGGCTGAATTGTTTACGGCTTTGCGCAAGACGCCCGTCCGCTATTTCATCATGGAACACGATAATCCGTCGGACGACACCCGATTTGCGAGCCGTTCCATCGAAACCGTAAAGAATTTCTGAGTTGGAGAGCGAAATGACCAAGACACTTGGTGTCGGCATTATCGGTTGTGGTAATATATCCGCTGCCTATCTGCGGCTGTCTCCCATGTTTCGAGGTATCAAAATAATGGCGTGCGCGGATATAAATCCTGCTGCAGCAAAAGCGCGCGCAGACGAGTTTGGTGTAAAGGCGCAGACTATCGACGAGCTGCTTCAGAATGACGACATTGACATCGTCGTCAACCTGACAGTTCCCGATGCTCATTATGCTGTCACGAAGCAAATTCTGGCCGCAGGCAAACATGCATACTCAGAAAAACCTTTGGTTCTCTCGATGGAGCAGGGGCTGGAACTGAAGGCGCTTGCCGATGGTCGTAACCTGAAAGTGGGGTGCGCGCCGGATACGTTTCTGGGTGGAGCCCATCAGCTGGCGCGGCGCGAAATCGATAATGGTAATGTCGGTCGCATCACCTCCGGTACATGCCATGTCATGAGCCATGGCATGGAGCATTGGCATCCGAATCCGGACTTTTTCTTCCGAAAGGGCGGTGGGCCGATCCTTGATCTTGGACCGTATTACATCGCCAATCTCGTTAATCTGATTGGCCCCGTGAAGCGCGTCGCCGCTTTGACTTCTGTAGCTACACCGACGCGGACGATTAGCTCTGAACCACGCAAGGGCGAAGCCATTCCTGTGGAGACGCCAACGACCATTCACGCATTATTGGAATTCGAACAGGGCGCAACAGTAACACTATCAGCCAGTTGGGATGTCTGGGCGCATCGCCATGCGAACATGGAGTTGTATGGCACCGAAGGATCGCTTTACCTGCCCGATCCCAATTTTTTTGGCGGAGAAGTTCAAATGGCGAAGCCGGGCGAACCAGCAGAGCCAGTTAAAAATTGGGAGCATCCATTTGGCGTTGCCAATGAACAGCATTCTCAAGGTATGATGGCTAACTATAGAACGGCTGGTCTGGCAGATATGGCGGCTGCTGTTCTGAACGGCCGCGATATACGTTGTTCACTGGAGCGTGCACTGCATGGGGTCGATGTCATGCTGGCTATTCTAAGATCAGGCGAGGAAAAGCGCTTCATCGACATCGAAACGCGTTGCACGCGCCCGGAAGCACTGAACATTAAAGCGGCTGAGGCTTTGTTGCTGCCAGTTGAAAATGGAAAGAAACGGGCGGCGAACTGACTTTGCATCGCTCCTCCCGAGCGATAGGAGGCTATTCCGGGCTCACGGGTCCGGAGTGGCCTCCGCCCATTCTTATCCGATGGTCTGCAAGGACCTCACATCGATGCCGTTAATCCGGCCCAGAATGGCTTTACCAAGCTGCTGCCCGGCCAGTTTGAAACTTTCCTCGACGACAATCAGCCCCGGGCGAAACCAATGCAAAATCTGCGTCGATTGTTTGGCTGCGACATCGACTTCATTACCGATACTCAATCCCGCATCTTCTACACCGGCAACAATTGCCAGAGCGGCTGCACTGCCAGAGCAGATAATACCGTCCGGTCGATCAGGCCTTTTCATCAATTGAGCTATATGCTGTCGCAAATCCTCAAGCGGTGTATCGAGATCAACGTCTTCGAGCGGCGATCCACCACAGTGAAAGGCACGCAGACCTTCATAAAATCCACCTACCATATGCCGGTAATAGGTGAGATGCGCGGGTGGAGTCAGTAAAGCGAGCCGCTTTCGTCCGCGCGCCGCCAGTTTGCCAACCATATCCAGCGCGAAAGTGAAATTATCAAAGTCGTGAAAAGGGTGCTCAATGCCCGTATCAGTGCGACCATGGGTGGCAAACGGAAAATCATGTTCCGTCAGATAATGGACGCGCTGATCGTCCGGTTCTGTACGCGAAAAAATAATACCGTCAGCTGAACCCGTTTCCACGATGTAGCGGATTGGTTCGATTGGTGCCCGCGAATGAAAATAGGGTGTCAGAATGAGATGGTATTGCGTTTCGGCAAGAACATCCGCGACGCCATGAATGACCTGGCTGGTAAAGCCCATGATCTCGTCCTGTGTGTTCAGGACAAGGGCAATGACATTCGTCTTGCCGGTTCGAAGGCGCACACCGGCACGATTGGGACGATAGCCGATCTGTCGGGCGATCAGTTGTACGCGTTTTCGTGTTTCCGGACCGATTTCCGGGGCATCCTTTAAAGCACGCGAAACCGTGGTCACGCCAAGGCCGGTCATGAATGCAATTGTCTTCAGCGTGGGACGTTCATTTTCAAAGAACGATTTGGCTGGATTTTGCGGCTTGGAAGCCTGCGGGCTCCGTTTTTCATTCATACGTATTTCGTCCGGCAGCGAGGAACGATGTGTACAGGAAAAAGCTAGAATTCGCTTTATCTATCAATAGCTTGTTTTAACGTACTTGTCATCTTTTATGATGTTAAATCAATATTTCCAGATACCATTTCGAACGGTTTTTATTGCGCTCCGCACGTACTCGCTGAGGCATGCTTTCCATCGTCTCGGTGCTTGTCATTGCCAGCGATAAGAACTTCTCCTTGAACGCTGTTTTGACTGGATTGTCATGAAGAAATTTCAGTATAATAGGACAATTCTGGATATGTCATGATGGAGCTGGTAGACGCATGTGGGAACCCATGTTGGAAATGCGCAAGGGCGTCACCAAGCATAGGCTTTTGACAGATAAAATTGTCGACGATATCGAGAAGGGCGTTCTTTTGCCGGCCACGCGTATGCCGACCCATCGCGATTTGGCGCACAAGCTCGGGCTTTCGGTGCAGACGGTCAGTATCAGCTACAAAGAAGCCGAGCGGCGCGGCTATCTGCGTGGCGAAGTCGGCCGGGGAACTTATGTCTGCAACCGGGTGACGGAGCGGGCTGATCGTTTCATGCTTGATCGGGATCCCAGCGGAACCGCGGATCTGTCGATCATTCGCGCCGTCTATACAGAATCCCACGAGAATGCATCGCGCCGCCTGCTGGAGGAAATGAGCCAGTCGGACAATGCGAGCTTCATGCGTCCATGTCGACCTATTGCGGGGCTGGACCGACATCGCGCGGTCGCGCGTGACTGGTTGCGCGGCCTGTCAGTGGATGTCGATCCGGGTCGGATCATCATCACGAATGGCGCTGCTCATGGCCTGTTTCTGGCAGTCGCAGCGGTTGTGCAGCCGGGTGAGGTTGTACTGACGGAAAGCCTTACCGATCATGGCATCATAGGTCTTGCCAATGTGCTTGGCTTCACGCTGCGTGCGCTGCCGACGGATAGAGAAGGTATTCTGCCCGATGCTTTTGAAATTGCATGTAAGGCGGGAGATGTAAGGGCGTTGGTGCTCATCCCGACACTTGGCAATCCGACCAGTCATTTGATGGGCGCTGAAAGGCGCATTGCTGTTGCGGATATTGCCCGGCGATATGGCGTTTGTGTCATCGAGGATGAAGTCTATAAGCCGATCCTTGAAGAGCCTCTGCCGTCAATGCCGGAACTGCTGCCAGAGCTGGGCTTCTTTGTGACAAGCTTCACCAAGACGGTTATGACCGGCTTGCGGACAGGCTATCTTGTGGTGCCTGCGCATTATTCCATCCGCGTAACGTCGATTTTGCGCGTCACGAGCTGGAGCGGCGTTAATCTCGTTGCAGAGATGGCCAGCCGCTGGATCGAGGACGGAACGGCGACCGGGCTTCTGGATATTCAGCGTAGCGAATTGCGTTCAAGGCAGACATTGGTAGCCGATATTCTTGAACCGCACATTGCAGGCAGCAATCCGCTGTCGCTTTGTGCGTGGTTGAAGATCCCGCGCAACTGGTCGGAGGATGGTCTGGTCCGTGCTCTGGCAAGCAAAGGCGTTGCTGTCACACCTTCTGATCCGTTCGTGGCGGGCGGTGAGCGGGGGGATGGGGGCATCCGCATTTGCCTCGGCGGAAGGCTTTCGCGATCTGCCTTGCAGACAGCTCTTGAAACTATTCGCGAAACCTTCGCGCAACTACCGCCGGTCTATGATGTCAGTTCTATAGCCTGAGTGCTATAGAACTGATTGCAGAAACTCTTTGGTCCGCTCTTCGGTCGGAGACTGGAATATCTGTTCGGGCGTGCCCTGTTCGCAGATGCGTCCCTTGTCGAAAAAACAGACACGATCGGAAACTTCGCGTGCAAAGCGCATCTCATGGGTGACGAGGAGCATTGTCAGATCATGTTCTTGCGCCAGACTGCGAATGACCGCCAGAACTTCGCCGACAAGCTGTGGATCAAGTGCCGATGTAGGCTCGTCAAAGAGTAGAACACGCGGACGCATAGCCAACGAACGCGCAATCGCAACGCGCTGCTGCTGGCCACCTGAAAGCTGAGAAGGGTAGTGATCTTTCTTGTCTGTCAGGCCGACAAGAGCAAGAAGATCGAGTGCACGCGCCTCGGCTTCGTCCCGCTTCATACCGAGAACGTGTACAGGCGCTTCGATGATATTGCGCAGCACAGACATATGCGGAAACAGGTTGAAGCTCTGGAACACCATGCCGACATGCGATCTGATTTTACGCAAGTGGGCTTCGCTCGCCCGAAACTGTCCTTTGCCGTTTGGTTGGTGATAGGACATATCTGCGAGTTCGAGCGTACCCTCCTGAAACGGCTCCAGCGTCATGAGAATACGGAGCACCGTTGATTTTCCCGATCCTGATGGACCGATCAGCGTTACTTTCTCGCCTGTCTTGACCGAGAAATTGAATTGATCCAGCACAGTCAGTGCGCCGAAACGCTTGGCTACGTCCTGAAAGCGGATAATTTCCTGGGTCATTTGAGGGCGATCCCGTTCTTTGGAAGTGTGCGTTCGAGCAGGCGTATGAGCGCCGAGCAGATAAGTGTCAGGATGAGGAAGATCAGGCCGACCATCGACAGCGGCACCAAATATTCGAAGGTGCGGTCGCCGATCAGATTGGCGAGGTTCAGCATGTCGACGATACTGACGACAGACAGAACCGGGGTCTCCTTCAGCATGGAGACGAGGTAGTTGCCCATGGCCGGGATGATCCGGGGTATGGCTTGCGGAATGACAATGTCGCGATAGGTGCGCCAAGGCGTAAGGTTCAGGGCGCGCGCTGCTTCCCATTGTCCGCGCGGAATGGCCTCTATACCTCCGCGGTAAACCTCCGACGTATAGGCTGAATATTGAAGGCCAAGCGCCAGAGCGCCGGTCAGGAAAGCAGGCAGAACAATGCCATAGACAGGTAGCACGTAGTACAGGAAAAACAATTGCACCAGCAACGGCGTATCGCGCAGAAACTCCACAACGACCACGGTCGGCCAGGATATGATTTTGTATGGGCTGCGGCGCAGAAGCGCAAAGACAAGGCCGAGCACCAGTGCAATGGCAAAGCCGGTGGCTGCGGCTTTCAGGGTTACCGTCAGACCAATTGCCAGAATTGGCAGAATGGAAATCGCAAAGGAAAGCGTGGACGAGGTGTCCCATGCATAGCCGTAGATCATGCGAACCCCCCTGCCATTGTCTGGCGTTTCAGTCGTCGCTCAAGCCAGCGAATAGCGGAAGCGAGCACCAGAGCCATTGCAAAATAACCGAGTAATGTCAGCGAGTAGATCGTTACATTGTCCAGCGTCAGATTGCGCAAACGCTGGGCCTGGAAAGTCAGATCACTGATGGCGATAAGCGAGGCAAGTGCTGTATCTTTCAGATTATGAATGGCCAGATTGCCGAAAGCCGGCATCATCTCGACAACTGCCTGTGGCAGGACGATGTGAAACAATGTGTGGCCTCTACTGAAGTTGAGGGCTCTTGCGGCTTCATGTTGCGCTTCAGGAACGGCCTGCAAGGCACCACGCACGACCTCAGCACCATAAGCACCAATGTTAAGGCCAAGCCCCATAATGCCGGTCGTGATCGGATCGAATGAAATGCCGATCAATGGCAGGGCGTAATAGAGCCAGAACAATTGCACGAGCAGTGAAGTACCCCGGAATATCTCGATATAGATCACCGCAATCGTGGAAAGGATCGGCCCACCCGCAAAACGGGCAATACCGGCTGCGAACGCCAGCAGAGTGCCGATAGCCATCGAACTGAGGGCAAGAACGACGGTGATTTGTGCGCCTTTGAAAAGGGCGGGAAGATACTCCGTCCAGTGCATATGGTCTTCTCCCGATAGAGATGAGACAAGGCCCGCCGAACCAATCATCATGGCACGGCGGGCGACAAAAGCGTTATTTTGCGTTGCAGAGGCTGGCTGTATCAACAGTCCGCGCCGCTTCGACGCTCTCTTCGCTAAGCCCATAGGTCATCAGGATTTTCTTGTAGTCATCGGTCTTCTTGAACTCGATGAGTTCCTTGTTGAAGGCGTCGTAGAATTCCTTGTCCTCCGGACGGAAGCTGAAAGCGCCAAAACTGCGCGCGGACTTGCCATCCACAACCGGGTCGGTAAACGGATGTGCCTGTTCCAGTTGTGGCGAATTTTCAACGAGCTTGGCCACTGTCAGCTCTGTTGCGGCATAGGCATCCGCACGACCGGTCTGAACCGTGGATGGAGCGTCAGCATTGCCCTGAATCATGATGATCTGCGATTCATCGATACCCATTCCATGCAGGAAATCGATCTGATCGGCACCCGAAACAATTGCGACTTTCAGAGACGGATCTTTCTTGATGTCATCATAGGAATGAATGTTTTTTGGATTGCCTTTTGGCACCAGGAGACCTTCACCGTAGCTGGAATTGGCGACCGTGAACTGAACCTGTTTGCAGCGGTCGGGCAAAACATTCTGCTCTGCGGCGACAAACTCAAAGCGTTTGGCCTTCAATCCGGGAATAAGCGAGCCGAAAGGCGTAACAGTCCAATCGACTTCTTCAATTCCGAGTTTTTTGAAAATTGCTGCGGCAACGTCCGGGCCGATGCCTTTGGCTGCGCCACTCGCGTCCATATAACCATAGGGCACTTCGTTGGCGGTCGCTCCTCGCACAAACCCTGCGCTTTTCAGATCGTCAATGGTGACGGCCTGTGACGGGATTGTAAGAGCTGCAAATGCTGCTGCGGAAAGCAGAGCGGAAATCGTATGAAGTTTCATGCGCATGGTGTTCACTCCTCTTTATGGATGCCGGTTGTTTTTGGTCCGGCTTTTCAATTGGTTGGTACTGATTGATTTAAGACGAAGACGGCTCCTCGCTGATCGTGGCGATGACCGAAAGGCAATCACCCATCTTGATGAGACCCGGAAAGTGCCGTGCCGCGAGAATTCCGTCGAGTGCGGCGCGGTACTCTTGCGGAGCTACGCCGGTGCGCGCCACATTATGAACGCGGGCAATGAGGTCGCCTTTGCGTATTTCCGTGCCAAGATCGACCAAAGGTTCAAGCAAACCTTCGGTATCGGCAAAGCCGAAGCATTCCTGCGATGGCATATCGAGCCATGTGGTGGGCGAATACTCCACATCACCATGCAAAATGCCAGCGTGGCGCAATAGGTTGCGAATGCCACGCTTGGCGATTGCTGCCGACCGTGCTGAAATCGTGCCGCCGCCAGAAAGCTCGGTCGTCACAAACACCTTGCCCGCTTCTTCAGCCGTCGTGTCGTACATGCCTACAGCATCGATCTCGATCATTCGCATGGAGAAAGGGGCGGAGAATGCTTTGACGGCAGCAAAGCATTGGGCTTCCTGAGTTGCATCGGGCAGGACGTGCGCGGCGGCATAGGGCAGGAAGTCGAGTGTTCGTCCGCCGGAATGAAAATCCATGACGATATCGGCTGTGGGCAGCAGATAGCGGGTGAAATAATCGGCGATCTTTTCAGTTACCGTGCCATCCGGACGGCCGGGGAAACTACGATTGAGATTACCTTTATCTATCGGCGATGTGCGTGTTCCGGCCATGAAGGCCGGGAAATTCATTGCAGGAACAATAATAACGCGTCCGTTGATCTCAGCTGGTTTCAGATTGGCGGCTAGATCGTAGAGTGCAACCGGCCCCTCATATTCATCGCCGTGATTGCCACCCGTAAGAAGGGCGGTCGGGCCGTTGCCGTTACGAATGACACAGATTGGCAGCATCAGCGAGCCCCAGGCGGAATCGTCTCTGGACCATGGCAACCGCAAATGCCCGTGCTGTACGCCGTCGCGGTCAAGATCGACAGTCGGCGTGATCGGGGAGGGACGTGATGGAGGCGAGCTAAGCATCATCGCAGCGTCCTAATCCTTGACCACGAGTTTGCGTGGCACATTCGACAGGCATTCGACGCCGGTTTCGGTGATCACGATGCTCTCGGTGATCTCCAGCCCCATGGTTTCCAGCCAGAGACCTGTCATGAAATGGAAGGTCATCCCGGGCTGCAACTCGGTGTGATCGCCGGGGCGCAGGCTCATCGTGCGTTCGCCCCAATCCGGTGGATAGGACAGGCCGATTGAATAGCCGGTGCGGTTGTCTTTGATGATCCCGTATTTCTTCAAAACAGCGAAGAAGCCGTTGGCGATATCTTCGCACGTGTTGCCGGGGCGAGCAGCAGAAAGTCCCGCTTCCATACCTTCGAGCGTTGCTTTTTCTGCATCTAGAAAAGCCTGCGTCGGCTTGCCGAGAAATACAGTCCGCGACAGTGGGCAATGATAACGCTTATAGCAGCCGGCGATTTCGAAGAAAGTACCTTCTCCGGTCTTCATCGGTAGATCATTCCAGGTGAGATGCGGGGCGGAGGCATCAGGTCCAGAAGGCAGCAGTGGCACGATGGCAGGATAATCGCCGCCGAAATCGTCAACGCCGCGCGTGCCTGCATCGTAGATTTCGGCAACCAGATCGCATTTACGCATGCCCGGCTCGATTTTATCGACGATGCGCTGGTGCATGGCTTCCACGATGCGACCGGCTTTGCGCATATAGCCGATCTCGGTTGAACTCTTCACCGCCCGCTGCCAGTTGACGAGACCTTGCGCATCTTTGAACTGTGCATTGGGCAGATGCTTCTGCAGAGCATGGTGGGCCGCAGCAGTGTACCAGTAATTGTCGAACTCGACGGCTATCGTCTTGTTACCCCATCCCTTTTCCTCGAGGATTGAGGCCAGAAGGTCCATCGGGTGGCGTTCCAGCGATTGCACGTAATGGTCGGGATAGCCGATAATGTTGTCATGGCTGATCCACGCGGTGCGTTTAGCACCGTTGCCATCCTGACCACGACCATACCAGATCGGTTCGCCTTCCATCGAAAGCACAACGCATTGATGGACATAGAAGGACCAGCCATCATAACCGGTAAGCCAGTGCATGTTGGACGGGTCTGTGACGATGATGACATCGAAGCCTGCCTTCTCCATGGCGCGACGGGTTTTGGCTATCCGCTCATCATATTCCGCGCGGGTGAAGTTGAGTTCCACACTCATCGACTGGCTCCTGCAGTTTTGGTTGAATCAATTTTCGTGCCTGCGTCGCGCAGGCTGGCGCGCTCCGTCGCAAGACGGGCGATTGCAGTATCCTGAACCCCGGTGCCCGTGAGGTCGCAGAAGGTTATGTCCTCTGCCTTCCGCTGGAATGTGGGGGCATTGAGAACGATCTGGCCCAGTTCTGGAAAGACAGTATCCGCTGCAACAATCCCAGCCGAAATTGCGTGGTGCAGTTCGCCAAGCCTGCGTGTCTGGGAGAGGCTGTCAGCGACATAGATGATTGATCGCTGGAAAAGGGTGGGGTCGATCTCGTTCTTATGTTCGGCATCCGATCCCATAGCAGTAACGTGCTGACCGGGTGCAAGCCATTCAGCCTTTATGAGCGGTGTTTCCGATGGCGTCGTCGTGACGATGATGTCAGTGCCATCACAAGCTTCCTTTGCACCTGCAATCGCCGTCACCGGTATTCCGAGCTTTTCGGTAAAGTTCTGTGCGGCTTTCTTCGCGCTATCGAAGTTGCGTGCCCAAATCCGCGCCTCGGAGATGGGGCGCACGAGTTTCAGCGCTTCAAGCTGCATTCCTGCCTGCATGCCCGCACCGATGATGGTGGCGACACGGGCATTTTCCCGCGCCAGATATTTTGCTGCGACAGCACCGGCAGCCGCTGTACGCACATCGGTCAGATAGCCATTATCCAGCAATAGTGCTTCGATAAGTCCGGTCTTTGCCGAAAACTGGATCATCAGCCCATTGGTGGATGGTAAGCCGATGGAAGGATTATTGAAGAAGCCGGGACTTACTTTGATGGCAAAGCTGTCTAATCCAGGAATATAGGCCGTCTTCACATCGACTTCGCCACGTTCTGCGGGGATATCCAGCCGAAGAATGGGCGGCATGCTGACACCGCCACTCGCGAGTGCCCGGAAAGCATCCTCCACGCACGCCACGCTTTCAAGGTCGAGGGCTATGATCTGTCGCAGATCAGCTTCGGTCAGAATTCTCATTTCAGCCATCAGCCTGCCCTCCGATAGCGGTCTTCCACGATTGCGCGATGTTGTTCGGGATCGATATTGCCACCAGAAACAATGATGACGGTCGGTCCTGTCGGCTTGATTTTTCCAGCAAGCAAGGCGGCAATACCAACAGCTGCCGCGCCCTCAATAATCTCGCTTTCCAGCCGCGCCGCATGGCGGATGCCTGCTGCGATCTCTTCCTCGTCCAGCAGGATCACGTCGTCCAGCAGCGAGCGGCACATCTCAAAAGTCCAACGGTTATCGAGGCCTATGCCACCACCGAGGGAATCTGCCAGCGTATCCTGTTCCTCAACATTGACTGGTCTGCCCGCTTCAAGGCTCGCTTGCATCGCCGCGCCGCGGCGCATGGAAATTCCAATTACCCGCGCTAGTGGGCGTTTTGCTTTCACTGCTGCAGCCACTCCGGCGGCAAGTCCACCACCAGAAAGCGGAACAAGCACGGTGTCCAGTTCAGGGAGGTCTTTGACAATTTCCAATCCCATCGTTCCCTGTCCGGCAATGATGCGCGGATCGTCGAATGGTGGGATGGCATTCATGCTTTCATCACGCACAAGTCGCACGACTTCTTCCATCGCATCGTCCTGTGAGTTCCCAACGATGCGCACATCCGCACCAAGATCGCGGATTGCCTCGACCTTATTGCGCGGTACAAGCGATGAAAGACAGATTGTGGCGGTCAACCTTTGCATGGACGCCGCATGAGCCAACGCGCGCCCATGATTTCCGGTAGAGGCTGTGACAAGTCCCTGCTTGCGTTCATTTTCGGACAGGCTGAGAACGGCATTTGTTGCGCCGCGAAGCTTGAAACTACCCGTTGGTTGTCTGTTTTCAAGCTTGAGAAAAACCGGCACGCCTGATTGCGCGCTGAGACTTTTGGAGCAGATCAGCGGTGTTCTTTGGACATGACCATTCAGCCTGTCTTGGGCTTGCTCTATTTCGTTGAGACTGATCATTTGCGACACACTTCCCGACATCCGCACCGCCGTTCAAAGCGGCGTGACAATGGGGAGCGCTGCACCAAGCAAAGCACGTCTTCGCTGCAGGCGAGCAAATTGAGGGCGCAATAGTACGCTACGTGCGAAACCGTAAGGCCGCATCTTCGTTCCCCATATGTTTAATTTTTTGTTCTTGGCTCTATGTGTGAAAGACCTATAGGATCATGTCAATAATTATATTGGATCATTACAATTTTGATCTGTCACGACTTTTCGATGTCGGAGCCTTGTCAGCGGCGCAGGGGCGTGCCAATGAGAACAGGAATGTTTGCAGATGCTGGATCAACAGAATGAAAGCCGCCTTGAAGCTCGACGCCGTCGATTTGCGTATTCTCGAAGCCGTTCAGGAGAATGCGCGGATCACCAAGCTTGCCTTGGCGGAGAAGGTCGGGCTTTCTGCGACACCCTGCTGGCTGCGACTGCGCAAGCTGGAAGAGGCGGGGATTGTCACGGGCTATCATGCGCGCATCGCCTACCGTAAAATTGCTCCCATCGCGCATGTCATTGTGCAGATCACTCTGGGCAATCATCGTCAAAGCGATTTTGACCGGTTCGAAAGAGCCGTCACAGCAGTACCCGAAATCGTGTCCTGCTGGTCGGTTGGCGGTGGAGTGGACTATTTTCTGATGATCGTGGCGCGCGACATTGATGGCTATCAGCGTCTGATTGACCGTCTTCTGGATCAGAATATCGGCATAGAACGCTACTTCACCTATATCGTGACTAAGCTGGTCAAGGACGAGAAAGCGAGTGCACCTTTGTCGCTGTTCAAGGAAGTCGCGGACTAGCCCAAACAGACTGTCTGGCTTTTAAATTTAGTCCAATTCGAATGTTCAGCGGGCTGCCTTTGGTCCGAATCCAGAGCTATCCTGTGACAAACTTCTTCCTGAATTGGGAGAAGAACAATGAATGCCGTTCTGGATCATCCGATACAACATGATGGGCTTGGCAGGCTTCGCGATAAGCATCTTTTTCGTGAACTGGGCTATGTCGATGGACGCTGGTTTGCGGGACAAAAGGCCGAAACCTTCCCTGTTCTCGATCCTGCAACGGGTCAGCGGCTTGCCCGTGTGGCAAGTCTTGGCGAAGCTGAGACGACGCTCGCGATCGATGCGGCAGTAAAAGCCTTTTCGGCCTGGCGGGATAAGCTGCCCCACGAACGATCCGCGGTCTTGCGGCGTTGGTTCGAGCTGGTCACGGCAAATCGCGAAGATCTCGCATTGCTGATGACGCTGGAGCAGGGCAAGCCGCTGGCGGAATCGCGCGGCGAAATCGACTATGGCGCATCTTTCATCGAATGGTTTGCAGAAGAGGCCAAGCGTCTTAACGGCGAAACCATAGCGAGCCATCTCCCCAATGCCGAGATGCTCGTGCGCCGTGAGGCGTTGGGTGTCGTAGCACTTGTTACTCCATGGAATTTTCCGCATGCCATGATCACCCGCAAGGCGGCTGCAGCGATTGCCGCCGGTTGCCCGGTCGTCGTGCATCCGTCTTCAGAAACACCGCTTTCCGCGCTTGCCTTGGCCGAGCTGGCCGAACGTGCCGGAATGCCTGCGGGTGTCTTCAATGTGCTGACGGGCAAGGCCGCGCCTATCGTCGATGTATTGTGCTGCGACGAGCGTGTACGGGGGTTGAGTTTCACGGGTTCGACTGAGATTGGCAGGCTGATCGCCACCAAATGTTCGAACACGATGAAACGGCTTGTCATGGAGCTTGGCGGACATGCACCTTTAATCATCTTCGATGATGCCGATATCGAGCGGGCGGTTGATGTTGCTATGGCCGCCAAATTTGCGACCTCTGGTCAGGATTGCCTTGCTGCAAACCGTATCTTTGTTCAGCGCGGCATTCTGAAAGCGTTCACAAAGGCTTTTGCAGCGCGCATTGCGGCGCTGAAGGTTGGCAACGGTCTTGATCCGACGGCGGAGATTGGGCCTCTGATGCACAGCCGGGCGGTGGACAAGGTCGAAGAGCACGTGCGGGACGCTGAAAAGCGAGGCAGTAAGATACTCGTCGGCGGCAACCGGCTGAGAGAGAACTCGCTTTTCTTTGAACCGACATTGCTGGTCGATGTGCCTGATGATGCGGCGATTATGCACGAAGAGACATTCGGACCGGTAGCTGCTGTCACGGTTTTTGATGATGAGGACGAAGTCATAGCCCGCGCCAATGCCACACAATATGGCCTCGTTGCCTATGTCGTAACGACGAACGGTGCGCGACAGCTCCGTATGGGACGCGCACTCGAATATGGAATGGTAGCCATCAACCGCGCGAAAATTACCGGCGCGCCGATCCCTTTCGGCGGCTGGAAGCAATCCGGGCTTGGCCGCGAAGGCTCCCATCAGGGCATCGAAGCCTTCACCGAACTCAAATATCTCTGCATCGATACCGCCGCGTGAAAGCGTGGCGACAGGAAAGGAACATAACCATGTTGAACAATAGCAATGAACTGACCGCTTGGGACCGGGATCACTTCTTTCATCCGTCCACCCATATGGGAATGCATGCACGCGGTGAAACGCCAACGCGCGTGATCGAAGGCGGCGAGGGTGTGTACATTGCCGACGTGAATGGCCGGAAGAGCCTTGATGCCTTCGCAGGTCTTTATTGCGTCAATGTTGGTTATGGCCGCACAGAAATTGCGGATGCGATTGCAGAACAGGCTCGGAAGCTTGCCTATTATCATGCCTATGTCGGCCATGGCACCGAAGTGTCTATCACGCTTGCCAAGATGATCATCGATCGTGCGCCCGAGCATATGAGCCGTGTCTATTTTGGTCTGTCCGGTTCGGATGCCAATGAAACCAACATTAAACTGATCTGGTACTACAACAATATTCTTGGCCGCCCGGAAAAGAAGAAGATCATTTCTCGCTGGCGCGGATATCATGGTTCAGGCGTGATGACGGGAAGCATGACGGGTCTTGCAACCTTCCATAATGCATTCGATCTGCCGCGTGTGCCTATCCTGCATACGGAATCGCCATACTATTTCCGTCGCGCGGACCGCTCGATGAGCGAAGAGCAGTTTTCGCAACATTGCGCCGACAAGCTCGAAGAAATGATCCTTGCTGAAGGTCCGGATACGATTGCTGCCTTTATTGGTGAGCCGGTTCTGGGTACGGGGGGCATTGTGCCGCCACCGGCTGGTTACTGGCAGAAGATTCAGGCTGTTCTTGATCGCTACGATATTCTGCTCGTTGCCGATGAGGTCGTTACCGGCTTCGGCCGTCTTGGCAGCATGTTTGGTTCCGACCATTACGGCATGAAGCCAGATCTGATTACCATCGCCAAGGGATTAACCTCGGCCTATGCACCGCTTTCCGGCTCGATTGTATCGGACCGCATGTGGCAGGTGCTGGTTCAGGGATCGGACAAGATGGGGCCAATTGGCCATGGCTGGACCTATTCTGCCCATCCGATCTGCGCTGCAGCAGGCGTAGCCAATCTCAAGCTCATCGACGAGTTGAAACTGGTTGAAAATGCCGGCTCCACAGGCGCCTATTTCCGCAAGGCACTGCAGGATGCTCTTGGCGATCACAAGCATGTCGGCGAAATTCGCGGCGAAGGTCTGATGGCGGCAATCGAATTCGTGGAAGATCGCGACGACCGCAAATTCTTCGATCCTTCGCTGAAGATCGGCGCACAGGTTTCAACGGCACTTCTTGCCAACGGCGTTATCGCTCGCGCTATGCCTGAAGGCGATATTCTCGGATTTGCTCCACCACTCTGCCTGACGCGTGAAGAAGCAGACAAGGTTGTTGCCGCGACGAAAAAGGCAGTTGCGACCGTCTTTGCTTGAGCCAGTAAAAGCCGTGGCTGTCGGATATTCAATGTCTGACAGCCACGGCTTTTCTCTTTGTTCGCCAGAACAGAAATGTCGCCTTGTCGAAGCCGTTCCATTCGCCATATGTGTTGGTGAGGCATTGAGGAACCATTCCTATGACGACGATTGGCTTGAAGCGTATTTATGAAGCTCCTTCACCGAACGATGGCTACCGTGTACTCGTGGATCGTGTTTGGCCGCGCGGTATGACAAAGGAGAAGGCGGATATAGATCTTTGGGCCAAAGATATTGCCCCGACCGCCAATCTTCGCAAATGGTTCTGCCATGATCCGGCGAAATGGAATGATTTTCAGATAAAATATCGCGAAGAGTTGGAAGGTAACAAGCCAGCACTGAAGGATTTGATCGCGACCGCCAAGGCAAGAGGTGGGCGACTAACGCTCTTATATGGCGCGAAAGACGAAGAGCATAATCAAGCTGTCGTCTTGCATGAATTCATGCAAACTCTGTAGACGGCCTCAAAGAGTGCCACAACCGTGGCACTCTTTGGTATTCAATCTCAAAATCACCACTTGGTGTGGACCTTGAGTAGCGCTTTACGCCCTTCACCATAGCCGCAGACATAAATGCCCTGACAACCAGCGACATAGTTCTTGTCGAACAGATTGGTGACGTTGAGGTCGACCCCCCAATTGTCTTTTTCGTAACCGAGCTTCAGGTCGGCAAGCGCCACAGCTGGCACCTTGAGTGTATTTTCCTCATCGGCATAAGAGGAACCGAGGTAGCGTACACCGCCGCCGAGCGTCACCCCTTGAAAAGCACCGTCTGGCACCTTGTACTCGACAAAGACGGAGGCCTGTTGTTCCGGCAAGAGGTAAGGACGATTGCCGATAATATCGGGGTTGCTGTCATTCTCTTTGATTTTCAGGTCGTAGGCAGTAACCGAAGCAGTCACTTTCCAAGCATCGGTGATATTGGCCTGAACTTCCAGTTCGAAACCGCGCGAGTTGACCTTGCCAAGCTGCTCACGCGCGAAGCTGGAGCCAGTGAGGGCATTCTCCTTGGTCAAATCAAACAGTGAAGCGGTGATCAAGCCGTCGAACAATTCCGGACGGTATTTGACGCCCACTTCATACTGTGTTCCCGTCTCCGGTTGAGCATAGCTGCCATCTGCCAGCGTTTCGATGATCGGATTGAAGAAGGTCGCGACGCTGACATAAGGCGTTATGCCATTGTCGAACTCGTAGCCCAGTCCAGCGCGGCCTGAAGCTTTGCCCTTGTTATATTCGTAGCTCGGCAATCCTGCCGCGTCAGTTTTGACATAGTCGTAGCGACCGTTGAATGTTGCGATCCAGCCGTCGCCGAACTCTACTCGATCCTGTGCGTAAATGCCGATCTGGTGACGTCGCAGATCCTGATCGATATAAGGGTCGAACATCGGGCCCTGTGGTTCACCATATACCGGATTGAAACCATCGATAACAGTCGCCCCGCCGGTCTGCTGCATCTGTTCAATACGGAAATAACGGTACTCGACACCAAACAGAAGATTGTGTGTCAGAGCATCGGTCTCGACTGTTCCCTCAAGCTGGTTGTCGGCAAGGAAGGTATTGACCGTCGTATCGTGCCTGAAATTGATGCGCGCAATGTTCGGATTTCCTGGTGCCGGCTGCGGCAAGAAACCTTCGTAACCATAGGCGTAAAGGGTGTGTTCTTTCACATGTGAAAAACCATAGCGAACGTTCTGCCGTACAGTCCAGTCATTGTCGAACTGATGCTCGAATTCATAGCCGATGGAGGCCTGCTCGCGCTCGTAGGAATCAATGTCGGGCTCGGTGAAATTTCGCTTGCGCGAAATCTTGCCGAACTCGGTTGGAACGACAGTGCCGTAGTAGGGAAGAAAGCCTCCGCCATCGTGGGTCAGATCAAGATGGGTATAGTTGCCGAGAATGGTCAGCTTCGTCGCTTCGTCCGGCTTGTATTCAATGCTTGGCGAGATGACGCCGCGAAATTCCTTGGCGAAGTCTGTATAATTATCGCCACCCTGAATCTTGCCGTTCACACGGTAATTGACCGTATCGCTGGCTTTGTCGCCGATGTCGAAGCCAAGATAGGCATTACCGTAACTATTGACGCCCGTTTCTAGATATCGCAGCCGCTCGTCGGTCGGACGCTTGCTGATATAGTTGACAATGCCGCCCGGATTGGACCCGCCGTAAAGGCCAGACGATGCACCACGCAGAACGTCGATACGTTCAATGCCAAAGCTATCGATCAGGAAACCACCGAAGCCGTAGCTGAAGTTCTGCAAACCGTCGAGATAGGTGCCGTATTGGGTGGCTTCGAAACCGCGAATATAGAGCCAGTCGGTATCGTTATCGACACCGAAAGGCTGTCCGAGCACACCTGGCGTATAGCGCAATGCTTCGTCCAGCTTTTGCGCGCCGATGGCATCCATCTGCTTGCGCCCTACAACTGATACGGATTGTGGAATCTTTTCGACGGCAACGCTGTCTTTCGAGCCGGTTGTCGTTGCTGTTGGAACAAAGCCGTTTACCGGCGCAACACCCTCATCACTACGACCATTTCCCGTCTGTACGACAACCGTGTCAAGGCGAACCGTATTGTTAGTCTCTTGCGCGTAGGTTGTCGAAAGCGGCAGAAATGCAAATGCTGCGTTGCCGGCCAGCAGCATCAGGAAGTGTTGCTTTATCGATGTGGTCATTCGGTGCAAGCCCCTTGAGAAATCCTATATCTGACCCAACTTGCCAACGTCCGATAAGACAACAGCCAAGTACGGCGAATGCGTCAGCGCTGCAACGCATTGCGAATTAATATGAGTATTTACATCAAGATATTGCTAGAAGATTGTTCGTTATTTCGCCTAATTGAATGATCTTTGGCTAATGTAAAATGTCCTCAAATATCGCTCGCGCTGGGTTTACTGTTGGTGTTGTCTGACCCAGGCGGCAGGCGTAGTGCCGGTCAGTTTCTTGAAAACACGGGTGAAACGCGCCTGATCGGCGAAGCCCGTGAGAGCTGCGATATGGGGTAGGGACACGTTTGGTTGCAGAAGCAGAATCTGCGCTTGATCAATGCGCTTCTGCATCTGCCAGGCGTGCGGTGAAACACCTGTCGAGGCCTTGAAGGCGCTGCAGAAATAGGATTCGGACAATCCGGCGAGCGTTGCCAGTTCTTGAAGGCGGATAACGCGCGCGTAATTATCCTCCATGAATTCAGTAACGCGGCGAAGCTGTCGCGGTGAAAGCTTGCTGTTAAGTGTCCTTTGTTCCAACTGCGCTTCAAAGAGTTCTGTTACAAGTGCGGTTAGCAGGCCCTCTCCATAAAGGTCATGCATCGGTGCTTTTGAAATGCATTCTTCGGCCAGCAAGGAACCAATCTGTTCGATCTTCGAGTTCGAAAAGAACAGGCGAGGCTTTTCGATGCTGCTTTTGTCCAGTACGTGACCGAAGCGTTGTTGTAGGGCAGCAATATCGAAATGCAGATCGAGATGCTTTAGTTTTCCCGGACGTGTTACGCGGCTCCAGATCGTCATGCCAGCAGGGACGTAGCAAAGCCTTTGCCGCGGTTGAACACTCGCCAGCGTATGGTTGGTTTGTTCGGGGCGGATTGCCAGTTCCCCTCGGCTTTCAAGCACAAGAAAAAGGCGCGGCGCTTCCGAAACATATTCTCCGCGTGCGCCTGGTCCGCAATCGACCGACCATACGTCGGCTATTGCGCCATTCCAAACGCGATAATGGAGATCGTCCAGTAAGCTGACGTCTTCAATGTGACTTTTCATATGCGGATGGAAGCCCAAACTCTTCTTCCCGATGATGTTTCTCAAAACATGTATATCTTTCTCATATTTTGCTATCAACCTTCGATGAACTGCTTTATTGCAGGCCAGATATCTAGGTCCTGACCCTAGAGTTGACCAAAATCAGGAATGAGAATGATGACCTCCGCTCTGTTCGAACTCGAGAATGTCACCTTTTCAGCCGCCGGGCGCGTCCTGTTGCAACCGCTGACGATGTCGATACCGGTGGGAAGCCTGACAGCGCTTATCGGGCATAATGGTTCAGGCAAATCAACACTTCTGAAAATTTTGGCTCGGCAGCAGCCAGCGTCCGGCGGGACTGTACGCTTTGCGGGTAAGGCGCTTGGTGATTGGGGTGACCGTGAGTTTGCGCGTAAGCTTGCCTATCTGCCACAGCAGACTGCACCTGCGGCAGGCATGCTGGTCAAGGAACTTGTCGCTTTGGGGCGCTACCCCTGGCACGGTGCTCTAGGGCGCTTCGGCGCAACGGACCGTCAGAAGGTGGAAGAAGCCATCGAACTGACCGGGATCGGAGCCTTCGCGGACCGATTGGTCGACACCCTTTCGGGCGGTGAGCGTCAGCGCGTCTGGCTCGCCATGCTGGTTGCTCAGGATGCGGAATGCCTTCTGCTTGATGAACCGACTTCGGCGCTGGATATCGCGCACCAGATCGAAGTTCTCTCGCTTGTGCGTAAGCTGTCACACGAAAAGGACCTGAGCGTCTTCGTCGTCTTGCATGATGTCAATATGGCCGCACGCTTTTGCGATGAAGTGTTTGCACTCCACAGCGGCAGATTGATCGCACAATCCACGCCTAAGGGAATTATGGTGCCAGAACGCCTGGAGGAAATCTATGGCATTCCGATGGAAGTCATGCAGCACACTTCTACGGGACAGTTGATCGCTTCGCCGCGATAGGCTGTCAGTCCCTACCTTCTTCGGGCGTTCCTAACGGAAACAGATGACGGAATGGTCGCGCTTCGTCGAGTGCGCGGGCATAGCTCGGCCGTGCAAGCAGACGTTTGCGATAGGTCCACACATTGGCGAATTTTTCGGGAATGGCATAGGTCCAGTCTGCGTAGAGCAGGGCAGGCGCCGCAGCGCAGTCGGCAAGGCTGAAATCATCCCCCGAGACCCATTTGCGCCCTTCCATATGTCGATCCAGAAACGCATAGGCTGTATCGAAGGCTGCTCGCCAGCGGTTGCCCCCGTCGTCATGCTCGCGACCAAGTGCGATATAGACGAGGCGTTGCTGCGGGTAGTTTATGTAATTATCGAAGAAACGATCCCACATTCTCACGTCCGCGCTGACAAGCGGGTCCGATGGGATCAGTTGTCTGGTGTGGGGATGGGTGGCGTCGAGATACTCGATGATACCGGTCGCTTCAAACACCAGTTTTCCATTATGCGTTAGCACGGGGAATTTACCGAAGGGCCAAACGGCGTTGAACTCGCTCGCTACCGGTTCCGTACCATCAAGCATTCTTGCTTCGAAAGTTATGTCCTTTTCATAGAAGGCGGTTATCGCCTTCTGGCAGTATGACGAAAAGGGATGAAGGTAGAGTTTCAAGGTCATCGTGGTCCTCCCAGACAGATGGCAGATGAACTTCAATCGCCGTTGGCGCGATAGTCCGCGCGATTGATGCCATGACGCTGCATCTTATCGTAAAAGGTCTTTCGCGGAATACCGAGCGCCTCAATCGTTTCCTGAACATTGCCATTATGGGCGGCAAGCGTTTCGCGGATGAGCGCTTCTTCGTAGCGCTCGAGCCGTTTTGGAAGTGTTTCTTGATTGCCGACCATCGATTGCAGCAAGTGAGCCGGTTTCGCAACGCCAAGCGCTACGCGGTCGGCAAAATGTGCCAATTCGCGGACATTTCCCGGCCAGCTATGGTTCATGAGATGTCGGTGTGTGGCCGCATCGATAGCGGGCACATCGCGATTGAATCGTTTCGACGCTCGCGTCAGGAAATGTGCGAAAAGCAACGGAATGTCGTCTCGTCTTTCTCTCAGCGGCGGGATGGAAAGCGTGACAACATTCAGCCGGTAATAGAGGTCCTCACGGAAGTCGCCTCTCTGGGCGGGGTCACCGAGGTCGATCTTTGCTGCAGCCACAACCCGCAGATCGACCGGGCGAACCTCATTCGTGCCGAGTGGTGTGATTTCGCGCATCTCAAGGACGCGCAGCAGTTTCACTTGCGTTGCTGCAGGCATGCTTTCAATTTCATCGAGAAACAGCGTGCCACCACTTGCATGTTCAACCCGTCCGAGCCGCTTTTTCTGAGCTCCCGTGAAAGCACCTGCCTCGTGACCGAACAGTTCGCTTTCAATCACCGTTTCGGGCAAGGCCCCGCAGTTGAGCGCTACGAAATTGCCTTTGCGACGATGGCCCCAGTTGTGCAGCAACTGTGCGACGACTTCCTTGCCACTGCCAGTTTCACCAGCCACGAGCACATCAACATCCGTATCGGCTATATCGCGCAAGGTACGGCGCAGATTTTCCATCGCCGGTGTCTGGCCGATCAACGGCAGATCGCCCTCCACATTCTCGGCGGCTTCGCGTAAGGCGCGGTTTTCAACGATAAGCTGTCGCTTTTCCCATGCACGACGGATGCTGTGCACGAGCCTGTCGGCTGCAAACGGCTTAGCGATGAAATCATAGGCACCGTCCTGAATGGCTTGCACCGCCATCGGAATATCACCGTGGCCAGTAATCAGGATTACTGGCAAATCGGGGTCAATGGTTTTGATCCGGGCAAAGAATTGGAGACCGTCGATCTGCGGCATGCGGACATCGGTAACGACAACGCCATCATACTCAAAAGTAACGCTGTTCAACGCATCCAGTGCGCTTGGAAAATCAGTAACCTCAAAACCGGCAAGCTCAAGCGTTTGACGAGTGGCGCGGCGGAGCGCCTTGTCATCGTCGACAAGAATAACGGAGGGTGACTTGCCCATCATGCTTTTCTCAGTTCGATGCGGAAAGATGTGCCTGCGGCATTACTTTCGGCGGAGATGGCCCCGCCATAGTCAGTGACGATCTCCTTGACGATCACAAGACCTAGACCGAGACCTTTCTCCTTCGATGTGTTGAAAGGCGAAAACAGATTGTCGCGAATATGCTGCGGCATACCCGGTCCATTGTCGGAAACCGATATGATGACCTTGTCACGATCTACATGAGTACGAACTTCTATTTTTCCATCATTCTGTTTTAAATCAATGGCTTCCAGTGCATTCTGGAACAGGTTGATGAAAACCTGTTCCAGCCGGATTGAATGACCGATAACTTGCAGTTCCGGCGGTGGTAGTGCGATATCGAGCTGATCCATGCGCCCGGAGAACCTGCTTCGCAACAGTACCAGCGCACCCGAAATGACCTGACTGAGCGAAGTCGGCTCGGAAGGAGTGCGTCCTTTGCGGGCAAGTGCTTTAAGGTCGCCCGTGATTGTACCTATGCGGTCCGTTAATGCGGCGATTTCACTGAGGTTTTCGGTTGCGTCAGAAAGGCGTTTCCGTTCGATGAAGGTTTTTGCGTTGTCTGCATAGGCGCGAATAGTTGCGACGGGCTGGTTGATTTCATGCGCCACGCCAGCCGCTACTTGCCCCATGATGGCCAGGCGATTGGCGTGCACGAGGT
Organism: Brucella lupini; assembly: GCF_002252535.1. NCBI lineage: Bacteria > Pseudomonadati > Pseudomonadota > Alphaproteobacteria > Hyphomicrobiales > Brucellaceae > Brucella > Brucella lupini. The sequence continues at coordinate 326,546 of NZ_NNRN01000044.1, forward strand.
CCTGCTGCACCCCTTGCAGCATTGTTTCGGTGCGACGGTGGTCGCTGACCTCAGCTTGCAGTCTGTCGCGTGCCAGACTGAGATCGCGGGTGCGCTCTTCCACGCGTTCTTCCAGTTCCATCTGTGTACGCTGTGCATTGGCGATGCGTGTCGCGATTTTCTGCCTGCGACGTAAAAGAAGTCCGGCAACCGTTGCGATGGCTGAAAGGATGATAAAGGTGAACAACCGGGATTCACGAATGGCGGAAGGAATCTGCGGGCGAATTGGCGCGAGACTGTACATCTGCCAGGGAGTGGAAGGCACGATCGAACGGATCGCGAGAAAGTCGGTATTGCGCGCATTGCCGGGCAGCAGCGCATCAATCAACTGTACATCCTCGCCGTCGATTGACTTGATCGACAGGGGCAAGGGTTTAAGTGGCGCGTCACCAAACTGCAGGCTATCGCGGATAGACTGAAGCTGCTCCTGATCGATCGAGCCAATGGTCATGAAACGCCAGGACGGCAAGCTTGTAATCAGAACGATATTTCGTTCATCCGTCACGAAGGTCGGTCGTCCGGCATTGTTCCAGTCACTTTCCAGCCTGTCGAACTCCAGCTTGACAACGATCACCCCCAAGGGACCGCTTGGGCCATCGATGCGACGGGATATGTAAAGACCGGGGCGATTGCTGACATTGCCGAGCGCAAAGTACTCTGCATCCCCGTTTTTCAAAGCGTTGTGAAAATAGGGGCGAAACTTGTAGTCGTTGCCGACAAAACTCGTTGGTCCGCGCCAGTTGCTTGCCGCGATGGCAATGCCGTCCATGCCGACAAGATAAATGACGGCCGCTTGCGTCCCATCCGCCAATGCTTCGAGTTTCTCATTCAAGGGATCGATTGTTGTGGCTGTTTTGTCCAGTAATGCAGCTTCCAGCGCCTTATCCTTTGACAGCACCAGAGGCAAAGCACGTTGCTTGTCGAGAACAGCGCGCAACAATGCAGTGTTGAGGTTGGCATCGATCCTTGTCTGCTCGCTTAATGCGAGGACGGCCTTGTCTCGTGCCATGTCGCCGACGACCCAGAATGCAAGCGCGAAAACCGCAGCCCAAAACAATCCGAACAACGCCCATGTCCGTCGGTTGATGTTTGTGGGTCGGGTGCGGCTGTCCGCTGGGGAGGGGTTCGAACTCATTGCTCTCATTGTGCAATATTTCACACAAATAGGAAATCCAAATGTGCGGATAATCGCACTTATTCTAGATTTACTTCGATGCGAAAACTCACAAATTTAAAGAAAACAACACGTTAGTGATCTATCTCCAAACTGGCACGGACATTGCAATCAATCAGTTCAGCAGCGGCTGGGACCGCTGGAATTCGAGACTGAAGGCTTGGGAGGCTGGACAGGTTCCGGACTGAGCCGAACGGAGGACACTATGATTGCAGTACCGACAGGTGCCGCGGCTGCGCCGCGCGGCCCAATCCCCTTTTACAAGCATCTTTATGTACAGGTATTGGTGGCTATTGCTGCCGGTATTCTGCTTGGCCATTTTTATCCCGAACTGGGCACGCAGTTGAAGCCGCTTGGCGATGCGTTCATCAAGCTCGTGAAGATGATTATCGCGCCTGTCATCTTCCTGACCGTTGCGACCGGCATCGCCGGAATGACCGACATGAAAAAGGTCGGTCGCGTTGCCGGTAAGGCAATGATCTACTTCCTGACCTTCTCGACGCTTGCCTTGATTATTGGGCTTATCGTCGCCAACGTCGTGCAGCCGGGCGCCGGGATGCACATCGACCCGGCTTCGCTTGATCCGAAGGCCGTTGCCAACTACGCCGCCAAGGCACATGAGCAGACCATCACCGGCTTTCTGAGCAACATCATCCCGACAACGATTGTTGGAGCATTCGCAGACGGCGACATTCTGCAAGTGCTGTTCTTCTCGGTTCTGTTTGGTATTGCGCTGGCTCTTGTCGGCGACAAGGGCAAGCCTGTCACCGATTTTCTTCACGTCCTGACAGCACCCGTTTTCAAGCTGGTTTCGATCCTCATGAAGGCCGCTCCAATCGGTGCTTTCGGTGCCATGGCATTTACCATTGGCAAATACGGCATCGGCTCGATTGCCAATCTCGCGCTTTTGATCGGCACATTCTATCTCACGGCCCTGCTGTTCGTGCTTGTCGTTCTGGGAGCTGTCGCCCGTTACAATGGCTTCTCGATCCTCGCTCTCATTCGCTACATCAAGGAAGAGCTGCTGCTGGTTCTGGGCACCTCTTCGTCTGAAGCCGCACTTCCCGCGCTGATGGACAAGATGGAGAAGGCTGGCTGCAAGCGCTCTGTCGTTGGCCTCGTCATTCCGACGGGTTATTCGTTCAACCTCGACGGCACAAATATCTACATGACGCTGGCAGCGCTCTTCATCGCGCAGGCGACGGATATTCCACTGTCACTGAGTGATCAGATACTGCTTCTACTGGTGGCTATGTTAAGCTCCAAGGGTGCAGCAGGCATTACGGGTGCCGGTTTCATCACGCTTGCGGCTACGCTGTCCGTTGTTCCAGCCGTTCCAGTCGCGGGTATGGCCCTGATCCTCGGTATCGACCGCTTCATGTCAGAATGCCGCGCTCTGACCAATCTCGTTGGCAACGCGGTCGCAACCATTGTCGTGGCACGTTGGGAAAATGAACTCGATACCGACAAGTTGGCCGCAGCGATGAACGGAACGCCTGTTGTCACAGACCTTGTTCCGCAGCTGGAACCTGCCGAATAACGGCATATCAGACAGTAAGAGAAACGGCCCGCTTCTGGCGGGCCATCTTCCATCTAGCGCTCTACAGGTTTGCCTTGCGTTATCAACCGGGCGCTATGCTGGCCGGAGATGTAAGTCCAGAGCCAGCTCCAGGCGACGGCGGCACGGCTTCGCGTTCCAATAAGGAAGAAGATGTGCGCAATGCCCCAGAACCACCAGGCGATGAGTCCCTTGAGCTTGAAGCGCCCCATATCAACCACAGCGGCGCCTCTGCCGATGGTCGCAAGATTGCCCTGATGCTTGTAACGGAATGGCATCGGTGGGGTCTTACCTTCAATGCGGCTTTTGATGACCTTGGCAACATAGGCACCTTGTTGCTTGGCGGCAGGGGCAATACCCGGAACCGGCTTGCCGTCCGGTCCCTCGACCCACGCCGTATCACCAATGACGAAGATATCCTCATGGCCAGGTACATTGAGGTTGGATAACACCTTCACGCGCCCTGCTCGGTCACTCTCGGCGTTGAGCCACGTTGCAGCTGGAGAGGCAGCCACGCCTGCTGCCCAGATTGCCGTCCGGCATGGAATGAAGTCTTCGCCGACAGTCACGCCCTCGGCTGTGATGTCCTTGACCGGAATTCCGAGCCGTACTTCCACCCCCAGTTTTTCGAGCGCTTTCAACGCATAATTGGACAGGTCTTCTGGAAACGCCGCCAGAATGCGCGGACCGGCTTCAAGCAGCATCACGCGTGTCTGCCGCGTGTCTATATTGCGAAACTCCGGCCATATGGTTTGCTTGGCCAACTCAGCGATAATGCCTGCTAGTTCAACGCCGGTCGGCCCGCCACCGACGATGGCAAATGTCAACAATGCTTGCCGCTTTGCTTCATCGCTTTCACGTTCTGCACGCTCAAAGGCGAGAAGCAGGCGACGGCGAATGGTGGTTGCGTCCTCAAGCGCCTTCAGTCCGGGGGCCAACGCTTCCCATTGATCGTTGCCGAAATAGGCGTGTCGTGCTCCAGTGGCGAGTACGAGCATGTCGTACGAAATTTCGGTGCCGTTTTCGAGCAGCACCTGACGGTGCTCGGTGTCAACATCGGTGACTGTGCCCAATAGCGTGGTCACTTCCTTGCGATCTTTGAACAGATGCCGGATCGGCCAGGCAATTTCGGACGTGGCCAGGATGGTTGTTGCAACCTGATAGAGAAGCGGCTGGAACAGGTGATGATTACGCTGATCGATCAGCGTTATTCGCACATCGACGTTTCTAAGATCGTGGATCAGTTGCAATCCGCCAAAACCGGCGCCGACGACAACGAGATGGGGGGCTCGCTTTTCACTCATTACTTCAGCCTGCTTTCATCCTTAAAATGCTCGTCAATCACCCTGTTGCAAGAGGAGGATCGTCGTCAGACATATTTTATGTCTGTGTCCTGTTTTTTCCAGACATCTTACCCCGATATTGATCTATTTTAAGTTTTCATCACACAACGGTGTAAGGAGATTGTCTCCGTTCCAGAATAGAACAATTCCAGAAAGCACTTTCAACTTTTTGAGCGATCTTGTTTTTGCTGTCATTTCTTTTAACATTTTGCGTTTGCGGCCTCTTGTCTTTGGTGTTTCCGCTCTAGCTAACCCTAGGTTGTTATCGGAGCTTGGAGGGACGGATGCATTGGCTTCAGGCAATATTTCAGCAGGCACCCGAAATTGCTTTGTTCCTTTCCCTGGCCGGCGGGTATGCGATCGGCAAGATACACTTCGGCAAGTTCCAGTTAGGAGGGGTTGCCGGGTCACTGCTTGTCGCGGTGATAATCAGCCAGGTGGGCGTTCAGATCGATAATGGGGTGAAGGCTCTGCTCTTCGCCCTTTTTATTTACGCAGTCGGTTTCGAAAGTGGTCCGCAATTCTTTCGATCACTCGGGCGGCAATCCTTGCGTGAGATCGCAATGGCCGCGGTGCTCGCGATCAGCGGTCTCGCGACCGTCGTCATCATGGCGCGCATATTTGGTTTGGACAAAGGTCTTGCGGCGGGTATCGCAGCAGGTGGGCTGACGCAATCTGCAATCATCGGAACGGCAAGTTCGGCCATTTCCAAGCTTGGTCTGGCAGCCGACGAAGTGCAGCGATTGCAGGCCAATGTCGCTGTTGGATATGCTGTGACCTATATTTTCGGTTCCTTCGGAGCGATCATTGTCTGCGTCAATCTGCTGCCGAAATTCGCGGCAAAAAACTAAGCTATTGTAATCATTTCTTTTTCTTATTACCGCTCCCTAACCTCTGGATTGGGTTAGGGAATAGTTTGTTCGCAGCACGTTCTGCAAGCCTAGCTCGATCTGCCTTCCGTGTATAGACTTCGGCCATCTTTGTTGATGACCAACCGTACATAGCAGTTAGCTCAAATGGCGTGGCTCCGTTGTCCGCCGCAAAGGTCGCACCGGCCTTTCTAAGCCCATGAGCACGGCCCGGAACTAGCGCCTCATCACACCTGTCAGCGAACCAGTATCCGAACCCTGCATGCTTCCACGGCAAGCCCTTGCTGGTAATCAGAAACACCATGTCGCCGGTCTTGGTGGCGTTGATCGACTTAGCCAGTGGATCGAGTAGCGGAATTATAATCTCCGCACCCGTTTTCGATGTCCTGATTGTGATGTAGTTATTTTTGATATGTTGAGGCCCCAGCGTGATAGCATCCGTGCGCCGGAGGCCAGTATACAGCATCAGGTCAAGCGCTAGCCGCGCCTGTGTGCCGACAGGATGCTTCTCCTGGTATCGATGAACTTCCTCAATCGTCCAAGTATGGAAACCGTCTGACTTCGGCTTCTTTGGCTTCACGTCATCGGTCGGGTTGATCTTTATCCACCCACTATCGACTGCAAACTCAAACAGCTTCCGCATGATGCTGAGATATGCGCCAGCCTGAAACGGCGTTCCTTCTCTCCGAAGCATACCTTGACGAATATCGTCGGTCCCGATGCCTCGGAAGTCTAAATCCCCACCTGTCTTACAAACTCCCTCAAGCATGACCTTCTGATTGCGCTGCGTGAACGGTTTCAGAAGCGAATACCGTCCGCTGGCGTAGTATTGATCTACAAGCCAGCGGAGCGATGTGTGTGATGCTTTCTGGCGTTTTGGTGGCTCATTCCCAGACAAAGCCGCATCGTAGGCTGCATTAAACTCTTTCGATCCGAATTGGCCGGGAAGCCGTATGCGTTTCTCTTTCCCACGGCGGAAGTACCAGATGGTTTTCCCGTGTCTGGTTACTTCACGCTGGATATACGGCTTTCTCGGTCTTGGCATGGTCACTACTAGAGATACCCTTTCCCTTTATTGTCAATCCGTGGCTGGTCAGATATGTGATCTTCAGGCACCAACCTAATGAACGCATTGCCGATTTTAATTTCTGGTATGTGACCAGCTTTCTCGGCTCCCATGCAGATTGCGGTTATCTGTCGAGCGGTGACATCAAGACGCTTTGTCATCCTCACTCCCTTTCCCGCAGTGCGGCGCGGCCTGCTTCGGTGATGCTGTAATGGTTGTGGCCGTGATATTGAGCCAGTCCGTTACTTAGGCTTCTTGCCGTCGTCAGTTCTGGTCCGACGAGAATGGTAGGTCCTTCGGCGCGATCCAGCCGTCTCAAAACGCGTAACCTAGCTTCTGTCATCTTCATTAGCTCTGCTCCCCAAGTGCGGATGCGGCGAGGAAAGCCGCGTATCCGATATAATCGAAGATGCCATGTTTTTGCGCATTGTCGTATGCGATCACCATTTCGGATTTCGGCTCCTGTAGAGCGGCGAGGATGGTGGAGATGGCGGCTTGGGCCGTTGGCGTGTAATCAACGACCTCGCTGTGCTCCAGCGTCTCCATGTCTGTTGATTGCCACTGAGAACTGACCCGGCGTTTCCACCG
>NZ_NNRN01000045.1:0-11387 GCF_002252535.1 Brucella lupini
TCTTGTCTAACAGAAGCCCTCCATTTTTGAAGGGGAAGTCCAAAGCGCGCGACGCTGGCGGCCATGTCGAATTCCGGCGTGGCTGGTTTGTCGGTATCGGTCATTGGATGATCCTCCAGGAGAGCGGGATGATATGGCCCGGCGGCGCTCTCCTCTCCTTCCGCCAGGCTCGCCCCGATCCCGGCCCAACTCTCCCTTTCCAGAGCCGAGGCGAGGCCTCGGCACCGCCGCTGGCGATGCGCAGCCTGCGCATGGCACAAGGCCCGGCTGCGCCTGACGCGGGCCGGGCCGTCGGGCGGAGGCGCTTTCGCGCCTCAGCCGAAGGGATCGAGTTCGAGCTTCACCATCTCTTCGTCGCCGTCGAACTCGTCGGCGGGCATGGCGCCGTGGGTGCCGTCCCCGGCCTGGAACACGACGATCACGACCATCAGCGTGGTGGCGAGGCTGGCGGCGAAAGCGGTGGCATCTGCGTAGGACATGGGTTCCGGCTCCTGTCTTTGGAGGCGGGGGACCATCCCCCGCGCGACAGGCGCCCGAAGTGTCTGACCGGATCTGCAATCACCCTCGGGCGTTCGGATTCTTTCCGAATCCCCGAGGGCGGCACGCGCGCGTAAGCCGACCCCACCGGGGTTGAATGCAAAGAGACGGTCGGACCAAGGTTAGCGAATGGAAGCGGGGGATGGTGCTTTGCGTCGAGCCGGTGCCGGAAACCCGTCGCAGATGCTTTGCTGCGCCAGCCTCGTTGCCGGCGGATATTCAGGGTGTGTTTCAGGCCGGGGACGGAACCCGTTGCCCCCACAACACCAAGGAGTTGGCGCAATGGTGAAGCTCGAACTCGATCCATCGCTGCTTGTGCAGCGATACCCGATAGCCCCGTGTGCAAGGTTCGGCTTTCAGGGCCGGTCAGTCCCAGAACCCATCGGCGATTTCGCGGGCGATCATGGCGCGGGCCTTCATCATCACATCGTCGCCGGAGGTGTCGATATGACCGAAAAAGCGCGTCCGGGCGCCATGGGCCGTCCAGTCGGCATAGCGGCAGTATTCGCGGGCATCGAGCCGGAAGGCGCGCATGTCCTCGGCCCAATGCGGTTTCGGTTCCACGATGACGGTGACGCCGTTGCGGGTTTCCTCCCAGGGAAGCGAGCGCTCCGATGGCGGATTGCGGCGGTCATCGGCGAAGATTTCATCGACCGTCATCATGATGCGCCCCCATCTTCGGCCTTCTCGACAAAGCCGGCAGGATCGTCGGGATCCGGCGGCAGATAGGCGTCATAGGGGTTGCCGCTTGCGAGATGGCCGAACGGCGTGAAGACGTAATCACCCCCGTCGCGGCCGACCGCGCACAGGACATAGCGTGTCTCACGGGTCGCGGCGTCGAGGCATTCCATAAGGGCGAGATTGCCGTCATCGGCAGCACGAAGCAGAGTGTCGAAGTTCGTTCGAACGGGATCGGGAATGGCCATTGTGTTCTCCTGAAACGAAGAAGGCCCGCCGTCACGGGACAAGCGGGCCGGATGAACGGGATCGGCGATGGTCACGCGGCAGCTCGACCCTCGACGGCATCGGCGCCTGCCTCGTCGGCGGTGATCTCCTCGAGGCGCGCGCGGCTGTAGCCGTTCCTGGCTAGCCAGAGTTCGGCCGCCTCGTGGTTCTCCGCGAGGTGCAGCAATTCGACGTTCTCTCCGACATCCTGCACAACACGGACCTGACCGATCTTCGGGCGTTCGACAACCCGGAAGCTCAGATCGCTGTCGATGCCGTAGCTGCGCATGATGGTGATGAGGATGATGCCGCCTTCGCCGAAATCACCCTCATGCAGGGTGAAGGACGGCGGCGTCGTGTAGGTCGGGCGCTCGCGGCCCGGTTCCTTGCGCACGAGGCGACCGGCCCCGTTGCGGGATTTCCACGCGGCGAGCTTCTTGGTGAAACGTGCGGGCGGTTTCGGCTGGCCGTCGCTATAGGCCACGAGCGAGCCGAGAGGCGCAATGTCGAAAATGAGGGAAGCGGACATGATCTTGCTCCTGAAACGAAAGCGGCCCGGCGAGATGCCGGGCCTTCAGATGGAAGGGATGGAATGCGGGGCGGCGGAGGCCGCCCCGCTGCTGCGCGTCACTCGGCGGCGACGAGGGCCTCTGGATCGTCGGCGGCCTCGGCCGTGTCCTCATGGCCACCGGCGAGGAAGTCGGGCAGCGCCACGCTGTCCTCGTCCTGATCGGTCGCGCCATCCACGGCCTGCGCCTCGATGGCGGGGCGCAGCGGCTCCGGCAGCCAGCCGGTATCGGCCAGGAGCCGTTCGGCCTCCTTCGCCATATCGCCCTTCTTGAGATGCGCGATGAGATCGGCCGCGCGATCGCCGGCGCCCTCGCGCACCGCCTCGGCCATGCGGCGGTCGAGACCGTGCTGCGAGATGCCATTCCCCGAATAGGGGTTGGGCCGCTCGTAAAGCGCGTTGACCCCGAAACTGACGCAATGGGCGAGCAGCGCCAGGCGGCTGGCATCGTCGAGACCGTCGATCCAGTCCCAGAGCCGGTCGTCATCGCCAGCGGGGATGTCGCCCCGCCAGGCGTCCGCGCGCTCGTCGATCATCTTCGCGGCGGCGCTGTCAGCGAGCCCGGTCGCATCCGTGGGAAGATAGATGTGACGCACGGCGGCATAGAGGCTGGTTCCCGAGGTGGCGGTGCGCTCGAAAGTATCGAGAACCAGCTTGTGCAGCAGCGCCGTCATGGCGACGCGCGGATTCTCGGCAAGCGCATTGCGCAACGCCAGCGTCCGCCAGGCGGTCAGGTCGGTCACCAGCCGCTCGGGCAGCGGCTTGACGGCATCGTCCTCCTCTTCATCGCCGTCCGGGACCGGCTCGCCGCCGACGGTGATAACCGCGCGCTGCACCGCATCGGGATCGGACGGGTCGGCACCTTCGCCCGCATCCTCACCATCGACGCTCTCGGGTTGTTCGTCCTCGGGGCGGACATAACCGGGACTGACGATCAACTCGCCATCGCGGTCGATGCTGACGAAAACACCGGCACGGGCGATGTCTTCCGGCGCGAAGGTGACGGGCCGGTTCTCGAAGCCTTCCAACTCGGCTTCGATCTCCCCGAGCCGCTGGTCGATCTCATCGGGCAGGTCGTCGGCTTCTGCATACTGCGCTTCGAGTTCGTCATACTCGTCGCGCAGCGCCTCGCGGGCGGTGCGCTCCTCGTCGGTCAGCTCCTGGGTCACACCGACCAGCCTGCGCAGGCCGTTGGCGTAGCCGTAGGGAAGTTCGACTGCCGCGTCGATCCACTTCCAGCCCTGTCCGGCGATCTCGTCGGCGACAGTGCGCAGCTTCTCGTCAACCAGGCGGTCGAGCAGCGTGACGTCCTGCAACCAACCGCCGTTCTCGTCGGAGAAGAGATCGCGCAGCACCGGGCCGCCCGCCGCCTCATAGGCGTCGATGCCGATGAAGCGGGCGCGCTTGTCGGCAGCCGGAACCGTGGTCTCGGTCAGCAGGCTGCGGATGTGCCAGGGCTCTTTCTGCCACGACGTGCTGATCCGCTCCCAGACCTGCTGCTGGCGCTCGTGGTCGGGATTGACGGTGAAGGCTTCCAGCATCGCCAGCGTCATCTCATTCCGCGCATAGGCGTCGTGCAGCGCCGGCGCGACCGTCGCGAGACGAAGGCGCTGCATGATGTAGCGCGGCGTGGTCCGCCAGGCGTCGGCGATCTCCTCCTTCGACATGCCCATGTCGAACATCCGCTTGAACGCCTTGAACTGGTCGAGCGGATGCAGGGCGAGGCGCAGCAGGTTCTCGGCCAGCGAGTCGTCGACTGCCGAGGTCTTGGCATCGGCCTTCTTGACGATGCAGGGGACGAGGCCATCGGCCGGGAAGCGACCGGCTTCGACGAGGCGCGCGATGGACCTGTAGCGGCGGCCGCCGGCCGGGGTCTCGAAATCGCCGGTCTCAACGCCGTCCGCGTCGAGGATGGCGCGAACGTTGAGGCCCTGCACGAGATCCTCGCGCCGGTCGATGTCATGGGTAAGTTCGTCCAGACCCGCCTCGACGTCAGCCTCGCGAACATTGCTGTCCGACAGCCTGATCCGGTTGAACGGAATGTCGCGCGCCCGTGAAAAGACGATCATCGGGGCGACGGGCTTCTTCCTGGCAGCTTTGGCCATGGTGATTTCTCCGCGACGGGCGGCCGGGAGCCACTCTCTCGACCTCCAACCCGTCACGAAGCGAAGCGCCGCCCTCTTCCTCTGAAGAGTGCGACGCCAGGCCACAAAGCCGGCAACCGGAAATCAGGATTCCCGGCTTTCCGTATCTGTGGATGTGCGGGTGAATGCCGCACCGGCGCGGTAGAGGGCTCGTTCCGCCGCCTGGATGCTGCCGGTTTCCCACGCAGCCTCCGCCCAGACCGAGATCGGGAAATCCCCGGTGAAGAGCAGATCCCGCTCGATCCCCATGCCGAAGGGCAACCGGACCCCACGCAGCTCTTCCAGGCTCCACGAGCCGAGTTCGGGGTAGCCGATATCGGCCAGGCCGAACATGATGTCGCCGCCCTGATCCAGCTCGGTGGCGAGCCAGACGCCCGCGCCGAAGGGATTGAAGAATTTGACGACGGGGACGTGATCGGCGCCGCGCTGCCGGCCATTGGCGAGGAGCTGCGCACGCTGGGTACGGGTCAGGAGGATCATGCCGCCACCCTCCGCTCGGTCGAGGCCGCAACCGATTCAGCGCCGTCCTCGTCGGGCAGATGCGACAGCAGCCAGTCGGCCGCCTTGCTCGCCTGCGAAGCGGCGCGGACGATGGCGCGGTTATCCTCGCGCAGCACCTCCAGCCAGGAGCCGATGTAGTCGGCGTGGCGCACGGTCGGCACGATGCCGAGCGAGGCGCAGCAGAAGGCCGCGTTCATCTCGGCGACTTATCTGAACAGTCAAGCTGTCTCAGCGGACTTTCATCAGCCGAAACCAGCCGATCTGGCGGCGTTGCGCGGTTTTAGAACGGGTGAGACACTCGGGAGTATCTGGAGGGCTGCTCTTCGCATTGCGGTTCGTGGTTTTTACGACTGCTCAGCGAACCGAATGCGACTGGTGAAGGGATTTCTTTCGTGCAGACTGCTCCGCGGCCGTACCGGTCGACCACCTCACTTACGCTCAAAGCATCTCGCCGATATCTGACGCGCCGCTGGGATATGCGAACATGGTGGTCTTCAACTGCTCTGCCGTCAGCCCTTGCCTGATCGCCAGTGCAAAGATGTTGATCACTTCGTCAGCGTGCGGACCGACAAGATGGGCGCCGAGGATGCGGTCAGTGTCCGCGTCGACCAACGTTTTGAAGCCATACACCGTCTCGGCCTGCTGGCGTGCGGTGAACCAGCCGTCCACGCGCTCGGTCTTTACGCGAACGTTCAGGCCTTTCTCACGCGCCTTGGCTTCGCTCATGCCGACGGCTGCGATCGGCGGGATGGTGAAGGCGACACTCGGAACGCCTGTGTATTCAGGCCTGACCGTGTTGCCGTTGAGCAGGTTCGCCGAGACTACCTTCGCGTCATGGCTTGATACCGGAGTGAGCGGCGGTCCTAGGCCGGCGGCATCACCTGCTGCGTAGACCGCGGGGTTGGAGACGCTTTGCAAAAATCCGTTCAACGCCAGCCGCCCGTTATGGTGCTTTACGCTCCCGGCATCGAGATCGAGCGTCGCGAGCGCCGGCGCCCGACCCGCGGCATGGACGACCAGATCTGCGTCCATATCGAGTTCGCCGTCAGGACAGTCCGCCCGGACGCGATAGCCGTCTGATACCTTCTCAATGGCGGTCACCCCTGCCTGTGTGCGGACATTGATGCCGCGCTCGCTGAACTTGTCCATCAGCCAGCCGACGAGATCGGGGTCGAATTGCTTGAGCATTCGCTTCCCGTGCTGAAGAATTGTGACCTGTGCTCCGGCGCGCGCCGCGATGTGCGAAAACTCGGCCGCGATATAACCGCCGCCGACAAGGACGATGCGTTCAGGCAGGCTCTCCAGTTCCAGGAAGCCTTCATTGGTGATCAGGTGCTGCTCGCCCGGAATGCCGAGCGGCACGGCCTCGGCGCCGGCGGCGATCACGATACGGTCCGCCTCGATCCTCTCTCCTCCGAACTCGAGCGCATTCGGGCCGATAAAGCGAACGTGACCGTGGAAGGCGTGAATCCCTTTGTCGGCAAAGGCTTTCTCACGCTTCTGCGGTACCGGATCGGTGAAGCTGCGCTTGAAGGCCATCAGTCCCGTCCAATCGAGCGTCGCGTCCCCTTCGATTCCACGTCCGCTCATGCGCCAGGCGTGATCAGCCGCCTCGGCGCCGCCGACCATCATCTTCTTCGGATCGCAACCGCGCAAGGCGCAGGTGCCCCCGAAGGGCCGGAAGTCCGCGACGGCGACGCTCCAGCCAGCCGCACGAACCCTGTGTGCTGTTACGATCGCAGCCGTTCCCGTGCCGATGATCGCAAGGTCATATCTCTTCGCCACTAGATCTCCTCCAACATTGTCACGTTCGACATCCGAGCCTTCACGGCTCAGCCGGCGCAGCATGAGAGCTTCGCCACGTCCTTGTCGAAGGCAAGAGCCGCGAGCTTCAGGCCCTCAACGGTGGTGAGATACGGAAAGAGCGTATCCGCGAGGTCGTCGACGGTGAGGCCGTGCCGGATTGCCAGGGCCGCCGTCTGGATGCTGTCGGCTCCCTCCGGTGCGAGGATATGCGCCCCGAGCAGCCGGCCGCTGCCAGCGTCGGCGACGAGCTTGATGAGCCCGCGTGTGTCTCGGGCGGCAATCGCGCGCGGCACCTGGTCGAGACCGATCGTGGAGACACGGACGGCGTGGCCGGCGGTCCGCGCAGCCGCCTCTGTCAGCCCGACGCTCGCCACCTGCGGATCGGTGAAGACGATGGCCGGCATGGCACTGTTGTCGTAGCGCAGGCTGTCGCCGTTGAGGGCGTTCTTCGCCGCGAGCTTGGCACCGTAGGCGGCCATGTAGACGAACTGATCGTGACCGGTGACGTCGCCGGCAGCGTACACGCCCGATCTTGTCGTGCGCATGCGGTCATCGACGAAGATGCCGCCCTTCGGCGAGAGAGCGATCCCATGCTCGGCGAGCCCGAGACCTTCGATATTGGGCGCGCGGCCCGTCGCCACGAGCACCTGATCGGCGTCGATCGTGACGTCCTTGCCGTCGCGATGGACAGTGAGTGCAACACCGTCCGCGGTCTTGCGGATCGTCCGGTACGTGATGCCGGAAATCACCGCGATGCTCTCGTCCATGAAATACCCCGTCAGCGCCGTGCCGATTTCGGGTTCGGCCTCCGGAAGGAGACGCGAGCGGCACACCAGCGTCACCTCGACGCCGGCGCGGGCGAACATCTGGGCGAGTTCGGCCCCGATATAGCCGCCGCCGATCACGAGCAGAGATCGGGGCAGCGCCTCGAGATCAAGCGCCGTCGTGCTCGTCAGGTATGGCACGGTCTCGATGCCGGGGATGACAGGGACGGCCGGTCGCGCGCCGGTCGCGATGATGATCTTGCCGGCTGAGACAAACGTGCCGTCCACCTGGACGCCGCCGTCCACGATGCGCGCCGGCCCTTCGCGATAGGCGATGCCGTTGTAAGCCGGGAGCAGGTCGGCGTACTTGGCCTGACGTAGCTCCGAAACCAGCGCGTCCTTCTGACGGACGGTTCCGCCCCAGTCGGTCAGTTCGGCCTCGGCCGTGATGCCGGCGAAACGTGCCGCGGCTCGGGCATTGTGGAGCGTCTCGGCGGCGCGGATCAGCGTCTTCGACGGCACGCAACCGATATTGACGCAGGTGCCGCCGATGGTGCCGCTGCCGATGAGGGCCACCTGGGCGCCCTGATCGGCTGCCGTGATCGCGGCCGAGAAGCCGGCCGAGCCGGCGCCGATGATGGCAAGGTCGTAGGAACCATTGTTGCGGCCATTCGTGCCAAGGCGCCGATGCGTCACGGGCCTGTCCGGCGATGCCGTATCGCCCGACGATTGAGGCTCACCTTGTGTCTCGGCCGCGTTGTTGCCGTGGCCGGCGATTGTGCCGATTCCGGCAAGGCTGGGCCCGAAGATCGCCCGACCTGCTTCGAGAGCTTCCTCGATCGACAGCCGGAATCCCGGCTCGTCTGCAGGACGCTGCCGGCGCCACGCGGCGAGGTGATCGTCGGAACAGAAGAAGGATGTTGCAGTGCACAGCGAGTTCGCAGCGCATCCGCCTTCGTAATGGACGCTGAGCCATACGACGGCCGTCGTCGGCTCAACGTCGGCCAGAGCCCGGCCCCGTTCCTGCGTGGTGATCCGGACCGGCGCGCCGCAGTGGCGGCAGCGCGAGACGATCGAGATGTCTTGGTCGGTCATAGCGCCGATGCCGAGCGCGTCGACCGCGCACATCGCAGTAAGAGTGCGTCCGTCCAGTGTGACCCGGTGGCCGGTGTCGCGGTCGGTGAAGGGATACGCGCCGACAATCATGTCGCCATCGAGTACGACGAGGTCGCGACGGCGGAGCTCTTCGAGCAGCGCACGGACGGCTTCCTCGCTCAGCCCCGCACGCTTGGCAAGCGCGCTTGGGGTCGGGGCTCGCCCGTGTTCGGCGTAGAGCTGTAGCAACGCAACGCGCACGCGATCCGTGGCCGCCTCGTAGCCGCTCCAGCGGTTGAGCACATGGTCGGAGCCGACCATGGCCAGCAGGGCCTCCTTCACCACGGGTGACGAAACCACCGACCAGTCCGGAAACGTCACACCCGGCCGCACGGCCAAGCTCGGCACCGTTGCGGATGTAGAAACCGTCGCCTTGTCGCGGGACGCGGAGGATGTGCAGCAATCGTTCATGGCTTCAGGCCTTCATTCAGAATCTTCGTGTTGGAACAGACGACCTTTGCACGGCGATGATGGATGCCGCAGGCGACAAGCCCGAGGCCCGCGGCGATCAGGGAAAGCACGACCAGACCCGAACCCGTCAACCACGCGCCGAGGCCGGCCAGCGGCGGGGGCACGGCAAGGAGTGGCGCCGCGCAGCAGATCGCAACGACAATGGCGCCTGCGGCGCCGGTGCGGATCAGGGCGCGGTCATGCATGTCAACTGCCTTGCTCCTGCGTCGGGCGGGCCGGATAGCCGGCATTCATGCTGGCGGCCGCGATGGCATCCGGGGTCGTCTGCGCGTCGTCGAAGGTCACGGTCGCGGTCTTGGCTTCGAACGAGACGGCCACCGTCGAGACCCCGGGGACCGCCGCCATCGAGGTCTTCACGATGTAGGGGCAGGAGGCGCAGGTCATGTTGTCGATGGCGAAGGTGACTGTGCGTTCGGTAGCGAACACGGCAGGCGCGGTCATCACCGACATGATCAAAGCAAGAGCACTCAAACTCTTCTTCATGGGACGGGTCTCCTCTTGGTGTCAGGCGGAAAGCAGCAGCGGGGCGACGTAGTCGAATGCGAAGGCGGCCGCGACGAGCACCGTCGCAAACCAGAGCGCGATCTGGACAATGCGGCTGGGGATCGGGCGCGCGCAGGCAGCATCCTCGGCGCAGGCCCGCCTCGGCTTCCAGTAGACGAGATAGAAGCCGTAGCCGAGAACGCCCGTCGTCCCGGCGACGAAGAGCGGCTTGTAGGGCGCGAGCGCCGTCAGATTGCCGATCCAGGCGCCACCAATGCCTAGGCTAAACAGGATGAGCGGGACGATGCAGCACGAGGAGGCGGCAAGCGCGCCGAGAATGCCGCCGACGGCGACCAGGCGCTGCCGTCCGACTTCGGCTCGGTCCGACGCGAGCACGTCGGTCGTGGCGGACGTCATGCCCGCCGTGCTGGGTCGCGATATATCCATGTCCGATCTCGCTTTCCTTGCCGAAATCCTCATTGCGCAGTACCATGCGGTCTGTAGCAACTACAGGGTCAAGAGGGATTTTTGCGATGCGCGATCACGCTGGCGTGAAGGGCCTGCAGCGGGCTGAGCTCGCCCGGCGGACGGGCAGCAATCTGGAGACTGTGCGCTACTACGAGAAGGTCGGGCTCCTGCCCGAGCCACCGCGCACGGCGGCCGGCTACCGCAGCTACGACACGACGCACGAGCGGCGCCTTCGCTTTGTGCTGCGGGCACGCGAGCTCGGCTTCTCACTCGACGAAATCCGCGAGCTGTTGCGCCTGGTCGACGAACGCGACCAGCCCTGCGCCGAGGCAAGCGCGGTCGCCGCCGCGCATCTCGACGATGTGCGGGCGAAGATCGCTGACCTGAAGCGCATGGAGCGGGTGCTCAAGGACGTCGTCGCGCAATGCGCCGACGGCACGCGGCCGGAATGTCCGCTGATTGAGGCGCTGTTCCGGGAGCGAACTGTCAACTGATCGGGTCGAGGAGCGCCTATGCGGCGCCCCTGACGTCGTTCCGGCAAGCGTTGCCCTGCTGGGCGTGCAGCCAGTCGGCGATCTGCTGCGCCTTGGCTGCGGCGGTGAAGATCGCGCGCTTGTCGGAGCGAAGCACCTCGAGCCAGGAGGCGATATAGCTGGCGTGGTCGGGCCGCGGCTCGACGCTGAGATGGAGGTCGGCGCAGATCATGGCGCTCAGGAGCTCGACCGTGCATTCCTCCATAGCATAGGCGGCCGAGCCGAACCGTCCGGAGAGATCACGGTCGAGGCGATGCCTGGCGCCGGAGGCGTGCCCGCATTCGTGGAGCAGCACGGCGTAATAGGCTGCGGCATCGCGGAAGCAGGCGAAGTCGGGCATCTGCACGTGGTCGGTGGATGGGCGGTAACAGGCCTGCGATCCGCCGTGGCGGATGTCGATGCCGAGCGCTGCGCAGAACCGTTCGGCCCGCTCGATGCGCTCGGCCTCGGGTAGCACCGGTATCTCGGGCGGCGTGTAGCCGTCGACCTGCGCGCAGTTGAAGACCGTGTAGCCGCGGGCGAACATGCGCCGGGCGGGCTCGTCGCGATCCTCGTCGCCGTCCTGTACGTCTGCCTTGCCGTGGCGATCGACGGTCTTCCAGAACACGACGAGGTGCCCGCGCTCGCCCTTGCGGACCTGGGCGCCGAGCGCCTGCCACTGGCGATAGGTGCCCCAGATGCCGGCGGGAAAGCCGGCGGCGTGCGCGGCGGCCCAGAGTGCGATGACGTTGACGCCACGATAGGCCTTGCGCGAGGCGACGTTGACGGGCGTAGTGATGGCCGATCCGTCGTGGTGCCAGGGCATCCGGTACTGGTCGGCGCCGGCCTCGATGGCGGCGATGATCTGGCTGGTGACACGCTCGTAGATGTCGTTCCGGGGCTGGGGTGTGCGATCGGTGGTCATGGCTGCCTCCTGTGTTCGCCCTCTCCGTCGAGGGCGAGGCGGCAGGGGCAGACGCGGGAAGCCGGGCTGCGGGTTTCACTAATTCACGGACACCTTTTTCAGTAATAT